>JBAWBE010000495.1:0-4149 GCA_049589635.1 Terriglobales bacterium
CCCGTGAACAGCACGAGGAACCACATGAACCGGCTGATCCCTGCCAGCACAAGCGCCAGCAAGGCAACCCAAACCCACCACGGCACATTCAGATTCGAGTAAAAAATCTCAGCGATGCGCAGGAAAAGAGCCACAACTAGCACCGGCAAGACCAGCCACGCTTTTCCAACGACCACACAAAAATTCCGGGCCACGGTGGCAATCGACGGTGGAGGCGCGTCACCAGCTTTGCGCGGCTCGCGAAAAAACATCAGCACGACGAAAAATGCGGCGAACACGCTCAGCGCGGCCAGGCGATAGACGTTCTCAACGCCAAATTTCCGATGCGCCCACGAAGCAAGAAATGGCCCAGCAGCGCCCCCGATGTTAACCATCGTGTAGTAAATCGAATAGCCAATCGAGCGCACGTTTTCTTTCGATGCGCGCGCCGTGGTGCCGACCACGCAAGGCTTGACCATCGCGATGCCGAGGGCGGGTAGCGCGAGAATCACGCCCACAAACAGAACCAGCGGAACCGTGTTGCGCACCGGAGCCAGCCAGGGCGCCGCAATCGATCCAATCAGAAAATAAGCGAGCGCCAGGATGAGGTAAGCGGTCGAGAGGGCGCGACGGAATCCGATGCGATCGGCGACGGCGCCGCCAAAGATCGCGAGGAACCAAACCATTCCGCCGAAGATGCCCGTCAGCGTGCCCGTTTGCTCGGTAGAAAAATTCAGCCGCTCTTGCAGGTAAAGCGCAAGCGAGGCGAAAGCACCATAGTAAGAGAGGCGCTCGAAGATCTCCGTGAGATTGGCGATCCAGAACGGCCGCTCGAAGCCGGTGCGAATTTCCTCGAAGCGTTCAGCAAACGTCAAAGTAGCTCCTGATGCCAGTGTGGCGCGGGCGCCACGCCCGCGAAAATGCCGCTAGAGTCCCAGCCTCTCCCGCACTTGAGGTCCGGTGAATCCCTCGACCCTTATCACCTTTTTCCGGCTGGCCGCGCCGGACGCAATACTAACCGAAGCCCGCGGCACCTTCAAAAGTTTGGCAAAGAATTCAATGCAAGCCGCATTCGCCTTCCCATCCACAGGCGAAGCCGTCAGCGAAACCTTGAGCGCCTCGCCGACTTCGCCTGTGATGACATTCTTCTTGGCATGTGGGTGAACCTTCACTGCAAAGGTTACGCCGGCTGCTGTTTCGCGAATGGCGATCACCATAAGTGATGCGATCTCAGCAGGCCCACCAAAACGAAAAGCGCGAGAAGACCGATTATGAGTGCTATGCGGAGGGATTGAGGCGTCCCGCCTGACCGCAGACTGCCGCCAAAGGCCTGATGAACCATTACCAATAGGTAGTGATCTTCTCCTTTTAGGGCATCAAGTGCATCTTCCCATTCCTGCTCTACGCTCGCTGCCGCCGTCCCGTCCCGTTCACGCGCATTCTTCAGCAAACTCTTGATTTTGTCTTCATACTCATCGGCATCGTAGTCACGCTCAAACTCCTCGTTCACCTCATAAAGGTTTGGGAGCGACGGATGAAGCTCGCTGAACTGAAGCATCTTTTTTTCGATATCGGTGAGCGAGATATGCTCGAACGCTGCTTCGTCAATGACCTTGGAAATCAAGAACCGCTTTGCTGCGGCTGGGTCCATAAAGCTTTCCCTCCATACCCCGGCGGCCCGCGCGGTTATCGCGTTTCCCGCACGCCAAATATCGCCGTCCCGACGCGCACGCAAGTCGATCCCTCTGCAATCGCGACTTCGAAGTCGTGTGACATGCCCATAGAAAGTACATTCATGGAAATGCCCGGCAAATTCCGCCCAGCAATCTTGTCCCGAATCTCGCGCACCCTCCGGAAATAAGGACGCGCGCCCTCCGGGTCCTCGGTGTAAGGAGGCACAGTCATCAGGCCGCGTACCGCCAGATTCTTCCACGTTTCCGCGTTGATCAGAATTCGGCTTAACTCCCCCGAGCCCAAACCAATGCCGCTCTTCGCCTCTTCGCCGCCCACGTTGATCTCGATCAGCACCGGCAGCGTCTTACCTATCTTTTTCGCGTCCGCGTTCAGCTTCTCCGCCAGCTTCATCGAATCGATGGAATCGACCGCATCGAACAACTCCACAGCTTTGGCCGCCTTGTTCGATTGCAGATGTCCGATCAAGTGCCATTCGGCACCAGCCAAGCCACACACAGCATCAGCCTTCCGCATAAACTCCTGCACGCGATTCTCTCCGAATACACGAACTCCGGCCGCGTGAGCCTCGTGCACTGATTCCACAGGAAATGTTTTGCTGACCGCCATCAGCGTGATCGCGGACGAATTGCGGCCAGCGCGCCCGGCGGCAGCTTCTATCCGTGAACGTACCTCACCAATATTTTCGGAGATCGACACGATAGAAAGAATACAAAAGTAAACGTCAAAAATGCAGAAGTAAAACCAGAATCATTCCGATTTACTTCTGCAATCTGACTTCTGACGTCCAGAGATCCCTCACTCGTTCGGGATGATCGCTGCGAGGCTCAGACGCCTCGCAAAACGCGATCACATAATCGCGGTCGGCGGCGCAGGATCTTCCGGCCTTCCCGCATTCGCCAGCGGGACGGCTACCATCGTGATCGCCAGAATGATCAGAGCGGCCAATGCCAGCACCATAGGCCCAACGCTTTCGGGATTCCAGTTCAGCAGCGTCACATTGTGCCCCGACCCGACGAGGCTGGCGATCACTAGCCCGCACAAAGCCTCGCCCGCAATCATTCCGGAAGCTGTCAAAACCCCAGCATTTTCCACGCGCGCCTTTTGCGCATCGTTGTAGCCGCAGCGGTCGCGCAGTTTGTCGGTGATCCATCGAATAATTCCGCCGAGGAAAATTGCGAACGTCGTTCCGAGCGGCAGATACATGCCGACCGCGAACAGCATCACGCTTTTTACTTCGATCATGATCATGCCCAGACCAAGTACGATGCCGACGATCACCAGCGGCCACGCCATGTCGCCGCCGACGATGCCCTTGGAAAGCATGGCCATCAACCCCGCCTGCGGAGCCGGAAGCGCGGCGCTGCCGAAGTGATACGCTTTCGCGAGAATCGCGATCGGGAAGAAAAGAACGAGAGACGCAACCACAATTCCCAGAAGATCGCCGATCTGCATCTTCGAGGGCGTGCCACCGAGAATGTGACCGACTTTTAAATCCTGAAGCATCTCGCCCGCTACGGCGGACGAAACGCAAACGACGGCAGCGACTCCCAGCACGGCTGCAACGCCGCCCGTGCCTGAGACTCCGAGAGCGACCATGAGTAGCGCGGCAATCACCAGCGTACAAAGCGTGAGGCCGGACACGGGATTATTGGACGACCCGATCATGCCCACCAGGTTTCCGGAAACGGCGGCGAAGAAAAATCCGACGATGATCATGACGCCCGCAGCGACCAGCGAACCGGCAAGCACGCGCGAAGAGGACAACGTTCCGGCGCCCGCGATGAAGTAATGATAGAGCAGAATCATGGCGACGAAGACGACGACGATCCCGGCAAACACGGCCTTTGCCGGGAGATCTCTTTCGGTGCGATTAGTCGCGGCATGAGCGCTAGCCGACTTCTTCAAGTCGGAAACGGCGCGTCCCATGCCGAGCGCAAGTTGCTTGCGCATTTTGAAAAGCGTGTAGGACGCTCCAACCAGCATGCCTCCCACGGCAATCGGCCTGACAATCGAAAAATAAATGGAGGTCGCGAGCAGCGGCCACGCAATGGATTGGCCGGCCGGCAACGACGCCTGAATATAAGGACCGATCGTGAAGGTTAGAAGTGGAACAAGCAGTCCCCAGGCCAGCACGCCGCCGGCAAAGTTCAAAGCAGCGAGCCTGGGCCCGATGATATATCCCACGCCGAGATAGGCTGGGCTGACATCGGGCGCGGTGAAGAGGGTCGCGCCGCCGGTGATTGTGGTGGCGACATTTGGATTCGTACTCGTGCGCAGCAGTAACTTTTTGCCGAGATTGCCAATCGTCACGTTAAACGTATTATTCGGGCTGAATATGTTGACCGCGCCCAGCAGGTACATGAAGCCGCCGAATCCCATGTTCGCGAACAAAATTTTTGCGGCGGTCGAGCCTTGCTGTCCAGCCTTGTGAATTTCCGATGCAGCTACCGACTCCGGGAAAGGCAAGTCGGGATC
>JBAWBE010000496.1:0-17917 GCA_049589635.1 Terriglobales bacterium
CCTTGATGTAGTCCCCTGCCAACACTCCCAATCCACCGGCGTAAAGTGGAAGCGAATGATGAAATGCGTATTCCGCGGAAAAATAAGCGAGCGGCGAGCGGGGTGACCCGTACTCGACCGTGAACCAACCTGTTTGCGAAGCGATATTGGCGTCGAACTCTGCCATGACCACGTCGAAGCGCTCGAGGAATTCAGGATCGCGCGCGGCATCGTCGAGCGTTTGCTGCGGCAATATGGCTAGCATGCGCAAAGGATTGTGGTCGCTCTCGCGCCAGGCTTGCAGATCCAGCGAAGGAAACATATTGCGCGCCTGGCGATGCCAGCTCCACCACAAATTGTAGGAAAGCCGCTCGAGCCCGCGGATCCGTTCAGGTAAATTCGGAAACTGCGAAGCAGGAATTATGCCGTCAGCCATTAATCTTTGCACCTCACAAGAGTATCCAGATCACTTGCAACTCGATTTGCGTCGAGGTTCGGGCGATTGCCTCCGCTTGGAGCCGACGGCAGCTTCGGCATCGACGATCTCGACGCGAGATCCGATGTGACAAGAGCGCTCTCGAGAGCCAGAATCGCGAGATGTTCACGCAACGAATCACTCCCGCCGAGAAATCGCCTCCCTCATTGACGCCAAGTCATTATCGCCCACGACCTCAGATTTAGAGAGGGTGTTTCTTAATGAGGCCTGACGCTGCGAATGAACCGGACAAATCCGTGAGCTCTCGAAGGGTAGTCCAACTCGCGGATTGCGGAACCAACGCCCCTATCGTAAAATCGTTCGGATTCACCAGCCGCAAACCGATTCCCCGGTAGCTCAATGGTAGAGCATTCGGCTGTTAACCGAAGGGTTGCTAGTTCGAATCTAGCCCGGGGAGCCAACTTCTCATTCTTCTTCAATCAGTTACAGACGGCGATTTTCACCTCCTCGCTTTTGGGGGGCCTGACTGTCACGAAAATGTAACGCCACTCGCTTTCCGTACAGTCGTTTGTTCGCTTTATCTACCGCATTGCGAACCTGGTTGGCCATTCCCAACTGGTAACGCCGCTTGGTTTCCGGACTCGTGTGGCCCTCGCCGCGCCGGCGTTCGCGCAGGGCGGCAATTCTCGTTGGGACAATGCCGCGAATGTGAGACCCGCCACAACGATCGCGACGAGCGAGAGGCCGCGAGCGTCAAGACGCGACGGACGGGATTCTTGCGGGGCAAGCCTAGCGTGTCTTCGGAGTTTGTACCGTGAACTTCCCTCTACTTACCTATTCAGTGTTTTCGGAGAAAAATGTGTCGCTAGGGCTCGAAATATTTGCGACAGGCGAGGATCCACGACGCGCTGTCCGTACATCAGGACAATATCGAACTGATCCCTCTTATCGTGACTGCATCGAGTCGCTGACTAGGAAGGGTGCACGCGAGGTACACACGAAGATGAAGCTGCACAACCGATTGCTACTCCAAATTCACGGCTAAGACACGCCGCTTATGGGGTTTGCGCTTGGCTCGTCAGGGGCCGATTCAACCGCTCGCCAGATAACGATGCACGAACATTACTGCCATGGCTCCTTCGCCGACCGCCGACGCTAATCGCTTCACAGAACCATGCCGCACGTCACCCGCCGCGAACACGCCAGGAACGTTCGTTTCGAGATAGTACGGATTGCGGTCGAGAGGCCAGCCTTCAGGACGCTTTCCGCCATCAAGTAAATCAGGTCCGGTGACGAGGTAGCCGGCCTCGTCGCGTACAACACCTGTCCCCTTGGCCCACTCGGTGTGCGGACCACCGCCAATACACACGAAGAGCCACCGCGTATTGCAGGTCTGGGTCGCGCCCGTCCGGCGATTCGTCAACGTGATCGCCTGCAGAACTCCGTTGCCCTGCAAGGCCGTGACTTCGGTATTGGTGAGCAGCTCGATGTTCTTCGCGGAATTTATCCGATCCAATAAGTAAGACGAGAGCGTGCTCTTCAAAGAAGAGTCGCGCACGACGATCGTCACCTTTTGCGCGAATTTCACAAAGTGCAACGCCGCCTGGCCGGCGGAATTTCCGCCACCGACGATAAAAACGTGTTCATTGCCGCAAAGCGATGCTTCGCTCGCGCCGGCGCCGTAATATACGCCCGCGCCGTGGAAGCGCTCTTCTCCCGGTAGATCGAGGCGGCGGTAGTTAATGCCCGTGGCGCAGATGGCAGAGCGTGCAATGATCTTCGATCCGTCGGCGAGGTAACCCACTCGTTTGCCAGTGGAAAATTCTCCGCGAACTCCCTCGCGCGCGAGCAAAATCTCGGCTCCGAAGCGGTAAGCTTGTTCACGGGCGCGTTCCGCCAGATCAGCGCCTCTGATACCCGAGGGGAAGCCAAGGTAATTTTCAATTTTCGGACTGCTTGCTGCTTGTCCACCGATGGCGCTGCGCTCGATCAGCACTGTCGCGAGGCCCTCGGACGCAGCATACACGGCGGCGCTCAAGCCCGCGGGCCCTGCGCCGTAGATAGCCACCTCGTACTCGGAGCGCGACGGATCGCGAAACCACCCGAGCTTTTCGGTGATCTGGCGCAGCGTAGGATTCTGCATTCTCGCGCCATCTGCAAACACACAGACTGGCAGCCGCGGATCGTTGATGTTGTCCACGCCGATTGCGCGACTCTGTTCATCTGTTTTTAGCTCGACCCACTCAAAAGGCACGTCGCAGCGATGAAGGAAGTCGCGGATCGCGTACGCAGCGGCACACCCAGTCCGCCCGAAAACTTGCACTCGCGAAGGCTGAACACCTTGTGCGTCATTACCGTCGGTCATGATGTTCCACCTGCGGCACCTTTACAACGTCACGGCTCCTCGACGGTAACTCGGTGCGACGTCGCTTCTCGCAGGAGCTCAGGGCAATTCAGTAACTGCGCGCCGTGCTGCCAGTGAGAGCATCAAGCGGGCCACCCCGCTAAACAACATGCTGATGCCCGCGAGCGTTCCGACCGCCCACGCGGAACTCAATGGCCAGGTCGCAAAGATAATGACGGCCAGGATCGCGGTAACGATTCCATCAAACAGCAGCCACCCCGACCCGGGCATTGGCCGCAGCCGGAAGGACAAAACGAATTCCAGCACCGTTTCCACGACGAAGTAGACGGCCACGGCGAAAGTGAGAGAAACGATCCCTAAAACGGGATTTATCAGCATGTATCCGCCTACCAAGAGATAAAGAATGCCCACCAATACCTCCCAGATTGCCCCGCGCGTGGCGCGCGCGTGCCAAGCGAATACGAAATGCGCGCCGGCGCTGAAAACCAGCAACCAGCCGATAAATACAGTCACTACGATCCCGGCGATCGGGGGCACGATGATGGACAGCAGGCCGGCGACAATCATCAGAATGCTAAGCACGATTGACCACGTTAGAGATTTTTTTACTATTCTCGGAACGGAAGCTGCTGATGCAACGCTCATGACATCTCCTCCTGTAACGCTTTCACGGTCTGAATGATTGATCTGTAAAAAGCGATTGCCGCACGCGCTCGCTTCGTCGCGAGCGTTGTGAAATCACCTCGGTGGAAAGTCCTTGAACAACTTCTCGACCGCCTTGTTCAGTTTCTTAGTGTCCTTATCCGGCTTCTCAGACAACGTCTCGGTGGCCACTCCGCGCCAAATGAGCTGTTTTGTGTGACCGTCAAACATATCCACTACCAACGTGCCTACCTCGTACGGGTGGTCTGTCGTATAGGCCTCGCCGAAACCAACGCCCCAGTGATGCCAGCCCCAACCTCCACCAAATCCGTTGTAGAAAGTTTCCGGTGTGTGCTGTTCTCGCGTGGCAACGTGAGCAACGATTCCGACGTCAGCACCTTCTGTCACCTGCTGCCATCCTTTCGCCGCGAGCGCCGCGTTTATCGCCTCTACCAGGCGCTGCTCCATGAACGGGTCCATCGCGACCTTGGGAGGCCTGATCCACATAAATGTTTTGTATTGAGGGAAATTTGCCCTGGGGTCGAAGTCAGTGGTTATTTTTTGCGCCATGGCATCGCCTGCCACCAACATGAGAAGAAACAGCCCAATAATGATTCGTGTAAATCGCATTTTGTCCTCCTACATTTAAGCTATCAATCACTTGTTGCGCTCTTCGGTGTGTAGCTCGCTTGAAGATAGACTTTCGCTGCTACGATCTTGCCGTTGGCGTCATGGATCTTCAGCGGTCCACCCGTGTTCGGATCAACCAGCTCAACGTGAATGTTTCGCGGTGGACCGATCGTCGCCGTGTTGGACGACACATACTTGATCACGTACCGGACGCGCAGGTTTTCCATAAGGTCGTCATAAATCGCCGGGACTTCCAGATCGGAGTCCGGCACGTAGGCGCGGCCCCCAGATGCTTTCGCCAATGCTTCCAGTTGCTGCTCCGCGCTGTTCCAATCGATCCGCGCGAAGGGTGCGGCGGATCCGTAAACGGCGGCGTCCCTCTGTATCAGCCGAGTCAAACCAATCGTGTAGATCGTTGTCTCGGACTCTTGGGCCGCTTGCACCATTTGCTGATAGCTTGCCTTGCTGAACGTGTCGAAACCGCTGGAGATGGCAATGATCGCCTTCCGGCCACTAATGTTTTTCATTCGCTCGATCGTTGCCAGAAGCGCATCGTAAAAATTCAATTCAGATTCCAGCGGCGTGCCAAGCGAATCAAGAGCTTTTTGATCTGCGTCCCGGCCTTGATTGAAGTCGGCCAGCGTCTCCAATTTGTCGCTGTAGGTAAAGATGCCGACTTTGTCGTCGTTGCGCAGGCGATCCATGAATAGCCGGGCAATCTCCGCCACTTCGCGGCCGGTGGTCTGATTTAACTCGTGATACCGGCCTCCGTATTCCAAGAGCAAGGCAACCGTGATCGGCGCGTGCTCCACGTCTACGGAGATGTCTCTTTGCCGTACCCCGTCCTCGTAGACCGCAAAGTTATCCCGCCGGATGTTTGGCAAAAAATACCCGTTTGGATCCTGCACTTGAAATTTGATAGTCACGGTTCGGCTTAAGGGAGCGAACATGACGTCCGATTTCTGCGTGCCTTGTTCACCTTTGTAGAGTGGGCTGGCCGATCTATTCGGAACCGTCACCTGAGATTCTTGGCCGGATTGCTGATCCCCGTTCTGGGGTTCCTGCGCACGCACAATGTGGCTGCTGCCTGCAAGCGTCAGTAGGAAAACTGAAAGCCCTGCAATGCGCACTAGCTTGGCAATCTTCACAGCCCTTTCCTCCTTTCGCCGGGAGAATTTCGCGTGGCCCGGTTCCTGTTAGTCACGGCGTCGGGAATTCGCTCCGGGACTGAGTCGGCGTCGGGATATTTGCGCTTCAGATTCATCAGTGCCGGCCGGATAACGGAATAGTCTTCCGCGTCCGCCTTCATCACGGCCTCCGCGAGCGCGCATAGAAAATGCCCCGATCGTTCTGCACCGAGCGCCATTACCCATGCGCCTAATTCTCTGTCGTCAAGTGCGGTCAGCATGGCCATACCTTCGTCCGTCGCAATCCGATTTCTCGCTGCACGCATCGGCGGCCTCGATTCCGCAGCGGAGCCCTTCACTAAGAGGCGCTGACCGTCCGAGACAAAAATTCGGAACATCGGACGGTGACAACGTCGCTCTAGAGGAGTTGTCCTACGCCGGCACTGGAAACCAGGAGGCGCATGCGAGCGGACACCCGCACGCGCCGTACCCCGTCGCCCAGAGGCGCAGCGTGTTCTCAGCGCTTGTTAGGCGCTGGCGCCTTTGGTCTTTGTTTGGCTTTGGCTCTTGACTTCGATCCTTCTCGGAAGAGCATTGGCAGCGAGAGGCGCTGTGATTTCCAACACGCCGTTATTGAAGTCCGCATTGATTTTCCCCGTGTCTACGCTCTCGGGCAGCATGACCGTCCGCTCGAAGTGTTCGTAGGAGAATTCCTTGTGCATATAGTCTGAGTCTTTCTTCTCCTGCTCACTTTTGTGCTCGCCGCTGATGGTCAAGTAGTTGCCCTGTAGATTGATCTGCACTTCGCTCGGTTCCACGCCCGGAAGAGCCACGCGCAAATGATATTGATTGTCCTTGGTGTCCACGCGGGCTTCGATCGCCGGCACCGTGGCAAAAAGCGTCGCCTGATTTTGTTGTGCAGCCGGCGCCGTATTGGTCAGCAACCGGTTGAATATGCCGTCGAAATCGCGCCTGAAATCGAACAACCCGTCGAAAATATTGTCCCTTCTCGTCAGATTCGCCATTGCTATTCTCCTTGTTATTTTTTTTTTGCCGTGCACTTTGCTACAGATCTTTTCCGCGCAGTGAATCTGATCCGGTATTACGCCGCCGCCGAGAGCGCTCCGATCGTGATTGAATTCTCCACGCCACGTACGCCAGGCGCCGCCCACGCGGCGCGTTCCGCTTCCTCGCGCTCGGCCCAGGAGCGCACCGTTCCACGCAGGATGACTTTGTCTCCCTCTGTCTCCACCTTGATCCGGCTCGCGTCCAGTTCAGCGCTGCGTTTCAGCGCCGCCTCGATCGAGGACTTCACCTCACTCGTGCTGACTCTTGGCTTCACTTCCACCAAATTGATGACCCCTCTCACGCCGATCAGATCTCGCACGGCAGATTCGGCCGCCCTCTTCTGAAATCGCCAGTCTACCGAACCTTCCAGCGTGACCCAGCCATTGGAGACTTTTACCTTGATTCGCTTCGCGGGCACTGTGATGGAGCCGTCCAACGCGGCTACCGCAGCCTTGGCGATATCTTCGTCCGTGCGTTCGCTGGAGCTTGGCAGATGCACTTCCAGCTCATTCACGATCGCTCTTACGCCTGCTATGCGCGAAACGGCCCGCTCCGCACTCCATTTTTCCGAATAGCTCTTGACCCGGCCGTTGAGCGTGACCACGCCGTCTTTAACACCCACGCCAATCTCCGCGGCATCAACGCTGGGCTCCCAACTCAGCTCTGTTTCCACATTTCGCTTCAATTCCAGATTAGTCATCACCATTTCTCCTTTTTCACGTAAGTTGGCGCCTGCGCTGCGCGCCTGCCGAAAACCGGCCGGTTGGTCCGGCGAATTTCGCCGCGCGACAAATTCACGCCTTCGGCCGCCAGTAACCTCGCCACTTGCTTGCGCGCGCGCCATGCACGTGATTTTGCGGCGCTCACGTTGACGCTTTCTGTCTCGGCTGCCTCAAAAGCGGAAAGATCCCCGATGTATCGAAGTTGAAAAGTGGAACGCAGGGCCGGCGAAAGTTGCTCCATGCCCTTCGTCACCATGTCTCTGGTTTCCGTCAGTGCGCAAGAGTGCTCCGGATCAGGGCGCGGATCGACCAGCCGCGCCGCCCAGGTTTGGGGCTGGTCGTAAATGGACTCATCGAGAGATAGTTGTGCGCGCGCACGCTGCTTGCGCCGATGCATCAGCGCGGTATTCAGAACGATTCGCGAGACCCATGTCGCAAGGCTCGATCTCCCTTCAAACGAAGAGAGATTCACATACGCAGAGAGCATTCCGATTTGCAGGGCATCCTCTGCATCTTCCTTGTTGCGCAGAATGGAAAAAGCGGCGCGGTACAGGCGCATCCTCTCGCGGACGAAGAGTAATGACAGCGCGGTGCTCTCTGCTGGTAGAGCTTGTCGCTCCACGCCCGCCGCCAGAGGTTTCGTTGGGATGCGCGAAGGCAATTTCTTTGGCCACTCTTGAGTTCTCGGGATCTGGCTGTTTTTTGATAATTCCGTAGGCGGCAGCTGAAGTGTTCGTGTGGCGCTCATAGTGATTTTCACCTCGCTATTGTCGTCCGCGTGCAATACCAGAAGACTTTCGTGCCACTTCGCCACTGCAGATTGCTTGCTCCACTTGAAACGCCGAGTCTTGCTCTACGCATCCGATACGAAGCATCTTTTATTCCAATGCGAGATGCGCGACCGTCACTGTGACTATCTTCGTCTCATAGAACGGATTAGCGGCCGTGCGGTGTGCCGGGACAGCTTCTTAGGGGCTTAACACGGGGACTTTACGTCAGTCTTTCGACAGTGTCTTGACAGCACATGAATGAAGAGAATTCATTAGGCAATCTTGTGCGTGCATCAATTATGGCTATTCGCGTCTTCTCGGAGCGTTTCCGCGTTAACGCTCTGATGGTCTGCGCTTTGTGGGAGATCCTGGCACTCTCGCAAATCTTCTCTCGCGCTAGATGACACCTGACGCGCGCGCACCACGAAGCGGCTGGGAGCTGGCCCGATATAAGAAAACGGAAAGCAAGTAATGAGCGTCAGAACTGGTTCGGCGGTCTTATCCAGAACTTGCATGTCGCTAGATTCGACGATATGGATCAAATCCACGCGATAGACGTACGAGCGATTTAGTGTCGTCAATTGGATGACGTCGTCCTTGCGAATGTCACGCAGGTCGCGAAAAAACGTATCGCGGTGCCCCGCAATCGCTAGGTTGCCTGCGTGGCCGGCCCAGGCGCTGCCAGGAATGTGACCAGCTCCGCGGCGCAGCGTTCGCGTGCCGTCACCTTCAAGCACCACCACTGAGAGCCCAAGCCGCGGAATTTGAAGTCGCCCTATGGGGGAGTTGAAGGAGTCGAAAGCCTTTGCGGAAGCCTTGCAATTCGCAACCTGTCCGTTCGAATTAGCCGGCAACGACGGGTCAAAGCGCCGGCTCTCGAGCGCTTGATAAACGTGCGCGTCCGCCCAGATGTACATGCACGACGCTAGAACTACTGCACCGGCCAAAAGAAAAACGCGTGAGAGCCATCGCAAGCCAGCGCTTCTACGCGAACTGTGCTCGTCTTCGCGCATCATGGACTCGATGTTTGCCCAACCGCGGACGGAGTCGGCGTTGCACCGGAGAAGTAGTAACCAGCGCGAGTGCGTGCAAGAAGTTTGCCGCGGCCGGGCGCTGTTACGCTCACATGAACCTTGCGGTATCCCGGGTGCGTGTCCGTAGGACTGTAGCCAAGCGTGTATTGGTGCCGTATATCGCCGGCAATCTGCCGGCAAACACTCACGGTTTCCGCCGCAGACTTCGGGAAATAAGCCTCTCCTCCGGTTTCCTTCGCAATTTTTGTCAACACTTTCGGGTTTTGATCGAAACTGTGTTCGTCGAACAGGCCAATCGTATATATGATGACGTTCGAACTCTGCGCCATCCTCAGCGCTTCCGAAAAAGTGTGCTTGCTGGCGTTGTCCCCGCCGTCGCTAACCAGCAGCAGGACTTTCTTATCGCGCGAATCTTTTTCCAGGCGCTTCAGCGCCGCAATCAACGCATCGTACAGAGCCGTTTGCCCGCTCGCCGGAGTGTTTAATACGGCAGCCTCCAGTTTCTGAGTGTCGCTAGTGAACTCCAGGTCCGGCGGCAGACCAAACGTGACGCTGTCGCTGAAATTGACGACAAACTCGCGGTCCTGCGGGTTGCTGGCTTGCACGAACGCCTTCGCTCCCTGAATCACCTCGCCCAATTTTGCTGCCATGCTCCCGCTGTGATCCACCAGCAGTCCTGCAGTCACCGGGGCATCTTCATGGCGAAACACTTCGATTTTCTGCGGACGGCCATCCTCTTCAATTCGAAAATTGGCAACCTCGAGGCCTTGTACAAATTCTCCTTTGCGATCCGTCACCGTGACAGGCAAAACTACCAGGTTGACGCTCGTGGAGATTACGGGGCCACTTTGTTGCTCCGAAAAACCCCGCGGAGGCAAGGAAGCGGAAGCCGCAAGAAAAGCCGCTAGAAAAACGGCCGCGCCCGTGCTGCGATTTTTTTGAATCCGGCTCGTTGGCGCATTCTTTGCTTCCAACATTCTTCCCAGTCTTCCTTGCCCCTGGCACTTCAGAACGGCCGCGGCCAAAAACTGCCACCGGCCGTTAAGATGCGCGCCTTGCGACCACCCAGAAAAGCCCGCCCAGCAGCAGCAGGAAAAGCCCCCAAACGGAAAGAAGTGGCAATGAGCTCGCCGTCTGCGGCAGTTTTTGGGCAACGGTTCTTGTTCCGTCGTCGGCCGGAGGTGCTTGGACGATGAAGACTTTCGCAACCTCTACTTCCTGTCCGCTGGGTTGTTCGGCCTCCAAGGAGCTCGCCTCCATATCCTTTACACTCTGATCAGAGGCGCTGTGAGCCGGTTGATTGATGTTCGCAGCCGTTTGCTGGGGCTGGGAGGGCACGGGCTGATTTGATTGCTCAGCAATTTCCACTGCCCGATTCTTTGGGTACACAAACTCCTGCCCGTATTGATCACCCGGATAGAACCATTCCTTGATTGCCACCGGACCTCCCTGCTTTGTTTCAGCAAACGTGATTATGGGCTTGTCCGACGGGTTTGGCCGATAGTCTGGAATCGCCATTACCGTGGCGTACAGCTTCATTTGATCTTTGTCGAAAATCTGAACGATGTTGCGGTCACCCGGTGAATCGAGAAGCTTAAAAGCATAGGTGCCCGCGGGAAGAACCTTGCCACCCGGTATCTCTACCGGCTGGCTGAACGTGAATATGGTCAGCTTGTTACTTTCGTCGGCGTTCACAGGCAATGTAAACGCATTCATCACAACCGCAACAAAGAACACCAGCATCGTCGCTCTAAAAACCTTCATGTCTCAGCCTCCCTTGTGAAAACGAAGCACTGACCGGGAGACGTGGCACATTTGATTCCAATCGGCAAGATTTGTCGATCGGCTCTGAGTATCCTCCATTAAATGATTCGATTACGTTCAGCCGTAACGTGGACTGGGTACTGCGAAGCTGGCTGGGGACGAGTCGTCGCGTCAGAGATTTGACAGCAACCCGACACAAACAAATCGGTCAATCAACATTTCATCTGCGTGAGCCTGCATGTGCTGCGTAGACAATTCGTTGCCCCGTAAATACATTAAACACCTTATTGAACTGGAGGGTTGATAGAGGCAGCTTGGCTTCGTAATTCTAAAGTTATAAAGCGCCCATTTTCGATGGATGGTCTGCCGGAGTCAGTTCCGGCGTGTTTGACAAGTCCATCGTTCGAAACACGTCTCTCCTGCCGGCGACATTGTTCTAACTGACCGCAACGAAGCGTTGGCCTTTCATCCGTTCCCGGTCCTACAGCAAGGAGGTACGGTGCTAATTCTTAGAGGTTTCCTCTCTCCCGACTTTATGCCGCACGGGTATTGCTATTTATGGCAATCGGGCCTGGTGTGGCTGCACGTCCTCTCGGACTCGCTGATCGCGCTGGCCTATTTCTCTATCCCGGTTATGCTCATCGTTTTCATCCGCAAAAGAAGAGACTTGCCGTTCGACTGGATGTTCGTGTGCTTCGGCGTATTCATCCTCGCTTGTGGCGCCACGCACGCGATGGAAGTGTGGAATATTTGGCACGGAGCCTATTGGCTCGCGGGAATTATCAAAGCCATCACAGCGGTAGCCTCGTTAGCGACGGCTGTCCTCTTGGTGAAACTGCTTCCTCAAGCGATTCGCCTGCCCAGCCCGGAGGAATTAAGACTCGAAGTGGCCGAACGCCGGCGTGCGCAAGAGGCGCTTCATGAAGCAAAGACGGAGCTGGAGCTGCGTGTAGAGGAGCGCACTGCGGAGCTTCGCAAAATGAATGACGAAATGGTCGGCGAAATCATGCAGCGGAACCTCGCGGAAGAGGAATTGCGCCGTACCGAGGAACGATTTCGCTTGCTGGTCGAGAGAGCCGAAGACTATGCCATCTTCATCCTGGATCCCTCCGGCCGTATTGCCACTTGGAATGCAGGCGCCGAGCGCATCCAAGGATACAGCGCGCAGGAAATGATCGGCCATCACTTTTCTCGTTTTTACCCGCCTGAAGACATGAAGCACGGCAAGCCGGAGAGGACCCTACAGGTGGCTGCCGCCGAAGGGCGCTATGAGGAAGAAGGTTGGCGGCTTCGCAAAGATGGATCAAACTTCTGGGCCAATGTAGTGATCACCGCTCTGCGCGATATCCGCGGAACGCTGATCGGCTTTTCAAAAATTACGCGCGATCTCACCGAACGAAAACGCATCGAAGAGGCCCTGCGCTCCAGTGAAGAGCAATTGCGTATCGCCCAAAAGGCCTCCGGTGCCGGCGCATGGGATTGGAACCCTGCTTCAGGCGTTTGTACGTGGTCTGAAGATCACGCTCGAATCTTCGGCCTCGCGCCAGACAACCTCAAGCAGACCTGGACATCATTCCTGGGGCTCGTTCATCCTGACGATCGCGCTCGCGTCCAGACGCTCATAATCCAGGCCCTCAAGCCCGAGGGCGAATTGGAAATTGAGTACCGCATTGAACGCCCCGACGCTCAGGTCCGATGGGTGATGAGCAAGGGCCGGACATACTGCGATAACGTTGGGGTGCCGTTGCGGATGATTGGGCTGACGCAGGACATCACCGATCGAAAGCAGCTCGAACAAACGCTCCAGAAAACGCAATCGGAGATTGCCCATCTTTCCCGGGTCTTAACCATGGGAGAACTCACCAGTTCGATCGCGCACGAAGTCAATCAGCCTCTCGCGGCAGTGGTCACGAATGGTGACGCCTGCCTGCGCTGGCTGAGTCTTGACCCACCGAACCTCGCCAAGGCTCGTGAGTCGGTGTGCTGGATTATTGAGGAAGGCAAGAGAGCCGGCCAGGTCATCAAGCGTATACGAGCCTTGGCCAAAAATACACCCGCACAAAAAAACGCGCTCGCAGTCAATGAGGTGATCGAGGAAGTGATTGGACTCGTCAACGGAGAATTAGTCCGGAATCGGGTTTCGCTGCAAACCCAACTTGCGTCCGAGCTTCCGGGCGTGCTGGGCGATCGCGTGCAATTACAGCAAGTGATCCTCAACCTCGTCGCCAATGGCATCGAGGCTATGAACGCAATCACGCAATGGCCCAAGGAATTGTCGATTAGCTCGAAGGCGACCGAGGACGATCGCGTCCTCGTCAGCGTTCGCGACTGCGGCGCCGGATTCGCGCCAAGACTCATCGACCGTGTGTTTGACGCCTTTTTCACCACCAAGAACGAAGGTATGGGCTTGGGGCTTTCCATCAGCCGCACGATCGTTGAAGCGCACGGCGGAAAATTATGGGCCATTGCAAACAACGATCATGGCGCCACGTTTCAATTCACGTTGCCGCGGATGGCACAAGCACAGGGCGTATGACGAATACCGAACCCACGGTCTTCGTAATCGATGACGACAATGCGGTTCGCTCGGCAACCAAGAATCTGCTCGAATCCGTGGGATTGCGGGTGGAAACCTTTGCGTCCCCGCGCGAATTTCTGAACTCGGACCGCAAGAACGCGCCCGGATGTCTGGTGCTCGACGTTCGCCTTCCTGGCACCAGCGGGCTCGATTTCCAAAAAGAGCTGGCCTCCCGCAACGTGCACATCCCGATTATTTTTATAACCGGTCATGGCGATATTCCCATGACCGTGCAGGCCATGAAGGCCGGCGCTTCGGATTTTCTGGCGAAGCCTTTCCGCGATCAGGACCTTCTCGATTCAATTCAGAAGGCTGTTGGCCGCGATCGCGAAACACGCGAACAAGAACTCCAGTTAACTGAAGAGAGGAAGCGATTTAACAGCCTCACCCCGCGCGAGCGTGAAGTGATGGCGCTGGTGATCGCCGGCCACCTCAATAAGCAGATCGCCGCCGAGCTCGGCACCAGTGAAACCACCGCGAAGATTCATCGCGGGCAAGTCATGCGCAAGTTGCAAGTCCAATCGTTACCGCATCTTGTCCGGCTGGCCGAGAGGCTGGGAATATCCCCCCGATAGTCCGATACGCGTTCCCAAAGGTGTTATTCCTTCTTCCGAACAGATAATGGATTCATTTTGGCGCTGCATTTACTCTCTGCTTGCATGAATGCTGCGGAGGGGGAGCGGACCATGACGCTGAAGATCCAGGAAATCTATTCGGTAACAATCGTGGACGATGACCAGGCGGTGCGGGACGCTCTTAGCAATTTGCTCGAGTCTGTAGGGATACGCGTCGAGGCGTTCGCCTCGGCCGAGGAGTTCGTGAACTGCAGGCGGTTAAACCAAAGGACCTGCCTGATCCTGGATGTCCAGTTGCCGGGTATGAGCGGGCTGGAATTGCAACGTCAATTGGCGGCTGGCCAGAACTTGATTCCAATTATTTTCATAACTGCTCACGGCGAGGATGGCATTCGAGAACAAGCGTTGCACGATGGCGCCGTGGGATTTTTCTATAAACCATTCAGCAGCGAGGCTCTATTGAATACTGTTCATTCTGCTATGCGATAGGTTCGAATCGACGGTTTGCATTTTTCTCATTAACTCCCAGCCCGCAAGGCATCGGAATCTGCCGTAGCGACTTTTTTTGACCGAGGGGAGGCTGTGATGGCTCTGAGTAATTTCGTTATCAATAATGAACGTTCGACGATGGACGTGGCGCCTAGCCCGCAAATAAGCGGTTCGTTTGCCGGAAGCCGGACTTGCGCGGACACGGAAATCATCGGAGAGAGTTGGAATCTGAAAAAGGCCCTGCGTCAAGTGGAGATCGTCGCGAGCACGAACTCGACCGTGCTCGTCCTGGGAGAAACCGGCACGGGCAAGGAACTCGTCGCGCGAACGATCCATAACCAAAGTTCTCGCCGCGAACACAGCCTTGTGAGGGCCGATTGCGCGTCTATTCCCGCAGGGCTGCTCGAAAGCGAACTGTTTGGACATGAGAAAGGTGCATTCACCGGAGCCATCGCGCGCAATATCGGCCGCGTCGAGCTGGCGCATGGCGGCACACTTTTTCTGGACGAAGTCGGCAATATTCCGCTGGAACTTCAGTCGAAACTCCTCCGCGTTCTCCAGGAACAAGAGCTCGAGAGGCTGGGAAGCACGCGAACGATGCACGTGGATTTTCGCCTGGTAGCCGCAACGCATAGGAATCTCTCCGAGATGGTCGCGCAAGGCCAATTTCGCAGCGACCTCTATTACCGGCTGAATGTTTTTCCCATCGAAGTTCCTCCTCTGCGCGACCGGCTCGAGGATATTCCACTTCTGGTACGTCATTTCGCGAAAAAGTATGCGGAACGGATGAATAAGACAATCGACGTCGTACGTCCGAAAGACATGGAGGCCCTGGTTCGGTATTCCTGGCCGGGGAATGTCCGGGAGCTGCAAAATGTTATTGAGCGATGCGTGATTCTGTCGTCAGACCGAGTTCTTCACCCGCCCGAATTGCCGGACGCGAACCGGGTTGGGAAAGAGGCCTCGTTGAAACCTCGATCATTGGCGGAGGCCGAACGCGAGCATATATTGCAAGCTCTGCGGGACACCGAGTGGGTGATCGGCGGCCCTCATGGTGCCGCCGCGCAGCTCGCGGTGAGACGCACGACGTTGCTTTACAAGATGCGCCGGCTGGGCATCTCCCGGCCCGTAAATGACGGATCACTGTCAGCGGGGTGACATCGGATGGCTTCTTCCAGCGTGTTCGTGGCCTTACCATGGGCTGCAAATCTCATAAACCGTTTTGTGCACGAACACTTAGCCCCCTCCCGCAAATTCCGTCCCATTTGGAGCGATAGATGCCATGCACTGGATTTGGCAATGCGCCACCAGCTCTTGGAGGGGAACAGTATGAGATCGCCCAAGTATCGTGCGCCCGCAAATGACGCCGACGAGAATCGCGCGCACCTCGTCACGCGTCCTGAATTTCACCGCGATTCGATTTGCACCATTCCATTCGCGAAGCTCTTTCTCCTCCTCTTGCTCATGGCGCTCTTCGCATTTCGAGCTACGGCGCAGAACCCGCCGCCCCCACCTCCACCACCTCCCGCAACGCCGGCCGCTCCCGAGCCCGCGCCGCCTGTGCCGCTCACCGAAAAACAATTGGAAAATCTCGTCAGCCGCATCGCGCTGTATCCCGATCCGCTGCTCGCGCAAATCCTGACGGCGTGCACCTACTGGAACGAAATTCCCGAGGCCGCTGCGTGGGCCGACGAGCACAGCAACCTCAAAGGCGAAGCGCTTGCCAACGCGATTCGTGAAGATAATTTGCGGTGGGACCCGAGCGTACTTGCGCTGATCCCGTTTCCGTCGGTACTTGACATGATGGCGAAAGACCCGACGTGGACCGAACAGCTCGGCAATGCCGTGCTCGTGCAGCGCGGGGACGTCATGGATGCCGTGCAGCGTCTGCGCAGGCAGGCGCGCAAGTATGGCTATTTACAGACGAATCCGTACTGCAACATCGTCGAAACCGACGGCTACGTGGAAATTTTGCCGGTCAATCCGGCGTACATCTATGTGCCCTATTACGACCCATTTGTGGTGTTTGGTCCGCCCGCACCGGGATTTTTCGTTGGCGGAGCGATCCGGTGGGGGCCGGCGGTGATCATCACCGCGGGATTTTTCCCGTTTGGATGGGTGCATCCGTATTTTCTGTGGGGAGCGCACACCATTTATTTCGATCGAACGCCGTGGAGTCGTGTTTGGGTGAATCGCGGCTATTACGTTCATTCGTACGCGCATCCATGGGTTTGGCGCGCAGGGCCACGCGTCGAAGTGCATCCTGGCCCCCACCGGAGGTAGATTGCCCGGCTCTCGGCAATTCGAAGCCTTTAGCCGGTAAGATGCGCGCGCCTGCGGCCAAACATGCGTGCCCTTGCTCCCGCAGTCTGACCGGACCTTGGCGCAGCCGAGCCTGGCGGCATGCCAGCCGAAAGGAACAGACGATCATGCTGTGCCGTTCGATGCGGACTCAAGAGTCGAATGGCCCCGCACCTTCGCGTCTGTCCGGGCCATGGGCTTTCGACCTACGGCCCGACCGGCTTGATCGTTAAACGCAAACCGCAGGGGCGCGCTTGTGGACATCACAGTGCCGTTTTTTCTGATTCTTCATTTGACGATCTCATTGCCGGCGCGCCTTCTGATGAATAACTGGCCTAAGTTTCCGGCAGTGCGCCGGGCTGCTTGTCGTCTGCCGAGTCGCACGGCCTCCAGAAAAGCTAGGTGCGACGACAATGCGTACCCTCGTGGGATTTCTGGTTCTGTTGCTATGTTTCACGCCAGCGCCTGTCGACTTGCCCCTTGGGTCGCGGCAATCAACGGGGCAGGTCGATGCTCAGAAGCAAGCTTGGAACATTCTTGTGGAAGGAGCACACGGCTCGAACATGGATAAGCGCGCGAATGCCACCCAGGCGCTGGGCCTAGACTCCGGAGACCCGGCGGCGGTGCAATTGGCAGAAGACGCGCTCGGGGATAAAGAAGCGTACGTGCGGGCCGCAGCAGCCAAAGCTCTGGGCCCACTTGGTGCCCCCGAATCCGTACCAAAGTTGCAAAACTTGCTGACGGATAAAGATATCTCCGTCGCGCTCGCTGTCGGTCACGCCCTTGTTCAGCTTAAGAGCAACTCAGGATACGACGTCTATTATTCGCTTGTCGCTGGCGTGCGGAAGGGCAGAACATCACCAATTACCGAAGAAATCAATCAAATGAAGACCCCGTCGAGGGCCGTCCGGTTTGCATTTGATCAGGGTATTGGCTTCCTACCTTACGGAGGATATGGATGGAGGCCCTGCATGCCTGGAAGAAAAGAAGCACCGCGCCAACGCGGGCTGCTGCCGCGCGAGAATTAGCCGGCGACCCGGACCCGCGCAGCGGCCAGGCACTTGCGAAAGCCGTATCCGATAAGGACTGGAGTGTCCGGGCGGCGGCAATCGAATCAATCGCCAAGCGCGGAGATCCAGCTCTGCTTGTGGACATCGTGCCTGCAATGTCAGACAGGAAAGATGTTGTGCGCTATTCAGCCGCCGCCGGAGTACTTCGGTTGGGTCGGATCGCGCAAGAAAACGGGAGCAGGCCGCACTGAAGACAGCCGGCAGCCCTTTCATGTATGTTGGTCTGGGAATGCGCGATCTTGCAAAGGCGCATGCTGTATCCGCAAAAGTACGAAGCGAATATTTGAGCCGCATGCCGGATTGTACGGCCTGGTTCTCGTTTCTGGCGGAACTGCCATGCGGCACATGAATTGAGACGGCACGGAAG
>JBAWBE010000497.1:0-17379 GCA_049589635.1 Terriglobales bacterium
ATTTGGAGACGTCGGAGCGCATGTTCATCTTCCGCATACTTTCAAATCGGAGAAAGTCGTTTATACCGGCACGCACGATAACGATACGCTGTGCGGCTGGTGGGCGAGTGGCGCGACTGACGAGGAACGCGCACTTGCTCAGGCCTATGTTGGACGATCGGACGACGGCATTCACTGGGCGATGATTCGCGCGGCGCAGAATTCGGTGGCCAATCTTTGCATCGTTCCCTTGCAGGACGTGCTCGGACTGGGCAGCGCTGCGCGCATGAATGTGCCGAGCCTGGAAGATGGCAACTGGCGCTGGCGGTTTGACGCGGCTCTGCTGCGGTCGGAGTTGGCGAAAAAGCTAGCGGTGCTCGTCGAAGTCTCCGATCGATTGCCGCTGCCGGTGGCGGTAAGCAAGGAAGATTGGGCGGCCTAGTGTATTCTCACTTGCGAAGAAGTCCCCGGTTCCCAGTTCTCAGAATCGGCATGTAACTGGAGCTGATAACTGGGAACTGGCAATTTAGACCTCACACCTAACATCCTTTTCCGGAGTTTTTTGTGGCTCAGCCGATTATTCGCGCGCTAGCAGTCGAAAAGTTCTACACCCAGCCTGATGGCAGCCGCATTGAAGTGATTGCGCCTGTCAATCTGGATGTCGAGGCGGGAAAGATTATTACTCTGCTTGGACCCTCGGGCTGCGGCAAGTCGACGTTACTGCGCATTCTTACTGGGCTCAGCAAACCTTCATCGGGGCAAGTACTTTGGCACGGCAAGGCACTTACTGAGCAACATGCCGGGGTCGCGATCGTGTTTCAGAGCTTTGCACTTTTTCCCTGGCTCACCGTCATCGATAACGTCGAGGCTCCGCTGGAGGCGCGGGGCGTGCCTGCTCTCGAACGGCACAAGCGCGCGTTACGCATTCTCGATACGGTGGGGCTCGATGGATTCGAGAGCGCGTATCCGAAAGAGCTTTCAGGAGGAATGAAGCAGCGCGTCGGTTTTGCGCGGGCGCTGGTGGTTGAGCCCGAAGTGCTTTTTATGGACGAGCCTTTTTCGGCGCTCGATGTTCTGACTGCGGAAAACCTGCGCAATGAATTGCTGGAACTCTGGCTCAGCAAGAAGATGCCGACATGTGCCATTTTTATCGTCACGCACAATATTGAAGAAGCAATCTTGCTGGCTGATCGCGTGATCGTGATGGGGAGAAATCCGGCGCGGGTGCGAGCCGATTTTCCCGTGGAGCTGGCGCAGCCGCGGGATCGAAAGTCGGCGCGCTTCGTCGAGCTGGTCGATTACGTTTACAAGATCATGACGCAGCCCGATCTCGCATTGGCCGCACCGGGCGCGCAACCTGGCCCACAGGGAGCGGCGCAGAAGGCGGCGCGGCAAAAATATCAGATGTTGCCACATGCGCGCGTGGGCGGGATCGCGGGGCTACTAGAGCTTTTGCAGGATCGCGGCGGCAGGGAAGATCTATATCGTTTGGCTGAAGTGCTCACCATGGATGCCGAAGATTTGCTTCCCATCGTCGAAGCGGCTGTGCTGCTGGGCTTCGCCACGCTCAAGGAAGGCGACGCGGAGATCACTCCCGAGGGAACGCGCTTTGCCGAGGCTGACATTCTGGCGCGCAAAATTCTTTTTCGCCAGGCTGCGCTCAAGCACGTCATGATTCTTCAGCAGATCGACAGCATTCTTCATGCAAAGACGGACCGCTCGATTTCGGAAGAATTTTTCTACGACATTCTGGACGAGCACTTCAGTCAGGATGAGGTTGAACGGCAATTTGAAACGGCGATGAACTGGGGACGGTACGCCGAGATCTTCGACTTTGACCGCGAATCGCATCGATTGGTCCTTGCCGAGCCGGTCTCGGAGCCGCATCCGCCTACTGCGCCGGTGCAGCCTTAATGAGTCCGGCATCGAGACGTCCCGAGCAGCTCCGACTGCGGAGTCCGCTGCGCATCTGGGGAATGTTGCCGCGTCCGAGCGCGGCGAGTCTGCCCGATCTGGTGATGTTCGCGGCCGGGCTCGCGCTTTTTTATGGCGTGGTCGAAGTCGGACGCAACTGGCTTGGACCGTTTCATCCGCAAGCTGAAATCAGCCGAAGCGTCACCGCGCTCCCTGTCTATGCGGGATATTCGCTGCTGCGCATTGCGATCGCTTATGTGCTCAGCCTGATCTTCGCTCTCGTCTACGGATATATTGCCGCTTACCGGCCGCGAGCTGAGCGCTTCATGATTCCGCTGCTGGACGTTTTGCAGTCGATTCCGGTCCTCAGTTTTCTTCCGGGAGTGATGCTGGCGATGGCCGCACTTTTTCCAGGGCGGCAATTGGGCGTCGAACTGGGCGCGGTCCTACTTATTTTTACCGGGCAGGTGTGGAACATTGCGTTCAGCTTTTACGCGTCGCTCAAGAGCATTCCGCGGGAGATGCGCGAAGCAGCGGCTATCTATCGCTTCAACTGGTGGCAGCGTTTTCTTCAGGTCGAATTGCCATTCGCCACGATCGGATTGGTTTGGAATTCGATGATGTCGGTAGCAGGCGCGTGGTTTTTTCTGATGGCCTGCGAACAGTTCACCGATTTCAGGCTGCCGGGGCTGGGCTCTTATTTGCAAACCGCGGCTGACAATGGGGACACGCGCTCGATTGCGCTTGGCATCGGCACGATGGTCGCGGTGATTGTGCTGATCGACCAACTGGTGTGGCGGCCGGTGATCGCCTGGGCTGAGAAGTTCAAGATGGAGCAGGTTGAGAGCACGAGCGCGCCGACTTCGTGGGTGCTCGAATTTCTTCGTCGGTCGCGCGGGGTCGCTTATTTGCGCAAGCGCGCTGTGCGACCTTTGCGGGAGCAGATGGTGCATTATTTTGCTGCCAAGAATGACGAGCCTGTGGAGCCGGTCGTTGAGAGCGGCGCGTTTTTGTGGGTTTGGCGAATTGTTGGAATTGCGTGCCTGGGCCTGATCGGTTTTGCCGTCGCGCGCGTGGTGATGATTCTCGCCGGTCTGCATGGCGCGGAGTTCCGCGAGATTGGGCTTGGGTTGGGCGCGACTTTTCTTCGGGTTAATGTCACGTTGATTCTTGGTGCGCTCTGGACTATTCCGGCCGGCGTGGCCATTGGCTTCAGCCCGCGGCTGGCGCGGATTGCCCAGCCGCTGGCGCAGATCGCGGCTTCGGTTCCGGCCACCGCACTCTTTCCGGTTGTGCTCCTTATTCTTATTCGACTGGGCGGCGGGCTTGGATTCGGGTCGATCGTTTTGTTGCTGCTCGGCACGCAGTGGTACATCCTCTTCAACGTGATTGCCGGGGCAATGGCGATTCCGACTGACTTGAAAGAAGCCGCCAGCGTCTTTGGGCTGCGCGGTTGGGAGCGCTGGCGGAAGCTGATTCTGCCGGGGATTTTTCCGTTCCTCGTCACCGGCCTTGTAACAGCGTCGGGAGGCGCGTGGAACGCCAGCATCGTCGCCGAATATTTTCACTTCAAGGGGCAGACTTATTCGACGGTCGGCGTGGGCTCGCTGATCTCGGGCGCGACTGATGCGAAGAATTTTAATTTGTTGCTGGCGGGGACGATTGCGCTGGCGGCGGTGGTGGTGACCACGAATCGACTGGTTTGGCGGCGGCTTTATCGTCTGGCTGAGACGCGGTATAAACTGGAAGGCTGACCGGCGTTGGGCGTTCGTTCTCAGGTCTGTGCCTTCCGCCTCTGTCTGTGCCCGCACGGGCTGTGCGCCCGTGCCTCCGTTTCCTTCTCGTAGGTCAATGTGGCCTACTTGCCGTTTGATCCCAGCTTGATTGTTGCGGGCTTTGCTTGCTGCTACTCTGCGTTATGGAAGCGGAGAGGCAGCGTTACCACTTCGAGATCTACGCTCGTAATGCTGAGGTTGGCATTTATGGGATTCTTGCCATATTGCTGACGCTCACGGCTGCGGCGGCGATTGGCGATGGGGCCTTGATGCTTTGGCATGGCATCCGGTCGTGGACCGTCTCGTCGCAGACTCTGCAAGTGCTGGATCGCCTGCTGATTGTGCTGATGCTGGTCGAAATTCTGCACACCGTGCGGATTTCGATCTGCTCGCACGTGCTGGTGACTGAACCGTTTCTCGTCGTCGGGCTGATTGCCTCGATCCGGCGCATTCTAGTGATTACGCTCGAAGCCTCTTCACTCACAAAGGGAGGCTCCTGGCACGCTGACACGGCCAGCATGTTCAGCGCGTCGATGACTGAGTTGGGGCTGCTGGGGCTGCTGATTCTGATTCTGGTTTTTTCGATTACCCTGCTGCGCCGGCACGCGCCTAGCCCGCGGGAATTTTGAAAATTCGTGGAGTTTCGGATCGACTGCCGTCGATTTCCGCTTGCGAGCTAACGTCCGCTTGCAAAGACTGGGCGGGCTAACTCGACGCGCCTGGCTTCAGCCGGCACGCCTGGACCGCATCTTCCAGCGCAAGTTGCAACTCGGTTCCGAGCGAGGTTAGTTCCTCCGGCTGCAATCGCTGCTGCAAGCCCTCAAATAATTGGCGCTCCTCTTTGCGGATGTGCGTGGAAAGCGCGGTTGCGAATGCTTCCAGTTCCTGGTGATCCATCCCGCCCTGTTCAGAATTAGCGAAATATATGCGCAGGCGCGCGTGGTCGCTGGTCAGTTCGTCGGCGAGTGCGGCTAGTTCGGGGAAGCGGCGGGCGGCGGGAAATAGGACTTGTTCTTCGGCCGCGAAGTGAAAACGAACTTCATCTGAAAAGTGCCGCTGGATTTCCGATTGCCATGAGCTGAGATCGACAGAACCGGCTCGCAAGGCCCGCTGAATCTGCACACAAAGGGCCAAGGCGTGCTGATGCTGACGGGAAAGCGGGATCAGGCTCGGGTCGCGCAGCATGGTTCCTATTATCGTGTGTGGCCGACCCGGAGTCGACCGATCCTTGTTTGTTCCACCGATCGGTTATTGGTCGATCAGAAGTCCGGCGAATCAGTCGTCGATCGATCGGTTGTCCTGCGGTCAGGGCTTAAGGCGTCACCTCGAACACGACCCCGAAGCCCTCAAACCCGCCCGTGGAGGCGGTGCCGAAGAGATTGCCTTGCCCATCCATCACTAAACCAGCCATCGGCAAGCCGCCGTCCGCGCCACCAGTGAAGCTGTAGAGAATGGTCTCCGAGCCGCCGGGCGTCACCTTGAAGACGGTTCCGCAACCATCTCCGCCGCAGCCGGAACCACCGCCAGAATAAGTCGTGCCGTAAAGATTGCCTTGGGCGTCCAGGATCACACCGGCGAGAGGCTCGGCGCCGTCCAGTCCTCCAGCGAAACTATAGAGAACTGTCTCGGTTCCGCCGGGCGTCACCTTGAATACCGTTCCACAGCCGGAGCCATTACACCCGGCGCCGCCGCCCTGGTAAGTTGTGCCATACAAATTGCCCGCGCCATCCAGCGCTAAGCTTGCGTGCGGGTCTGCACCGTCTGCGCCGCCCGTGAAGTTGTAGAGCACTGTTTCCGTGCCATCCGGAGCGAACTTATACACTACACCGCACCCAAAAGAACAACCCGTGCCACTGCCTCCATGCGAAGTGGTGCCGTACAAATTCCCTTGGGGGTCGAGAACCAAACCGAAGTAAGGGTTAGCGCCATCCGCCGTCCCGCCAGCAAAGCCATAGAGGATCGTCGCCGTTCCGGGCCGTGTGATCTCAAAGATTTCGCCTCCGCCGTGACTGCCTCCGAAGGTTGTAACGCCGTAGATGTTGCCGGCTGAATCGATCGCCATAGGGGAGACCGGAGTCGTACCGTTCGCTCCCTGGCTCTTGTTGAAGCTGTAAAGCCCCCTGAAGGGATGTCCCCTTTTTGCACCGTGCCCCATCGCATATACCGTGCCGTAAGGGCGGAACCCGAAGCCGGGAGTTGTGCCGATGAAAACGTATTTTCCGAAGCCCCATATCAGTCCATTGGGGTTTGCGTAGGCGGGACCGTTGAAGCTGTGAAGTACTGTCTCCGAATCAGTCGTGGTATTCACACTAAAGATGACACCCCTCTCCCAACGGCCGCCGCCACGGGTGGTTCCGTAGAGATTGTCCCCAGCCATGAGCAAGGTAGAGTTGGGACGTGCCCCGGTCCCGAAAAGGAAGTCATAGACGACGCTCTCGGTTTGGGCCTGTGCGGGCTGGGTTGCGGCAACCAGCAATGCGCAAAGAAATCCGGACATCAAAGCGCCGTGGAAGGTGGTGACCGCTGTCGCCAAAAGACCGGCAGGGCGTGAGCCTTCCTTTTTTAAACGATCACTTTTCAGACGAGCATCCGTAATCGCATTCCGATGGCATGGGTTCATAGATTGCTCCAATCTTGGCTGATTCAATTTCGCCGGAGAACTGAGGCCCAAAACAACCTTGTCAGGCGATTCGCTTCACACCAAATCATCAAAAGCGCCAAGGGGGAGAGGTCGAGGCGGAGTGCGAAAGTCGATACAGTATGCTCCGCCCCGGCCGGGAGTTCAAGGACGGAATCGTTAACGCGGCAACCAGATCCTTGCAAGTGCCGGGCGGATAGGGAGGGAAATAAAATGATGATGACGATCGGACGGTTCAGGGTTGCGGGGTCGATTGCAGAGGTGAGACTTTTGCTCCCTATAAAGACGGGGATTGAGTGGGAAATTGGAAATTTAAGCGCGAGAATACAGCACTCTGAGTCTTTTGTTTTCGGTGAGCTGAAAGTCACTTTACTAAATGCTCTCTGTCCATTAACAATGAATCAGTTACCCAAAGAGCAAGGAGCAATCATGGCCGCAACTGGAGAACTCATTCGTATGATGAATTACGTGGATGACATCGCTGCGATTCTGCGGCGGGTCAACACGTCCCTTCCTACCATGAGCGAAGAAGAAAAAATCCGCCTCGCCGAATACATCCGCAAATCCGATCCCAGCCTGGAGAGCGTTCTGAAGCAGCTCGAGAAGCAGCTCGATAAGGTGACGAAGTAGTGCCAGAGGTAACGCCGGGGTCAGAGCCGGGTGCGACGCCGGGTTTGACGCCAAAGATCCAGACCGTTGCTGTCATTGGCGCTGGCATTATGGGGCGTGGGATCGCCCATGCTGCGGCGCTTGCCGGCTGCCGCACCATTCTTGAAGACCTTCTTCCCAACGCGCTGCGCAAAGCTGAAACAGAGATCCGCGCAAATCTTGACAAGGCGGTCGAGCTTGGTAAGGTGAACGCGGATGCTGCCGAGGCGGCGTTTTCGCGCATCGAGTATGCGGGCTCGGTCGATGAAGCCGCGCGTCAGGCTGATCTGGTGATCGAGGCCGTGCCTGAAGAGATGGAATCGAAGATCGAGATCTTCATGCTCCTCGATAAAATCTGCCGGCCGACGACGATTCTCGCGTCAAACACTTCTTCGCTGAGCGTGACTGAAATTGCCAGCGTTACTTACAGGGCGAAGAAATGTGTGGGGATGCATTTTTTCAATCCCGTGCACAAGATGAAATTGCTCGAGGTGGTGCGCGCGCTGGAGACGGATGAGGAAACGCTCGCGGCGGCCGTCGACCTGGGCGAGCGCATGGGGAACGAAGTGGTGGTGGTGAAGGAAGCGCCTGGCTTCATCACCAGCCGTATTAACGCGATGATCGGCAACGAAGCGTTCTACATGCTCCAGGAAGGGATCGCGACGGCGGAAGATATCGACAAGGCGCTGAAGCTGGGGCTGAACCATCCGATGGGTCCGTTCGAACTGGTGGATTTAGTTGGGCTCGATACGCGGCTGCACATCCTTGAATATCTGCACAAAAGCCTGGGGGAGAAATTCCGGCCCTGCCCGCTACTCGTACAGTATGTGAAGGCGGGAAGGCTCGGCCGAAAGTCCGGACGCGGAATTTTCGAATATCCGGAACAGAAGACAAGTTAAAGTCCTGCCACGCTTGACAATCCGGCTGATCCCCGCGTAATTCGCACAAAGTAAAAGATTGTAAAATCCGCGCTAACTCTGCCGTCTGCCTTGTTTGACGGGCAGCGGCTCCCGCGCAATCCGCATCTCACCCATCCATGAAACCCCTCATGGCCAGCCTTGCCGTCATAGTGTTTCTGTTTTCGCCCCCAGTTTTGCCGATGGCCTTTGCCGCGCTCGGAGGAGATGCCGCCTCGATCGACGCGGACCGCGCTCAAATGAAAGGCAGTGAAGAATTGAAGCAGGCGAGCACTTATACGGTGCATCAGCTCAAAGGCGCGAGCGGAACCCTTGTGCGCGAATACATTTCGTCGGGAGGGAGTGTATTCGCGGTCGCGTGGCAAGGACAATTTGTTCCCGACATGCAGCAATTGCTCGGCAGTTATTTCGATCAGTATTCCGCGGCGGTAAAGGCTAATAAAGATGCCCACGTCGGGCGGCATCCGTTGAATCTTCAGTTGCCGGGGCTAGTCGTGCAAATGAATGGCTACACGCACGCGTATCACTTCCGCGCATATGTTCCGCAGCAGGTTCCGGCGGGCGTGACGAAGGAGGAGTTGCAGTGAGGACGGCATTAATAAGAGTCGTATCGCGCGGATTGTGGGCTCTGGCTGTCCTGCCTGTATTCGGAGTACTCGCTGCCTGCGGTGGCGGAGGGAGCAGCAGTTCGTCGCCTCCTCCTGCGACTGGAAATAACGTGCAAGCGATCATGGTGAACGGCGGTCCCGCACCCGGCGTGAATTATTCCGACGCCGCGTTCACGAGCGTGACGGTGTGCGTTCCGAGTTCTTCGAACTGTTCAACGGTTGACGGAATTCTCGTGGACACGGGTTCGGTCGGATTGCGACTATTGGCCTCGGCGATTCCGTCGCTTACTCTTCCGGAGCTTTCCGGATCAGGCAACACGACTTATTACAACTGCGTCGACTTTGTGGACGGAACCTACCTCTGGGGGCCGGTGGCGCAGGCGGATATCGAAATGGCCGGCGAAAAAGCCAGCGCGGCGAGCCTTCAGCTAATCGAGAATCCAGTGGGCTTCAGCGTTCCGAGCGCGTGTTCGCAAGGCGGTGTGAACCTGGACACTCTTAACGCGCTGGGAGCGAACGGCATTCTCGGCGTCGGATCGTACCCGCAGGATTGCGGTCAAGCTTGCCAGAGTTCGACCTCGCCAAATGTGTACTTTACATGTGGACCAACCGGGCCATGCTCGTCGCAAACAATCACGGTTGCGCAACAAGTGATCAATCCGGTGATTGGATTTTCGACGGACAACAATGGCGTAATCATTGAAATGCAGACCGTCGACGGTGAAGCGGCGACCGCAAGTGGTTCGATGATCTTCGGCATCGGCACGCAATCGAATAATGCGCTCGGGTCGGCTACGGTTTACACCCTGAGCGACGGCGGTTTTATGACCACCGACTTCAATTCTCAGACGTTGACCGAGAGCTTCATTGACAGCGGATCGAACGGCTATTTCTTTCCCGACTCGTCCATTCCGCAGTGTGCTGAGAATAGTATCGCGCCCGGTTTCTACTGTCCGAATAGCACGTTGAGCCTGTCGGCCCAGAACGTGACGGGCAGCGGCGCGAAGAATACGGTAACCTTCAGCGTAGATAATGCGGTGAACGACTTCAACGACTTTGGCAGCGACACCGCCTTTGCGAACCTGGCGGGCCCAAACGGATCGAGCAATTGCGGAGGCGGAACGGCGTGCGGGTTTGATTGGGGACTGCCATTTTTCTTCGGGCGTAACGTGTTTGTTTCAATCGCGGGACAATCGGTGCCATCCGGCACGCCGGCCGCTCCGTGGTGGGCGTATTAAACAGTGCCTTAAATACAGCGCCATAATTATGGTGAGTTCTCTTTTCTATTCTTGTTGCGTGCCTGTTGCTCCGTTCATGGCCGAGCGCAAGCGCTCGGCTTCGGTCCGCTCCCGGTCTGCATCCGCTTGCCGGCCGAGCTGCTCATAGACATCGGCCAGAACTTCGTGGGGCGCGGGTCTTTGCGGTTGTCCTATGATGGCTTCCTGGAGCGGCGGGATCGCTCCCTTAAGGTCTCCCGTTTTCAGGAGCGCCTGACCAAGATTCAGATTTGCGCCGAAGTTGTCTGGGAGAAGCTTTAACACTGCGTGGCATTCCCTGATCTGGTCCTCGGTGCGGTTGGTTTTCCCGTAGAGCACAATCAGGTAAACGTGGGCGTCCGTTACCGTCGGATCTGTTTTGAGAACGTGCTCGAAGGCCGATGCTGCTTCGTCGAAGTTGTGGAGCTGCATCAAGGCTATGCCAAGATCCATCTCGTCCTGGACGAAACTCGGATCGAGTTGCGCTGCTGCCCGGAATTCCGGCACTGCTTTTTCATAATTGTTTTCCTGGAAGTAGCAGCGGCCGACAAAGAAGTGCAGGGGAGCGACCTTGGGGGCGGTGAGAATCATTTCCTGGATTTTCGGAACAGCTTTGAGACAGTGAAGATCCTCAAGGAAACGGTTGGCCTTGTAGATGATGTTGGCAAATTCGATGACGTCTTTCGGGTCGGCGCGCTGGATGGCAGGATTAGTAGCGGGAGAGCTGCCGAGGTTGGCCATGTATCCCAACGATGCGAGTTCCTTTGTTCGCGTGTCGTCGAGCAGGGCCAATGTTGTTGGATGGGGATTCGCGGTTTCCTGCCGGAAGGTCTCTAGTTTGGTTGAAAGGGTATCGGCGACGGCGGGAGATCCCGAGGCGAGGTTGTGCTTGGCGTTGGGATCGAGTCCGTCGTCGTAGAGCTCGCGGCGTGGCGCCTGAATATAGAGGTACTTTCCGGAACGCAGCGATTGCAGAGAACTCCAGCCGTAAGCGATGCGTCCGTAATCGGCCTGGGAATATGCGGTGCGGTCGCGCCACGCTTCAGCGGCGGCTTCGCCTGTGGGGCCTGGATCCATCAGCTTGAGCAGCGATAGGCCCTGCACTTGTTTCGGCACGTCGATGCCCACGTTTTCGAGCACGGTGGGCAGGATATCCGCCAGCTCTACGCGGGACTCGATTCTTGGTCGAACGCGTCTCGGTGGAACGCCCCGCTGGCTAGGCAACTTGATGACGAGCGGCACATGGATGGTTTCATCGTAAAGAAAGACGCCGTGGGTATCTTCGCCGTGGGCTCCCAGCGATTCGCCATGATCGGCGGTGAGGGCGATGAGCGCTCCGTCGTAGAGTCCGGATGCCTTCAACTGCTTGAAGAAGTTTCCCATCACCGAATCAACATAGGCGATCTCTCCGTCATAGGGCTCTTTCGCGTAGCGCGTTTTGTACGGCTCGGGTGGGTCGTAGGGGTCGTGGGGATCCATGAGATGTACCCACAGGAAGAACGGTGGAGGCTGCGGTTTGCTCGACTGTTGTCTGTTCAACCATGCCAAGGCGCGCTCCACTACTTCTCCACCTCGGCGCTCGACGGTTTGATAGCGGGTTTCCGGGGTATAGCCTTTCCAACTGTAGTCGGCGTCGTACATATCGAATCCGCGATCAAAGCCGGGGACCAGCGTTAGACTCAGAGCGACCGAGCCGATAAAGGCTCCGGTGCCGTAGCCCCGGGCCTTCAGAATATCGGGCAAGTAGGGGAGATCCTTGCTTAGGGGATCGGGCGAAGGCACGACCTGATGAAACTGAGGATAGGTGCCGGTAAGAATCGTGGCATGCGAGGTGGGCGTGAGCGGAGCTTGCGCGTAGGCGCGGGTGAAGACGGCGGAATCGTTCGCCAGCACATCAAGGTTGGGCGTGAGGCCTCGATTGGAGCCAAGGAAGTCCATGCGATCGGCACGGGTGGTGTCGAGGGTGATGAGGATGATGTTGGGGAACTTCAAAGGCGGAGGAGGGGCCTCAGAAGTGGTCGCCTGCGCGGCAGCGGAGAGCGCCCAGACAAGGGTGCAAACTAGCGTCCAAACTATAGAAGAGCGACGTATCAAAACCATATGTTCGATAGTTCCTTTATTGCTTCTTAGGCCCAGATCGTAGTTGGCTTTTTGACTCCCATTACCTTACCTTCCGCTTTTCACTCTGAGCGCAAGCGCTCGGCTTCCGATCGCTCGTGCTCAGCGTCCGACTTTCGGCCCATTTGATCGTAGATATCGGCGAGCCAGGCATGGGCGGTGGGGTCATCCGGTCTCAGGGATTCCGCTTTTTTTAAGGCGGCGATTCCGCCGTCGTGGTCTCCGGTGCGAGCCAGCGACTGTCCTAGAATCAGGTAACTGCCGTGATCATCGGGAACGTACTCAAGCATAATCCTGCATTCCTTGATGGCTTCGGCGGGACGATTGGTGCGGGCATAGGCGAGTTCGAGATAACTGTGTGCCTGCACCGCGTTGGGCACCTTCGCGATGAGTTTCTGCATTACCGGTATGACGCCGTCGAAATCCTGCATCGCCAACAAACTTTGGCCCAGCAGAAAAAGGGCTCCATCCGTATCCGGGTCCATTTCGAGAGCCTTGCGAAGGGCCGGCACAGCTTTTTGGAAATCCCCTTTTCGGATCAGCCAGGTTCCAAGCTCCACATAGAACGCGGAAGTGGGGTTCTGCGCGATGACTTGCTGGAGCAGAGCAATCGAATCATCACCGTGCGCGCTCTGCTGCAATTGTTCGGCGCGGTGAAGCATGTTCGCGATTTCGACTTTATCCTTGGGATCGGGCCCGGCATCAGCATCGGCCTTTGCGTTCGGACCCGCTCCTGCCATATATCCGAGCGCACCCAGTTTTTCGCGGGTTGCGAGGTCGGTCGCGGCTTTGGGAGCTTCTTTCGTGGTGCTCGTCTGTGCGCGTAATGCCTGGAGTTGGCTGGCCAATGTGTCGGCAACCGCAGCCGACGACTCCGCCAGATTGTGCTCCGCTTTCGGATCCGCAGCCGGGTCATAGAGCTCCCGGCGCGGCGCCTGAATATACAGATATTTTTCCGTGCGCAGCGATTGCAGGTCACTCCAGCCAAAGCTGTGCGGATAGACCGACTGCGAGTAGGCTGGGCGGTCATGCCAGGCTTGGTCGGCAGGATTTTGTCCGGACTCGCCCTTCGACACGCCGGCCATCGAGCCGCCCTTCATCAAGCTCAGTAACGATTGGCCTTGCATTTCCGGCGGGATCGTGACGCCGATTTCTTCGAGTACGGTGGGCGCCATGTCGACTAATTCCACTGGATTTTCGATGCGCTTTGAACCTGCGGCCGGATGGGGCAGTTTGATCAGCAGAGGTACGCGGATCGTCTCATCGTAGAGAAAGAGTTCATGTGTCTCCTCGCCGTGCGCGCCCAGCGATTCTCCGTGATCGGCCGTCACGGCTATCAACGCGCCGTCGTATAAGCCACCCGCTTTGAGGTGGCGGAAGAGTTTTCCGACAACCGCATCTTCATACGCAATGCCCCCGTCATAGGGCGCCGACGAATACCGGGTCTTGTATGGTTCGGGCGGATCGTATGGATCGTGCGCGTCATAGAGATGTATCCAGATGAAGAACGGGCCCTTTGGGTGTTTGTTCAACCAGGCGAGTGCATGCGCCACCACCTCCGCTCCGCGGCGCTGGAGGGTGGTATAGCGATCCTCTCCCGGCGCTCCCCCATGAAAGTCGGCGTCGTACGTGTCGAATCCGCGCTCAAATCCTGGAACTCCCCATGCCGGGTCCATCGCCACCGAACCGACAAACGCGGCGGTCGAATAACCGTGGGCCTTCAAGATTGCGGGCATGAAAGGAATGTCGGCGCTTAACGGCGCTCCCCATTTGAGGATCTGATGAAACTGTGGGTAGGTGCCAGTAAAAATGGTGGTGTGCGAGGTCGGCGTAAAAGGAGCTTGCGAGTAGGCGCGGGTGAAGATCGACGACTGGCGGGCCAGTTCATCCAGATTCGGAGTCAATCCGCGTTTCGAGCCGAGGAAGCCCATGCGGTCGGCGCGCGTCGTATCGAGCGTGATGAGGACGATGTTGGGCTTGCGTCCCGAGGGAGCTGTTTGCGGCGCCGCGAAAGCGAGAGTCGCAGCCAAAGCGGCAAACAGCGCAACAAACAGCGCAACAAACAGCGCAACAAACAGCGAATGACGAGTTCGATGGCGCGGGAATTCCATTTAACCTGTTGTCCTCTCTTTGAGATGTGTCATCCGAGAGAGCCGCTCAACCACGCTAATTCGGCTTCGAGCCGCTGTCATCGGCGGGAGCCATGGGCCCGGGATGCGGGCCGTCACCCAGACGTTGGGCCTCGTCACGTTCGCGTTTTGCATCGTCCGGACGTCCGAGCTTCTCGTATACGTCTGCCAAAATGATGTGCGGGCGCGGGCGCTCCGGTTCGCCTTCGATCGCCTTCTTCAGCGGAGCAACCGCGTCCTGAGGTTTCCCCGTGTTCAACAAAGCAAAACCAAGGTGCCAGTTGGCGCCGAAGTTCTCGGGAATGATGCCCAGAACTGCCTGGCATTCTCTGATCTCTTCCGGATACTTGCTGGCCATGTGGTAAAGAACGATCAGGTAAGTATGTGCCTCGACGTCGCTGGGCTGCGCGGTGACTGCCTGCTCGAACGCATTGGCTGCGCCATCGAAGTCCTTCAGATTCATGAGCACTTGCCCAAGGTGTTTCTCCGCAGGTGTAAAAGTCGGCGCGAGCTTCGCCGACTGCCGAAATTCTGTTGCCGCGCCCGCCCAATCTTGCTTTTCCAAAGAGCAGCCGCCCATGAAGTAGTGGAACAGGGCGATATCCGGGTAAGCAGCAATCGCTTTCTTGATCTCAGGTATTGCTTTGTCACACCGTCCTCGGGCGGAATTGTGCAGGAGGTCATTGAGGCGCGCGACGGTGTTGGCAATCTGGATCTTGTCCTTGGGATCTGCACCCTGGCTTTCAGGAGACCCCAACGGACTTTCGGGGCGAGAGGCCATGTAGCCGAGGACGGCAAGTTGCTGTGCCTTGGCTTCGTCCATGCGCGCTTCCGGTGTTTTTTGGGTATTGGTCGTGGCTGCCTGAAATGCCTTGGCCCTGGCGGAGAGGGTATCGGCAACGGCGGATGAGGATGCTGCCAGATCATGCAAAGCTTCGGGATCGGTTGCGTCCTCATAGAGTTCACGGCGTGGCGCCTCTATGAAAAGATATTTGCCCATGCGGAGAGACTGTTCCGCGCTCCACCCAAACGCCAGGTGGCCGTAATCGGCCTGCGAATATGCGCCTCGATCCTGCCAGACCTTGGCTGCGGCATCACCCGCGGAAGTGCCCGGTTCGAGAAAGCCAAGCAGTGACTGGCCCTGGACCGCTGCGGGAACGGGAATGCCGGCAGCTCCAAGTACTGTTGGCACGATATCGGCCGATTCCACTCGCTCTTCCACGCGCTTTCCGGCGGCTACGCCATGAGGGAGCTTGATGAGTAATGGTACATGGATGGTTTCGTCATAGACGAAGACGCCATGAGTGTCTTCTCCGTGCGCGCCAAGGCTTTCGCCATGATCGGCGGTGGCCGCAATGATCGCGCCATCGTAAATGCCCAAGGACTTAAGGCCAGCAAAGAACTTACCCAGCGCTGAATCGGCATAGGCGATTTCTCCATCGTAGAGCGATTTTGCATAGCGAGTCTTATATGGCTCGGGTGGATCATACGGGTCATGCGGGTCAAAGATGTGCACCCACATAAAGACAGGGCCTTGGGGATGTCCCTTCAGCCAGGCAAGGGCGTGGTCCACAACTTCATCGGCCCTTCGTTCAACGGTCTGGTAACGTGTTTCGGGGGTATAGCTGTTCCAGTCAAAATTTGCGTCGTAGGTATCGAACCCACGCTCAAATCCCGGAACTCCCCACTTGTAATCCACTGCGATCGAGCCGACGACGGCAGCGGTCGAATATCCGCGCTCCTTGAGCAGCGCCGGCAGAAACGGCAACTTCTTGTCCAATGGCACCGGGAACATCAGCACCTGGTGGAACTGGGGGTAAGTTCCTGTGAGGATGGTCGAGTGCGAAGTGGGAGTCAGAGGAGCCTGCGCGTAGGCGCGAGTAAAGATGCCGGAATCATTGGCGAGCGAATCCAGGTTCGGCGTCAGGCCGCGCTTGGAGCCGAGAAAATCCATGCGGTCGGCGCGCGTCGTGTCGAGCGTAATCAAGATGATGTTGGGGAGCTTTGAGGGCAATAAAGGCTCCTGATTGGCCGCGCTGGCAGCGACCGCAACCGCGAGGATCGGTAAGAAATAAATCGCTTTCATTCTGTCTTTGATTCCTGCCTTGTTCGCACTCGAAGGAACATGAATGCCCACACTTTACTCGATTTAAAGCTTACTTCGGTTTGAACTGGTCACTGCTGGGGAGTTGCTGGCCCGCACCGTGCATCGCGGCGCTCAACCGCTCGGCTTCGGCGCGCTCCTGGGCTGCTTCGTCCGGACGACCAAGCTTGTCATAAACATCTCCAAGCACCGCGTGGGGCGCGGGCCTTTGCGGTTCCCCTTCCATCGCTTTCTTGAGCGGTTCAATCGCGCCTTGCGCGTCTCCCGTCTCCAGGAGGGCGCGTCCGAGGTTAAAATTCGCCCCAAAGTTGCCAGGGAATATCGCTAGAAGTTTGCGGCACTCACGGATCACATCCTGCGGCCGGTCGGCTTTGTTGTAGAGAACAATCAGATAGGGGTGAACATCAATCACACCGGGTGCGGTTTTCGAGACATGCTCAAAGGCGGCCATCGCGCCCTCTTCATCTCCCGACTTCATCAGCGCACGGCCCAAGTTCGCTTCGGCGCGCGAGAAAGCTGGATTCAATTTCACCGCGGCCCGGAGCTCGGTCACGGCGTTGGCATAGTCCTCGTTGTTCAGGTAGCAGCCGCCCATGAAGAAGTGAAGAATGGAAGTATTGGGGATTTTCACGAGAGCCTTCTTGATCTCAGGCCCGGCCAGCCGGCACCAATCTTGTTTCGGGGCAGATTCAAAAATGTTCATGATCTGGGTCAGGATATTGGCCGCCTCGATCTTGTCCTTCGGGTCGGCACCCTGATCCCCCTGGCTGGCAGAGGAGGAGTCCTGGTTCCCAGCCAGGTATCCAAGGGCAGCGAGTCTTTCCGTCTTCGCTTCGTCCTGCCGTGCCGAGAGCGGTTCCCCGCCATTCGTCAACTGCTGGAATTCTTTCATCCGGGCCGAAAGAGCGTCCGCCACCGCGGGCGAAGCTGAGGCAAGGTTGTGGAGAGAGCCGGGATCGGCGTTCTCGTCGTAAAGTTCACGTCGCGGAGCCTGGATGAATAAATATTTTCCGCTGCGAAGAGACTCCGCGGGCGCCCAGCCGAACGTAACGTGACCGTAATCCGCCGTGGAATAGGCGCCCCGATCCTGCCATAGTCGGGCGGCGGCATCCCCGGAAGGTGTTCCGGGCGCCAAAAAACCGAGCAGCGACTGGCCCTGAACTTTATCAGGAACGGCAATGCCCGCCGCGCCCAGCAGCGATGGCATGATATCGGCGAGTTCGACACGATCCGTCACGCGCTTGCCGGAGCTCTTGCTATCCGGCAGCTTGATAACAAGGGGAACGTGGATGG
>JBAWBE010000498.1:0-2009 GCA_049589635.1 Terriglobales bacterium
GCCCACACGGCCAGAACCGTCAGCACCGGGTAATAGTGCCAGCGGTACATCGTAACCGGAATCATGGCGAGCCCGGCGTGTCGCGATATGAACTCGGGCATGAGGAACAATCCGAGAAGAATCGCGCTGCTTACGTAAGTCTTATTGCAATACCACCAGGATTCGCGGTCTCGCGCGAGAGCCACCATCGCGAGAAGCGCGCAGCCAACCAAGCCACAGTGAAATTCCCAAAACCCGGTGAAAATCTGTGGCGCAATCAGAGCAACAAAGATGCCTCCTGCAGCTCCCCCGGCGGAGATAAGAAGATAGAAGCGCGTCAGGTATTTGGGATGTGGCTTCAGGCGGACCAGCTCTCCGTGGCAAACCATGCAGCAGGCAAACAGAACCAGGCTGAGCATCCAGACCTGCCGCACGATAGGAGCATTGTCCAAGGACAACAACACGATGAGAGCCATCGGAAAGCTGGCGCCCAGCAATACCTGGAAAATTTCGCGTCGGTACCACTTGGGATTGTCAAAGCAGATGATGAAGCTGAGGAGATACAAGCCCAGCGGCAGAACCCAGAGGAACGGTACGACTGCCACTTCCTGACACATGAGATTCGTGGTGGCCAGGAGCATCAAAGAGGCCATGGCGGGAAGCAAGAACCAAAGCAGCTGTACACCACGGGACGGCAGAGACGCGGATTCGAGTTCCGGTTCCGCAACGGCTGAGGCGACAACACCGGGCCCATTCATGTCTTTTGCGCAGGCAATGAACCCGGCGAAGAAGACGATGTAACCCACGCTCCAAAGCCACGCCTGGGTGTGCAATCGGAATCCTGGCTCGACCAGAAACGGATAGGTCAGCAGACCTAACAGCGAGCCGATGTTCGAAAGGGCGTACAGACGGTAAGGCGATTTCCCGGGATGCGTCCGGCCAAACCAGCTTTGCAGCAAAGGCCCACTCGCGCTCAAGCAAAGAAAGGGCAGCCCTACCGCAACGAGCAGCAATCGCAATATCTGTGCTATGGGGAAATCGGAAGAGTTTGGCCGCCAGGAAGGTCCCGGGAGAAGCGGCGACTTCCAAGCAAGAGCTCCCAGCGCCAGCAGCAATGCGGATAATGCCAGCACGGCGATATGCACAATCGTCTGCGTCCTCGCACTCAATTTTGTGGACAGCAGATGCGCGTAGAGATATCCGCCCAACAGAAGCAGCTGAAAAAACAGCATGCAGGTCGTCCAAACCGCGGGCGTGCCACCGAACCACGGCAGGATGTACTTCCCCAGGATCAGCTGCACCTGGAAGAGAAGAAATGCGCCGCAAAAAATCGTGAGGCCGTAGCGAAAGCGAACTTTGGAGGCGGGTAAACGGACCGCGACAGGTGCTGCAACGGGTTCCGGCAGCTCCACGCTGGACAGCGTCATATTCCGTACTTTTTAGCGTAGTGGCGGAACGAGCGGTAGGACATTTTTAGAGTGTCGGCAGCGCGGGTGCGAACGCCGCCGGAACGCTCCATGGCAGCCAGCAGGAAAGAGCGCTCGAGATCCTGGATGTGCATCTCGAGGTTAATCCCACCTTCGGGCAGGATGGAACCGTTGCCGTTTCCGGAGTGGTGCGACGAAACGGTTTCCTGAAAATGCTCGCGGATGCGCGCGGGCAGTCCCTCGGCGGAAATTCGCGCGGAGCCTTCCAGAGCGACGGCGCGTTCGATGGTATTTTCGAGTTCGCGCACGTTGCCCGGCCAATCGTAGACTTCCAGGCGGCGCATGGCTTCCGGCTCGATTCCTTCGATCTTCTTCCCCATGGATTTCGAATAACGGTCGAGAAACGAGCGCACGAGCAGCGGAATATCCTCGCGCCGCTCGCGCAGCGGCGGCAGATGAATCGGAATCACGCTCAACCGGTAATAAAGATCTTCGCGGAAACGGCCTTCGGCGATTTCCTTGGCGAAGTCTTTATTGGTGGCCGCAATCACCCGCACATCTACGTCACTTTCTTCTGTACTACCGAGCGGCCGGACCTTGCCC
>JBAWBE010000499.1:0-6052 GCA_049589635.1 Terriglobales bacterium
TAGGGAGGCGCGGCGCTGGCTCACGGCCGCCGCGAGCCAGGGACAAATCGAAGCCCAATATGATCTCGCCATCATCTGCGAGCAGGGAAATGGCGCGCCACCGGATCGTGATCTTGCGTCGCATTACTATCAGATGGCGGCCGATCGCGGCATGGCCAAAGCGCAATACCGCTACGGGTCGTTGCTCGCAAAAGGTACTTCGGGTAGCGATCGGGTGGCAGCCTACAAGTGGTTGAGCCTGGCGGCCGATTCCGTCAAAGAAAGTTCGCAAGCCTTAAGCGGCGTTAAGAAATCCATGAGCCCTCCGGAAATCGCCCAAGCTGAAAAGGAGGTTGAGGACTGGCGTTTGGCGCACACGAATAAAAAGCATTGATTCCATCGCCCAAGAGCGCAGGAGACGATGCACTTACTTGCCGGCGAAAACTTCCTGCGCGGCAACAATCGTGTTCGAGTGGATGGTGACAGTATCTTCCACTTTGTGAGCGTAGCCGCCTGCGAAGGTCACCATAACAGGTATCCCTTCGGCCTTGGCAAACCGAAACACCAGCGCATCCCTCTCCTTCAGTCCTTCAATCGTTAGCGACAATCCGCCGAGTTGATCGTCGCGATACGGATCGGCTCCGGCGACGTAACAAATAAGTTCTGGCTTGCATTTGCTTAAACCTAAACTAATCGCGCTTTCGAGGCAGGCCAGATATTCGTCGTCGCCCATGCCATCCGGCAGATTCATATCCAGCGACGAAGGTGGCTTGAACGCCGGGTAATTATTCTCCTGATGCAAAGAGATGGTGAAGACATCCGGCGACGTTTTTTTCGTTCGATCCATGTCGGGCGTCGATGCTGGCGCAAAAACGGCCGCTGTCCCGTTGCCCTGATGCACATCGCAATCGAGCGTCATGGCCGTGCGGATTTTTCCGTCGCGCTTCATCCGTCGAATCGCGACTGCAATGTCGTTAATCATGCAGAAACCTTCCCCGTGATCAGGGAAGGCATGATGAAATCCACCGCCGATATTGATCCCGACTCCGTCGTTCAGCGCATAGTCGGCCGCCAACATTGAACCACCCGCCGCCAGCCAAAAAGCCTGCACCAGCTCAGGCGAGTAGGGTATTTCCAGTTGAAGTTCCTCGTGCGCGCTGAGCGTACCGGTCTTGAGTTTCTCCACGTACCGTGGAGTGTGTACCAGCAAAATGTCTTCGTCCGCGGCTGCGCGCGGAGTAATGAAGTCGGCGGGCTCGGCCACCTTGGTGGCCAGCAATCGATCATGAACCCGCTTGTATTTTTCCGCAGGAAAGACGTGAGCACCAATCGGCAGGAAATAGTCGTCGCTGTAAATGAGCTTGAAGGGAAGCATGCTGCGCTCGCAGTCCGAAAACCACATATCATACGCGGGTTCATCTGATTTGGCTGGAATGGCGACCACCCCATGTCCACGCCTCGCGCTGAACTGCTAAACTTTTCTTGTTGCCTCCAAAAAAGAAATCCTCGGTCAACATTTCGGCGGAACCGGAACAAGCGGCGCCGAGCCCCGCTCCCAAGCCGCAACTCGCGCCCGTGTCCAGCAAGGGCCGCATCTTTCTCATCGACACGATGTCGTTCATCTTCCGCGCCTATCACGCGATGGCGCGGCAACGGCCGATGTCGACGAAGACCGGGCTTCCGACCGCGGCAACCTATGTCTTCGTCAACATGCTGCGCAAACTGCGCGACGACTTCTCGCCCGAATACCTTGCAGCCGTATTCGACGTAGGCGCCCCGACCATCCGCAACCAGCAAGCGGAGGCGATCACCACTATCCGCAAGTTCGACATCAAGACGCAGACGTTTAAGGAATCGCAGTATGGCGGCTACAAAGCGAACCGCGCTGAGATGCCGCCGGATCTCGTGCAGCAGGTACCTTATATCCGCCGCGCGCTCGAAGGCTATCGCATCCCGATTCTTCAACTCGAAGGCTACGAAGCCGACGACGTGATCGGAACTCTCGCCCGCAAAGCAGCCGCCGACTCGCACACCGTCTATGTCGTCTCGAGCGACAAGGACATGCTGCAACTCGTGAACGACAAGGTCTGCGTACTGAATCCGCCGAAGGATAATTTGATTTGCGACGCCGCCAAAGTCGAAGAGTTGCTGGGCGTGCCGCCCTCCAGGGTGATCGATGTGATGGCGCTGCGCGGCGATTCGGTCGACAACATTCCTGGAGCGCCCGGCATCGGCGACAAAGGTTCGGTTGAAATCATCCGCCGCTTCGGCAGCGTGGAAGAGGCACTCGACCGCGCGGCGGAAGTCGAAAAGAAAACCTACCGCGAATCTCTTCAGAACAACCGCGACAACATTCTGCTGAGTAAGCAACTCGTGACCATCGACACGGACGTGGCAGTAGATCTCGACGTTGCGGCCATGAAGGCCGGCGAGCCGGACGTCGATGCGTTGCGCGCGCTGTTTGCCGAACTCGAATTCAGCTCTCTGTTAAAAGAATTGCTGCCTGTGGTCGAGGTGAAAGAGGGCCACTATCAGAACATCGGATCGAAAGCCGAGTTGGAAGATTATCTGCGAGACGCGGCTCCGGGCACGCCGCTGGCGCTGGCCATTCCACTCGCTGAAAATCAGGCCGAAGCCGAGATAGAGGATCCGAAAGAAATCGACGAAGAGTCTGAAGTTCCACAAAGCGGACTTCTCGACTTACGGCCCGCCGATGTGGAGGTTTCCAGTCCCGCGTGGCAACGGCAGATTGCGATTTCGAAATCGTCCGGAGAAGGCGCACTCGTCTCACTTGCCGACGACGCCGTGACCTCGCACATCAAAAGAATTCTCGAAGATCCGGCCCATCCAAAGAGCATTCACGATTACAAAGCCGCGCTGCATCATTTTCCTGAGATCGGGATCGAGCCAAGTGGAGTTACTCACGATCCAATGCTGTATTCCTATCTCCTCGATCCCACTTACTCATCGCATTCTTTGCCCGAAGTTGCACTGCGCCGATTAAATTTGAAGTTAAGCGGCAATCTTGCAGAAGCGGCCGACATAACGGGCCGACTAGCGAGCGCTCTGCATCAGGAAGTCGAAGAGCAAGGCTTAATCTCTGTATACGAAAAAATCGATGCGCCCCTCGTGCCTGTTCTCGCGCGCATGGAAGCTGCCGGCGTGAAGATCGACCCATCCGCGCTCGGCGAGATGTCCGTAAAGTTGCAGCGCGAAGCCGACGCCAAGGCGATCGACATCTACGAACGTTGCTCTTTCGAGTTCAACATCAACTCGCCCAAGCAACTCGGCGACGTCCTCTTCAACAAGCTCGGCCTTCCGATCCCGGTGAAGTATGGCAGGGGAAAGAAGATATCGACGGCGGTCGATGTGCTCGAAGGCCTTGCGGAAGAGCATGAAGTTCCACGCCTTGTCCTGGAATATCGACAGCTCACGAAGCTGAAGTCCACCTATGTCGATGCCCTGCCGGCGCTGATTCGCAGCGGGAGCGGCCGTGTTCACACAACCTTCGGCCAGACCGGCACAGCCACCGGCAGGCTGTCGTCGACTAATCCGAATCTGCAAAATATTCCGATTCGCACCGAACTCGGCCGCGAGATCCGCGCCGCTTTTATCGCCGAGCCGGGGTATGTTCTGCTGGCGGCCGATTACTCGCAGATCGAACTCAGGCTGCTGGCGCACTTCTCGAAAGACGGATTGTTGGTCGAGGCGTTTCGGCGTGGCGACGACATCCACACGCTTACCGCATCGCAGGTGTTTGGTGTTCCTCCGCTAATGGTGACGTCAGATCATCGCCGCCAGGCGAAGGTGGTTAATTTCGGCATCGTTTATGGTCTTTCCGCGTTCGGTCTCTCGCAACAGCTGGGCATTGAGCCGGGCGACGCGAAGAAGTTTATCGACGCGTACTTCGAAAAATATTCCGGTGTGCGCGCGTTTATCGATAAGACGCTCACCGAGGCGCGCCGCGACCAAAAAGTACGAACTCTGTTCGGCCGCATACGCCCAATGCCGGACATCAACAGCAAGAATACGAATCTGCGCAGTTTCGCAGAGCGCACGGCTGTGAATACTCCGCTCCAGGGCACGGCGGCGGACCTGATCAAGCTCGCCATGATTCGCCTTGATGATGAGATTCGGAAGCGCAATCTCAAATCGCGCATGACGCTCCAGGTCCACGACGAACTCGTCTTTGAGGTCGCCGAAAATGAACTTGACACCATGAAGAGCATGGTGCGTGAGCACATGGAAGAAGTGCACGAACTGGCGGTTCCGCTCCGCGTCGATCTGGGAGTCGGCCCAAACTGGCGCGATCTCGAGTAGCACCGAATTGGGAGGCAGCCTCGTTTGAACGGCACGAATGGTCATATTTTGAGGAAAAACACCCGCCGATTTCCGCTATACTCTCGTTAACTATTTTCATTGACTATCCGTAGCACGCGCCGCTTTTAAATTGATTCCAGCCGCATGAGAAGAACTTTTTAATCTTGCGGAGGCAATCCTATGAGTGCAGCTGCATCGCCGGCGCTCGAAAAAGCACAACGGCGCAACTCTCCTCGGCATCCGATCAACGTGCCGCTGGACGTGATCCTGTTGCGTTCCGGAGTTCCCGAAAACTTGCCGGGGCGCTGCACTGACCTGAGCGAGGGCGGCGTTGGCGGAATGATCGCCGGCGAACTTTCAGTCGGACAGCAAGTCGCGGTCGAACTTCGGATCCCAAAGGTTGGCGTTCCCGTGCGCGCGCGGGCGTTGGTGCGATATCAAGGGGAATTGCGCTGTGGATTTGAGTTTGTCGGACTCCCGGTGGAACAGCGCGAGCTGATTCGCTATTGGACCTATCAGCTCAGAAATCCCCAGCTCAACGCGAATGAAGATTCGAATGAGAGAGCCAGGAAAACTGAACCAGCCGAAGCATCCCCGACTGTAACAGCTTCGATCGAGCCCGTCGCGACATTGGTTCACGTCGCGGAATCTGGACCAAGAATAAGAGCTCGCTTCCGGCGCTTTCATTTTCTGCTCGCGACGATCTTGCTTGTAGCGGGCTTAGGCTGGTGGCAGTGGCAACGATCCTGGAAGGAACTTGAGATCGGCGCGCAAGCCGCGAATGGAGAAGAGGCACCCGTGCGAGTTTCTTCCGACACGATGGAAATGCGCATCGTTTCGAAGGTCGATCCTGTTTATCCCGAGGAAGCTCGTCAAAAGGGAATCCAGGGACTAACCGTGCTGGACGCAGTGATTGCAGCGGACGGAACGGTGATGAAGTTGCGGCCGGTCGCGGGGGATCAACGGCTCGCGCAGTCGGCTGTCGAAGCAGTACGTTCCTGGAAGTTTGAACCGTATCAATCGTCCGGACGGCCCGTTGCAGTGGAGACCACTATTGCGGTCGAATTTCGTTTGAACTAACGAACGTCTTGCTGAGTTGTGATTAAGTTACTCCGTGCTTTCAGTCTTGGATCCAGGCTCGACTTATTCGAACTTCTCGGCTTCCTCGAATCTTGTTCCACGCTGATCCCTCGCCGAAACGATCGCGTCGCCGTCGAGTCCCCAGTCAATTGCTAAGCCAGCATCGTTCCACGCAATCGTGCGCTCGTGTTCGGGAGCATAGAAATCGGTTGTCTTGTAGACGACATGTGCGCTCGCGGACGCGACTCGAAAGCCGTGCGCAAATCCCACCGGAATCCATAACATGAGTTTATTTTCGCCTGAGAGGCTAAACGTTTCCCACTTCCCAAATGTCGCGGAAGAGCGGCGCAGATCGAGCGCAACATCGAGAATCTCTCCGGCGATCACGCGCACTAATTTTCCTTGCGGCTGCTGAATCTGACAATGCAATCCGCGCACCACATTCTTTTCTGAGTAAGAGTGATTGTCCTGCACGAACTCGTCGGTGATTCCGACTTCCGCGAACGCTCGCTGGTTATAGCTCTCCAGAAAAAATCCGCGATCGTCCCCAAAGACGCGCGGTTCAAGTAACAGAACTCCGGGCAGAGTGGTGGCGTGTTTTTTCATTTTCCACAAACAAGACTATTTATCTGACGCATTCCCATCAAAACACACGATCCTTGAGGAGTTGAAG
>JBAWBE010000500.1:0-3885 GCA_049589635.1 Terriglobales bacterium
CATCTGATCCAGCCGCTGCGGGCACCAGCCTTGAAGCCCGGCGCGCGGAACTCAATCGCCTGCTCGCCGACGAATGGGAGTACACGCTGCGCACTGCGCCTGAGCTAGCCACGGAGGTTGGCGACAATCGCTACAACGACCGGCTCAGCGATTTTTCAGACAAAGCGATCGCGGAAAATCTTGAGCACTCGCGGCAGACGCTTACCCGCTTTGAGGCGATCGATACCACCGGCTTCCCCGAGCAGGAGCGGCTGAACAAAGCGCTCATGGTGCGGGGTCTGCGCGAAGAGTTGGAGAGCGCAAAATTCAAAGACTGGGAGATGCCCGCGACGCAGTTTGACGGCGTGCATCTGTGGTATCCGTCGCTGCCGCTTAATTCGCCGTTTCGCAACGTCAAGGACTATGAGGATTACATTTCGCGGCTGCATCAAATTCCGCGCGCCCTCGATCAGGCGATCGGGCACATGCGTGACGGATTGCGCGATCACTTCATGCCGTCGAAGTTCCTGCTGGAGAAAGTCGCCGACCAGGCGCAGGGAATTGCAGATGACTCGCTCCAGACGAGTCCTTTTTCCGGGCCGCTGAAGAAGTTTCCCGACTCAATTAGCGAAGCGGACCGCGAACGGCTGCGGACGGCGCTGGAAGAAGCGGTAAAAAATGAAGTCGCGCCGGCGTATGTAAAGTTCGCGAAGTTTGTGCGGGAAGATTACGCCTCACATGGACGCATGGATCCAGGCGAGTGGGCGTTGCCCGACGGCGATGCGCGCTATCGGCTAGCGGTAAAGCACCAGACGACCACCGACATGACGCCCGGCGACATTCACGAGCTGGGCATAAAGAGCGTAGCGGAAATCGAAACGCAGATGCTCGGCATCGCCAAGGCGCAAGGGTTCAGCGATCTCAAATCGTTTAACGCGCACATCCGGCAGGATCCAACGCTGCACGCGAAGTCTGGCCAGCAATTGTTCGACTTGTACACGCATTATCGCGATCAGATGTACGTGAAGCTGCCGCAGCTTTTCGGCCGCTTGCCAAAAAACAAACTGGATGTCGTGCCGATGGAATCGTACCGCGCGGCGACGTCTCCGCCGGCGGATTATTCCGAGGGTGCGGGAGACGGTTCGCGCCCGGGCCGCATCAACGTCAACGAATACGCGCCCGAGAAGCGCCTGCTGTTAAACCTCGAAGCTATCGCCTATCACGAGGGCGTGCCCGGACATCACCTGCAATTTTCGATTGCGCAGGAGCTCACCGACCTGCCTCCATTCCGTAAGTTCACGCTGGATGTGAACGCATACACCGAGGGCTGGGCATTTTATTCGGAACGGCTGGGGAAGGAAGTTGGCTTTTATCAGGATCCCTACAGTGAGTACGGACGGCTGCAAAATGAAATGTGGCGAGCGGTTCGCTGGGTGGTCGACACTGGCGTACATTCGCAGCACTGGACGCGCCAGCAGATGGTCGATTATTTCCACGAACACACCGCCATGGACGACGAGAACATCAATACCGAAGTCGATCGCTATATCGCCTGGCCGGCGCAGGCGCTTTCCTACAAGATGGGGCAGATGAAGATTCTTGAACTACGCGCGCGAGCACAGAAAGCGCTTGGAGCAAAATTTGATTTGCGAGCGTTTCATGATGCGGTGCTGGATTCGGGTCCGCTGCCGCTGGATGTGCTGGAGACGAAGATTAATGAGTGGATTCGTGCGAATAAGTAGCTAAGGATTTCGCGAATACTGCGCGAGATCACGGAGCATTAAGTTGTCCCGCCCGTGGCCCTACTCGATCACCAGCTCTTCTTCGCGGTCGGACGTCTTCTGCGGCGGCTTTTGAGCCACGACTGGCGGCGCCTTTACCGGCGGTTTCGGCGCGGCCGCTGCTGCGCTTTGGGCAATCTTCTCATCTTCTTTTTCCGCGGCTTCGCGTTGAGTTTCGTCCGCAATGTCGGAGATGCTCAGCCGGAGATTGCCTGGATTGGTGGCGAAGGCTAGCCCGGTTTCAAAATCTACAACGCCTGCTCGAATCAGCTTTTCGATGTTGCCGTCGAAGTCCTGCATGCCTTCCTGATCGCCATCTTTCATCGCGTCGAGGAGCGTCTTGCCCTCCTGCTCGCCGCGCTCGAGATATTCGCGTGTGCGCAGGGTAGAGGTTAGAATTTCGATAATGGCCACGCGGCCTCCCGCTTTCTGCGGCACCAGACGTTGCGAGACGATGAAGCGAAAACTCTTTGCCAGGCGCGTGCGAATTACCTGCTGATCTCCCAGCGGAAACGCGCCCACAATACGCTCGACCGTCTTGGAGGCATCAATCGTGTGCAGTGTCGAAAGCACAAGATGGCCGGTCTCAGCCGCTTCAAGCGCGATCTCGATCGTTTCCTTGTCACGCATTTCGCCGACCAGAATTACCTTCGGAGCCTGCCGCAAAGCCGCGCGCAGAGCGAGCGCGAAAGTAGGCGTATCGCTGTGCAACTCGCGCTGATGAATGATCGACTTTTTGTGGCGATGCACAAATTCGACCGGATCTTCAATCGTCAGAATGTGATATGCCTTGGTCTCGTTGATTTGATCGAGAATCGCCGCCATGGTGGAAGACTTGCCAGACCCGGTGGGACCAGTCACGAGTACGACGCCGTTCTTCAAATTAGCGATTTCGAGCAGTTGCTTCGGCAGGTTCAGATCAGCGAAGGTCGGTGCGGTCTTCGGAATGACGCGCATCACAATGGCGTGGCTTCCACGCTGCATAAAGATATTGACGCGAAAACGGCAGTGTCCGGGCAGGCTGTATGAAATATCGCACGACCCTTGCTGTTGCAGCGCGGCCATCGCCTGCTGGTTGCTGCCGATGAGTTCGCCGGCGATGCGGTGTGTATCTTCGGCAGTGAGCGCCGTCAAACCAGGAATCTTCACTGGCACTAACTGGCCGCTCAATTCGACATGAGGCAAGCTTGCCGGGGAAAAAATAAGGTCGCTGACACGGCTGCCTGCTTGCAGCATCGCTAATAGTAGCGCCGGCGTCGGAATGACTTGTTTGGGCGCCGCAGGCGCGGTTACTGGGGCAGTGGCGACCGCTGTGGCCGCGCCCGAATTAGCAGTAGGAACTGTAGGTGGGTTCGACAAGGACTTGCTCCGTTCTATTGTGAGCTTACTTATGGCTGCTGGATGGTCTCAAGTGACGAAAGATCAACGGCGATGCGGGTCGGACTTGCCGACAACGCGGTAACAATCCCGATTGATTCTCCCTCTGGGAGTCTTGGGCGAGGGACGATTCGAGGAACGATCGCAACCACCAACCCGGCATCGATAGGACCGCATCGTAAACTAAGACGTGAAGTCCTCTCTTCCCATCTCGCGGGCGCGCGATTGTTTCACGTGGATGCAGTTGATTGTCGTCTACGGATTGACCGAGGGAGCGCTGTGGTCTCGCCATGTGGCGATGCGTAATCGGTGGGCCCTGGCGGCGGCGATTGCGATTCTTGTTTTCGTTGTGATCGATGTTGCACTGTCGGATCAGCCGGCGTTGCGGCGGTTGGGGCTCGGGCTGCCGACTACTTTCGGGGCGAGCCTCGTGCTGGCGGTTAGCCTGGTTACGGCTTTGTTTCTCATCTTTATGGTGCGCTGGGCTGGAGGCGATCTTCCCGCCATCGGGATCTGGCCCAGCGTGAGTCGATCATGGGCGTATGTTGTATGGGCCCTGATCCAGGAGTTCATACTGCAATCGTTTTTCTTTACGCGATGCGAGGATTTGTTTGGCGGTGACGCGGCGGTTTGGATCACAGCGACACTTTTTGCGGCGGCGCATCTGCCGAGTCCGTTGCTGACGACTTTTACTTTTATTGCGGCGCTGTTTTTTTGCTCGATATTTCGGCGCTATCGGAGCATCTAT
>JBAWBE010000501.1:0-19110 GCA_049589635.1 Terriglobales bacterium
GTTCGAATCCTTTGGCTTCGGTTTGGCGGCGAAGTTCGTCAAGGTGCGGCCAGGGTTTTTCGGGATTGATGAAATCGGGAGTCAGCGGCGAGATTCCGCCCCAATCGTTGATACCGGCGTCGAGCAAGTCGGCGTAGTGCGGATCGGAGAGATTGGGCGGGGCTTGCAAATTTATTTCCGGCATCAACAGACGAGCCACGGCGACGGTGCGCAACATGTCTTCGCGCGTGGGTTCGGGCCACGCCGCCATTGGCGTGTTTGCCTTGGCGCGAAAATTTTGGACGATCACTTCCTGAATATGACCGTAGCGCGCGTGAAGATCGCGGATGGCGATGAGCGCATCGACGCGCTCTTCGAGGGTCTCGCCGATGCCGATCAGAATTCCGGTGGTAAAAGGAATATTGCGCCGGCCGGCATCTTCGATCACGCGCAAACGTTTAGCGGGAACCTTGTCTGGGGCGTTGTCGTGCGCGGCGTGCTGGGCGAGTAATCTATCGCTGGTGGTTTCGAGCATCAGGCCCATGCTGGGCGCTACGCGAGCTAGGCGCTGCAACCACTCGTCGCTCATGAGGCCAGGATTGGGATGAGGAAGCAGGCTCGATTCACGAAGGACTTTGTCGCAGATTGCTTCGAGATAATGAAGGGTGGATTTGTATCCCAGGTGGCGGAGGGTTTCGCGCATCTCGGGAAAGAGCATCTCGGGCTTGTCGCCGAGACTGAGCAGGGCCTCTGTGCATCCGAGACGCTCGCTGGCGCGGACTACGGCCATGACTTCGTCGGGCGTCATGGTGTGGGCACCCGGCTGATCCGGATCGCGGCGGAAGGTGCAGTAGCCGCAGTAGTCGCGGCAAAGATTGGTGAGCGGGAGAAAGACTTTTCGTGAATAGGTGATCACGCCGGGCTTGAATCGCGCACGGGCGGCTTGCGCCGCGGCTAGCAGATCGGGCAGCGAGGCGGCGTCTGGTTGCAGCAACTGGCAGGCGATCTCGCGCGAGATCGGCTCGGCGACTGCGGCTCGCAAGTCCGTCGCCGTAATGATGCGCGATTCCTTCTGTGAGAGCGCTGACATTGAGGTGCGAAAACTTGCCGGTTTAAAATCCGAAAACTTACCCCTCTTATCCCGAGGCACGAGTCCAAGCTGCTTCGGAACGATGATAGCGATGATAGCGGAGCGAACAAATCTTGTCCCTTGGATGCCTGCGGGACCGGCCTCGCTGCATTAGAATTAAGCTCGCATTAGATGCCAACGGATCCCAGCAACGTGACCCTGAGCGCGACCGACTTCCGCAAGGCGATGGGGTGCTTCGCGACTGGCGTCACTATTATCACAATTGACCAGGACGGCGAGGTGCACGGCATGACGGCGAACGCTTTCACGGCGGTTTCGCTGGACCCGGTGCTGGTGCTGGTTTGCGTCGATCACCGGGCGCGAACTCACGCGCACCTTCAGGCGCGCAAGCGATTTGGCGTGAATGTGCTGAGCAGCGATCAGCAGGCGATTTCGGAATATTATGCGGGGGCGGCGGAGAAGCATCAGCATCCGGAGACGGCGGGCGCGCGGTTTGAGCGCACGGCGCATGGCACTCCGGTGTTGCAGGGGGCGATTGCTTATCTTGAATGTCGGCTGCATTCGGCGCAGCCGGCTGGCGACCATACGATTTTTATTGCGGAGGTTGAGCACGTTGAGGTCAGAGACGGCGACCCGTTGCTTTATTTCCGCAGCCGCTATCGCGATATTGGGGCACTCGAGCATTGATGGCGGAGATTGTCGAATCGTTGTAGCCTTTCGGGGCGACCTTGGCAATGGCCCCGGCTACTTGAGTTAGCAAAAAGAAATCTTCATGTATCCACGACCATTTCAATATCACCGCGCGAGTTCGATGACGGAAGCGGCTTTGATGCTTGGCCAGTTGGGCGAAGGAGCAAAGTTGCTCGCCGGCGGGCAGAGCCTGATTCCGCTGCTCAAACTACGCTTCGCGAGTCCCGAGCATCTGGTGGATTTGAACTTTATTGCGGGGACGTCGTTTATTCGAGAACGTGCGGGGGCGCTTCGATTTGGCGCGATGACCCGCCATGCCGAGATTGAGAATTCGCCGCTGGCGCGGGAGATTCCGATCGTGCACGATTGTGCGGCGGGAATCGCGGATGTGCAGATACGAAATCGCGGGACGATGGGTGGATCGCTCGCGGAGGCTGACCCGAGCGGCGATTGGGGCAATGCTCTGCTGACGCTCGATACCACCGTTCATTGTCTTGGGCCGAAAGGTGCCCGCGCGATCGCGCTGAAAGATTTTGTCAAAGATGCCTACACCACGGCGCTCGGTCACGATGAATTGGTGAGTGAAGTGGAGGTGAAGATTCCTCCGAAGGGGAGCGGGGGCGCGTATCTCGCGTTCAAGAGGAGCGCGCCGGTTTATCCGAGCGCGAGCGTGGCGGTGCAATTGACTATGGCGGGCGATGTTTGCCGGGAGGCGGCGATCGCTTTGGGCTGCGTGGGGTTGACGGCGGTTCGTGCGAGCGAGGCGGAAGCCGCGTTGCGCGGAAAGGCGCTCGAAGAAAAGACGATTGGCACTGCCGCTGAAGCGGCGCGCGCCGCCGGCGATCCACAGCCTGATATGCGGGGATCGGCTGAGTACAAACGTCAGCTGGTGGTCGCGCTGGTGAGACGGGCGATCGGGATTGCGATGAGACGGGCGCGCGGAGAGCGCGTGGAAGGGACGCATCTTTATGCTTAACGGCGGGATGCTTAAAGGCGCGATGCTTGAAGGCGCGACCGCCGAGATAACCGGCGCGACGAGGATCGCCGCCACAATTAATGTGAACGGCAAGTCGTATGCGCGCGAGATCGAGCCGCGAATGCTGCTCGTCGAGTTTCTGCGCGAGGCTTGTGATTTGACGGGGACGCACGTTGGCTGCGATACGAGTTATTGTGGGGCATGCACGGTGCTGATGAAGGGACTCGCGGTGAAATCATGCACAGTGCTAGCTGTGCAGGCTGATGGAGCGGAGATCACGACGGTTGAAGGATTAGAAAAGGATGGGCAGCTCGGGCCGATTCAAAAGGCTTTTGGGGAATCGTACGGCTTGCAATGCGGATACTGCACGCCGGGGCTGATGCTGGCGACGCGGCAGTTATTATCGAACAACCCCGAACCATCCGATAAAGAAATTCGCAAGGCCATTGCCGGCAATACCTGCCGCTGCACGGGATATATGAACGTCTTCAAAGCCATTCAACTTGCGGGCCGCTATGTGAAGGGAGCCTGAATTGGCGATCAAGTTGACTGGCGAGTTCACGGTCACGAAAAGTCCTAACGAGGTTTACGACTTTTTGACCGACCCGAATCAATTTGCGCCGCTGCTGCCGGAGTTTCAGAGTTTGTCGGTGCAGGACGAGAAACATTTCACGATCAAGGTGAATGTGGGCATTTCCTACATAAAAGGCGCAGCTAACGTGAAATTGGAATTGACGGAGGCTGAGCGGCCGCGGCGCGCGCAATATAAAGGACAAGGCGCGGTTGCTGGGGGCGGCGCGTCGGTGATTGCGGGCTTTGATCTTGCGCCCGAAGGCGATGGAACGAAGGTGAGCTGGCAAGGCGAGGCGCAGATCTTTGGGCCACTGGCATCGGCTGCGGGAGGACTGCTGGAGCCATTGGGGAAGAAACAAGTACAGAAACTGATCGACGGATTGCAGAGGGCGCTGGCGTAGATTGCGTGGGATAGCCGACGCGTTTCGCATAGGTACGATGCGTTTCGCGGCGTAATGCGCTTCGGGCGGTGGGGTGCGAGCATTTCGTACCGGGAAGGAAATCTCAGCTTGTCTGACGAGAAGAAGAACGGTCAGCGGTGGGTGGGCGCGTCACTGCCGCGCAAAGAAGAGGACCGTCTTTTGCGCGGGCGCGGAAAGTTCACCGACGACATCAAGCTCCGAGAGATGCTTTACCTGGCTTTTGTGCGCTCTCCCTATGCTCATGCGCGGATTGTTGGCGTGGATATTTCGGCGGCGGAGGCGTTGCCGGGCGTGATTTGCGCGATTACAGGCAAGGAAGTAGCGGGGCAGACGCAACCTTTCATTGAAATTGGTCCGGAGCACGCGCAGAAGATTCGCGATTTTCCGATGGCTGTGGATAAGGTGCGCTATCAGGGCGAACCGGTGGCTGCGGTGGTCGCGGAATCGGCGGCACTGGCCGAAGACGCCGCCCAGTTGGTCGCGGTGGAATATGATCCGCTCGAACCGGTGGTGGATGCCGAGGAGGCGCTCGCGGATCGAAGCATTCTGCATGAAGAGGCTGGCACGAATAGAGTTTGGAATGGCGTATGGGAATTTGGGGACGTACAGAAAGCATTTAAGGATGCGGCCTATGTGGTCGAGATCGACCGCATGCATTTTCATCGGTTCTCTTCGACTCCGCTGGAAAATAATGTTGTGATCGCCGAATGGAACGCCAAGGACGATCGCATTTATTACTGGTGCAATAATTCTTTTCCGTCATTCGCGATTCAGTTTCTGGCGGCGCATTTGAGCGTTCCCATCGACAAGATTCGTGTGCAGACTTTCGATATCGGTGGAAGTTTTGGCATCAAGATCACGAGCTATCCGCAGATGGCGGTGTGCGCGCTGGCTTCGAAAAAGGCGGGCGGGCGTCCAATCAAGTGGGTGGAAAAGCGCACGGAACACATGGTTTCAAGCGCGCATGGGAATGAGCGTACGTTTCGCGATACGCGCGTGGCGCTCGACAAGGATGGTGTCATCACAGCGATTGACTCGCGGCACATTGACGACTGCGGAGCTTATCCGCGCTATGAGCCGCTGGGGTGCGTGATATGGTCTCAGGTTTTTTGCGGCGTTTATCGCTTTCGAAATGCGCGCATCGATTTCTGGCAGGCGGTCACGAATAAATGTCCGGTCGGGCCGAACCGCGGATATTCGCGCATGCAGCATCTGTGGTTTCTGGAGCGCGTGGTCGATATTTGCGCGCATGAGCTTGGCATCGCTCCGGATGAAATGCGTTTGCGGAATTACGTTCGTCCGGAGGAATTTCCGTACACGACGCCCAATGGCTGTGTGTACGATTCGGGCGACTACCCGAGGATGCTCGGGGTTGCAAAAGAATTGATTGGCTGGGATGGGTGGAAAAAGAAACAGGCCGACGCGCGCAAAGAAGGACGCATGATTGGAATCGGGATTGGGACGACTCTTGATTCCGGGACCAACAATTTTGGGCAGTCGCAGATCGTCAATCCTTACGCACCGTTTTCGGGGAACTCGCAGGGCGCGAACTGCAAGCTCGATATTTATGGCGAGGTGGTCGTCGCGGTCGGTTCCTGTCCGCAGGGGCAGGGGCATGAGACTACGGCGGCGCAGGTTGTGGCCGATGTGCTGAATATTCATCCCGACATGATTACGGTACGAACGGGGTTCGATACCGAGCGCAATGTGCATACGGGATTTTCCGGGACCTATGCGAGCCAGTTTGCAGTTTCGGGATTGTCGGCGGTACACGGTGCGGCGCAGAAGCTGAAGGCTGAAATGAAGCGCCTGGCAGGCTTTTCGCTCGAGACTAGCGAAGATGATCTGGAATTCGGAGTGGGCCAGCAGGGGCCTGAGGTCAAGGCGAGGAGCACTGGGAAGTCGATCAACTATTGGGGGCTGGCGAACATCGTGAACGTGAACAGCGCGGTGCTGCCGGAGGAGATGTTCGACGTCACGCTGAATTGCCGGTACGTGTGGCGCGCGCCGTTCAAGGTTCCCGACAAAAAGGCGAAGTATGGGAATTTGACGCTGACGTATGCTTCGCAATTGCACATCGCGGTGGTCGAAGTTGATCGCGATACCTTTGTGCCGAAGATTCTCGACTACGTTGCCGTCGACGATTGCGGCACGGTGATTAATCCTCCGATTGTGGAGGGGCAGGTTTATGGAGCGACGGCGCACGGGATTGGCGCGGCACTGATGGAAACGTGCGTGTATGACGCGGTGGGCAATATGATGACGAGCACGTTCAGCGACTACACGCCGATTACGGCGATGAATATTCCGGCGATTAAATATGGGCATACTTCGACTCCGTCGCCGCACAGCTACAGCGGCGCGAAGGGCATGGGTGAAGGCGGAGCGGCGCCCATTCATACGATTTCAGCGGCATTGCAGGATGCGTTGTTTGCCCACGGGGTTTTTATCGACGACTCGTTTAATAACGGGGACAGTATTTTTCGCGGGTTAGTGCGACGCGAAGGCGGGCAGTTGCGCGAGCGGGTGAAGGTGGAAAAAAGATAGGTTGTGCCGGCGCGACGTGCCACTACAACCGGCAACGCTGGCGCTACGAGTTCTCGAGCACGACGCGAAACGCGGATCGCGATGAAGAGAGTTTGCATCATCGGTTGCGGCGCCATCGGCAGTCTCTACGCCGCGCACCTCGCTCGTGTCGCTGAAGTCTGGGCGCTGGTCCGCCGTGAAGATCATGCGCGCGCGCTGAATCGCGACGGACTGCGCGTTACGGGCACGCATGGCTTCGCGGTGAAGCTGCACGCGACTGCAAATCCGGGCGAAATTCCCGAGTGCGAGTTTGGTATCGTCGCGACGAAAGCGATACAAGTGAAGGAGTCGTTTCGTGTTGTCGGCGCACGCTTTGACCGCGGGGCTGTTCTCTCCGCGCAGAACGGATTGGGCTGCGAGGAGATTATCGCTACGCTCACGCGCGGTCATGTTATTCGCGGCACGACGTTCATGAGCGGAACGCGCCACTCGGATACGCATGTGCAATATGAACTGGACACGCCGACATGGATGGGCCCATTTGAGGCGACTGGCACGCCTTTTGAAGTTGTGCAGAAGGCGGCCGATTTGATCGTGGCCGGTGGGCTGAAAGCGGAGGCGCTTGAGGATGCGCGGCCGGCACAGTGGTCGAAACTGATATTCAATGCGTCGGTGAACGGTGTTTCGGCGCTGACCGGGCTTCCACATTCACCGCATTTCGCCGACGAAGACAATTTGCCCGGCCTGGGACATTTGCTGCACGATTTGATCGATGAGGGCAAGCATGTTGCGGAGGCGGCTGGAATTCGTTTGCACGAGGACCCATGGGAAATGAATAGACTTGGGGCGATGACGAATCATCCGCCCTCAATGCTCTACGACGTGCGGCATCGGCTAACGACTGAAGTGGACTTTCTTTCCGGCGCAATTGCGCGCGAAGCAAAGCGGGTGGGACTCCAGGCGCCGCTCCATACAGCAATTTACCGGCTGATCAAGGGAAAAGAAGCGGCATGGAGTTTTCAGGATGAGAACAAACCGGTGACGGTGCATTGATGGTCTGGCCTGTCGACAATGCGAAGTTGGAGAGGGTGCGCGCGCTGCTGAAGGATCAGGATCTTTCGGCGCTGGTGGTGCGCGCTCCTGACAACGTGCTTTATCTCACAAATTACTGGTGCATGAAGGGCTATGATGCGGCGGTATTTCCGAGCGAGGGGCCGCCGACTTTGATTGCGCTCGAACCACAGCAGGCGGATGCCGAACGCAATTCGTGGACTAAGGACATTATCTATTTCAAGGGCTATGACGAGGGCGATCCGCGGCCGCCGCAGTTCCGGGCGTGGGATCGGGTTTATGAAATTCTTAAGAGCCGCGGGCTGACTGACAAGGTCGGAGTCGAACTGAATATGGGCACGCAGTCGGCGGACCGCATGGTGGGCGAGCCGACTACGTTCATGATGTCGTATTTCGAATCGTTCAAGAAGTTTTGCGGCGAGGTGGTGGACTCGACTCCGCTGCTGAATGAAGCGCGGGCAATCAAGACTCCGCAGGAAATCGAGCGTATGCGTTTGGCCAACGAACTCGCTGCGCTCGCGATGGGTTACACACGCGAACGCATGCGTTCCGGGATGAAGGAGAGCGAAGTTGGAGCCATGTACGAGGGATTTGTGCATGGAATCGGTGTCGGATATAAAGGCAAGGTCGAGATGGCGCGCGCATTTACGCTGGTGTGGTCGGGGAAAGGGATTGCGACATTCACAGCGACAGGCGATCGGCCCATTCAGAAAGACGAACCGACGCTGTTTGAAATATGGGTGTGCGCCGACGGGTATTGGACCGACCTGACGAAGAATGCATGTCCGGGCGAACTGAAACCTGAGTATCACAGGCTGCTCGATCTTCTGCTGAAGGTTTTTGGTGAGGCGGTATTGTTTGCGCGCGACGGTGCGAGTTTGCCGGAATTGGACGAACTTGTGCGCGCCCGGATTGCGGAAGGCGGATACGCTGGGCAGCCCTCGCATCCTATTTGCCATGGAGTGGGTGCGCGTGCGCACGAGCCTCCGTATGCACACCAGTCCGGGGGCGGAACGATAAAGAAGGGGATGGTGCTCGCGATTGAACCGGGGATCTACTGGCCTGGTGGCGGCGGATTGCGGCTCGAAGATAATTTTCTGATCACTGAAAATGGCAACGAGAAGATGTGCACTGATCCGGATGATTTTCGTCTGGCAAAGAGCGGCGGCGTGTCGGCTATCGCGAATCGCGCGTGAATAATAAACAGAGAAAACAGAATAAGGAACGATCGACAACTGTGCCGCAAAAACCTGCCAAGTCCGCTTTGAGCCTCAACAGTAAGTTTCTCGATAGCAAGCTTGTCGAGCGCATTGTGGCCGAGGTGCGCGAGGATGAGATCATCTCGATGTGTTGCGACGTCATCAACATTCCGAGCCCGACTGGGCAGGAATTACCGATGGCCGAATACATGCAGGCCGCGCTGCGGAAGATCGATCTGGACGTTACCTGGCAGGAGGTTGAGGATGCGCGGGCCAATGTTATTGGGCGATGGAGGGGCGCCGGCGGCGGCAAGAATTTGATGTTCAACGGCCACATGGATACGTCGAACACGGGTCAGGAAGAATTTTTGACGGGGCTTGGTTACAAACCGCATGCGGTGGTGAAAGACGGCTTCATTTACGGGCTGGGCATCTACAACATGAAGGGCGCGCTGGTTTGCTATACACATGCGGTGAAAGCCTTGCAGCGCGCGGGGGTTCGGCTTAAGGGCGATGTGATCGTTGCGGCGGTGACGGGCGAGATTGAAAAAACGCAGTGGGGGGAATTCAAAGGCAAGGAATACCGGGGCTATGGATGTGGTACGCACTATCTTGTGAACCATGGAATTCTGCCGGATATGTGCATTCTGGGGGAGCCGACGGATATGCATGTCGTGCTGGAGCACTTCGGTTCGATGTGGGTGCGGATTTCGTGTACTGGCATTTATGTCCATACGGCATTTTGTGAGGGCCGAGAGGAAATGAATTCTATCCGGCGCATGGTCGAGATCATGCAGCCGATTTTAGAGTGGATCGAACTCTGGGAGAAAAAAGCGGCGTATGGCGGGAAGAAAGCGATCGTGAATCTTGGCGGCATTCGAGGTGGACATGCATGGCGGGCGAGCCGGACGCCGGAGAAAACTGATCTTTTTCTTGATGTTCGGGTGCCACCGACAATTCCGATGGCGGAGGCGCGCCGCGATATTCAGCAAGTCTTTTTGAATCTCGAGAGAGTTCACCCGGACTGGGGGCTTGAATTCGAGACGTATGTCTCGGTGCCGGGCGCGCGGATTAGTGAAGATCACGAGATGATCCGGGCTATCGATCGGAACCACCAGCGGATTACCGGCAAGGCGCCCGAACGGGAGGCTGTTACCTGGTGCTCGGATGCCAGCGTGCTTACTCGTTATGGGATTGAAACCGTGAATTATGGACCATCCAGCGGACCCAGGGATAAAGATGGAGAGAAAGTTCGCATTCAGACGCTGGTCGACATTACCAAGATCTATGCGTTGACTGCCGCTGAATTATGCGGAGTTTACACATAGACGCAACTCAAGATTCAATCTGGAAAGTTTTTATCAACGTCATTTCATAAACGTCAATTTTGCCTAGCCAAAAAGAAATCGACCGCCGCTACCAGAACATCCGCACCCGGATGAGGCAGCACAATCTCGACGCCCTTATTGTCTGCGGCAACCAATATGCGGGGTTTGAAGGCGCGGTGCTTTACACTTCCGGGTTCGAGATTGTACATCGATATGTGTACGTACTCATCCCTCTAGAAGGCGAACCTACTTTGGTTTTTCCACGCGAAGCGCGCTGGATCGGAGACAAGCAGAAGCCATGGGTTAGAGATCAGGTCTGGCCGGATCTGCCGGGACAATGGTTGCGCGAGCGCTGCGCCGAGAGCAAATGGAAGCGCGTCGGGACTTACGGAATGAATTTCATCATGGCGGTTCGTGACTATCGCGAACTGGCGCAGGGATCTTTTGAGCTTGTGGCTTTCGACCGGGAGTTCGACATTGCGCGCGCGGTTAAGAGCGAGGAAGAACTCGTGGAAGTACGCGATGCCATCGACATTATTGTTGACGGCTTCTGGGCTCTAGTTGCAGCCTACGAGCCCGGCAAAACGGAAGCTGAGATTATGGCGCCGGCGGTTCAGCTGTTTTTTGCTCGGGGCGCTGGACCTCGCATGATGAACATACTTCTCTCTGGCGAAAATGGCGAGGCCGACGCGTATTTCAAGGTTCCGGGGCATCGCAAGGTTGCCGCCGACGACCTTCTTCTTTATTCGCTCGAGATAACGGGAGCGGGTGGTTATTGGGTCGAGTTTTCGCGCGCGTTGCTGCGGGGCAGACCGAGCGCCACCACGCAGAAGATGGCCGATGTGTATCCGCTTGCGATGGAGGCGGCGCGCAAAGCCATGCGTCACGGCGAACTCGCTTCAACCGTTCATCGAACGGTCGCTGACATATTTGCAAAACAAGGATTCTCTCTTGGACATCTTTCCGGGCACAGCATCGGGACGACCATGCTCGAATATCCTGCAATTGGCGCGGAGAGTGACGTCGTACTTGAGGAGAACATGATTTTCTCGCTGCATCCGCAGGTGGTCGATCAGGGCGGCAAGGTTTGTCTTTATACGCAGGACACTTATCGTGTGGGCAGGAATGAAGGCGAGTGTCTGGCGGAGGTGGAGTGGAAATTTTATAAGGGCGGAGAAGTTCGGAAGACAAGTCAGAAGTCAAATTGAAGAAGTGAAACGCTTCTCTCACATCTCAGTTACTTCTTCAATTTGACTTTTTACTTTTGACTTCTAAGTCGGGAGAGCACTGGTTGCTTCGAATTTGCATTGTCGGGTGTGGCGCTGTGGGCAGCTTGTTTGCCGCACATCTCGCGCGGCAGGGTGAGGCTGAGGTTTGGGTCTACGACGTTTGGAAGGAGCATGTTGAGGCAATTCGCAAGAATGGACTCCGTCTTTCGGGCGCCGAAGAGTTCACTGCGAAGCTGAATGCCACAGGCGATCCGAAAGAAATTCCGCGGTGCGACTACGGCATCGTTGCCACCAAGGCCATCCACACGCGGAGCGCAATTGCTCAGGTCGCGCACGTTTTCGATGCGGCCAGCGCGGTGTGCTCGGTGCAGAATGGAGTGGGCAACGAAGAGATTATTGCCGAGCATGTGAAGTATGTGATTCGTGGAACGACGTTTCCTGCCGGACATCCTGTCGCGCCCGGCCATATCGGGTTCGACATCAAGGGAGATACATGGATCGGGCCGTTTGAGCCTACTCATACGCCGATGTCGAAGGTGGAGGAGCTCGCCGGACTTGTTACGCGATCGGGGATGAATGTGATTCCGCTGCAAGATGCGCGGGGCGCGCAATGGACTAAATTGATTTTTAATGCTGCGACGAATCCGGTTGGTGCGCTGACGCTTCTGCATCATGGAGCGGCGACGCGGTTTGGTCCCACAGGAAAGCTATTCAACCATTTGATTGAGGAAGGCGAAGCTGTGGCCAAGGCGCTTGGTATTGAACTGCACGGCGATGCGCGCGCGCTTGTGCAAAAGGGAGCGAACGCGCCGGGAAAGCATCGGGCGAGCATGTTGCAGGATGTTTTGGCGAAACGCCAGACGGAAGTTGATTTTATGAATGGCGCGATCGTGGAGTGGGGAAAAAAGACTGGCGTTGCGACGCCACTGAATCAAGCGCTTTGGGAACTGATCAAGGGGTTGGAACATTCGTGGAGCGATTCGGAGTAACGTCTTACGATCAGTCTTGCCCTTCACGGGCACGTTGCAAATCTGAGAATCAAAACTATGTCGATCCCGTTCAACATCGGAGTGCTGCAACTTAGCATGGAGCCCGTCCGCGAGACTGTCGCTATGGCAAAAGCCTGTGAGGACGCCGGGTTTGATGCGTTTTGGATTGCCGAGGCCTATCCCTGGTGGCGCAAACACTCGTTTGAGGCGCGCTCTTCGACTGCGATTCTCGCGGTCATTGCGAGCCAGACCAAACGCATTCAGTTGGGCTGGGGAATCATTTCTCCGTACACGCGGCATCCGGTGCAGATCGCGATGGAAGCGCGGGTGATGCAGGATCTTGCGGGCGAGCGTTTTCTACTCGGACTCGGCGCGTCGAAGATTTTTATGAAGGAGATTGGCGAAGGCGAGGGCGAGAAGGTTGGGCCGGCGACGGTGATGCGGGAGAGCATGGAAATCATTCGGGGCGTGCTCAAGGGTGAGGCGTTCGAATACCATGGCAAGGTTTTTCATGCCAGCGTGCCAGCACTTAAGGCTGACGCGCATGTCACGCGCGCGGTCCCCCCGATATATGTTGCAGGGACGGGGCCTGCGATGCAGAAGTTGAGCGGGTCAGTGGGCGACGGATTACTGACCGCTTCGATCACGACGCCTGCGTTCGTGCGCTATTCGAAGAAGAATATGGAAGATGGGGCGGCGAAGGCTCGGCGAGACACGTCGAAGTTAATTCTCGGATCAGTGATTGTCGGGAGCATCGATCGCGATCCGAAAAAAGGCAAAGAAGGGGCGCGCGAGCAGGCTGCGATGTATCTTGCGAACAAGGTGCAGAACATCAAGGGGTCGGCGGATGTGCTGCTGGAGTCGGCGGGCATCACATTTGGAGAGCTTCAGCCGGTGGCAGACGCGATGGAACGGGGCGGCCGCAAAGCCGCAGCTGAAGCGGTGTCTGACGAGTTGCTTCGCAAGGTCTGTCCGATTGCGGGAACGCCGGAGGAGTGCGTTCAGAGGGTCGAAGAATTTCGCGCCGCGGGCTGCACACACATCATGCTGGAAATTTGGGGTGAGGATCGGACGGGACAGGCGAAACTCTTCGGCGATGCTGTCTTGCCGCACTTCAGGAAGTAAGGAATCAGAAGTCAAATTGGAGAAGTGAAACCGAGCGACCTAAACAGACTGCACGGCCCAGGTGAGCTTACTTCCGCAATTTTTCTTCTGCAATCAGACTTCTAATTTCTGCGATTTCTCTACTTCGCCATCACCAATTTCGCGATGGTTGCGAGCTGCATGTTCGAGGTGCCTTCGTAGATTTTCCCGATTTTCGCGTCGCGCCAATATTTTTCAACCGGATAGTCTTTTGTGAAGCCGTAGCCGCCGTAAACTTCGATTGCCAACGACGTTACGCGTTCGGCAACCTGCGAGGTGAAGAGCTTGGTCATGGCGGCTTCTTTTACAAAATCAATCCCTGCATCTTTCATGCGGGCGGCGTTGTAAACCATCAGGCGTGCCGCTTCGATTTCGGTCGCCATTTGCGCGATCTGGAATTGAATTCCCTGGAATTCGGAGATCGGCTTGCCGAATTGTTTGCGCTCCTGTGCGTATTTGGTGGCGTATTCCCAGGCTCCGCGCGCCACACCCAGCATTTGCGCGCCGATACCGATGCGACCTTCGTTGAGCGTTTCAATCGCGATCTTGTATCCTTTGCCGACCTCGCCGAGCACGTTTTCTTTGGGCACACGGCAGTCTTCCAAAATCAACTCACAGGTGGAGGAGGCGCGGATCCCGAGCTTGTCTTCTTTTTTGCCGACTGTGAATCCGGGGAAATTTTTCTCGATGAGAAAGGCGGTGATGCCCTTGTAGCCTTTCGAGACATCGACGGTCGCAAACAAAACAAAGAGGCCGGCTTCCTTCCCGTTCGTGATCCAAAGTTTGCGGCCGTTGAGAACGAAGTCGCTGCCTTTGAGCTCCGCCCTTGTTTGCAGGGCGAACGCGTCGGAGCCGGAACCGGCCTCGCTGAGCGCGTAGGCTCCTACGGTGTCAGCCGCCATTTTGGGCAGGTAGCGGCGCTTCTGATCTTCGGTCCCCCAGCGAAGCAGGGCATTGGCAACCAGCGTATTTTGCACGTCGACGATGACACCGGCGGAGGCATCGGCGCGAGAACACTCTTCGACCGCGAGGATTGCCTCGAAGAACTTGCCGCCGGCACCGCCATATTGCTCGGGAATCTCGATGCCCATCAGGCCGAGTTGAAAAAACTGGTCGATCAGAGCGTGATCGAACATGCCTTTTTCGTCCATCTCCCTGGCAAGTGGACGAATTTTGTCTTCCGCGAACTGGCGCACGTTGTCGCGAAACAGAATCTCGTCCTCGGTCAGAGTGGTGAGCGGCGCGGGAGCGGCAAGCTGGAGAGTTTCGGGCATCGGAACACCTCGTTTCGAATCAAGACGTGTGCATGGCCGTTTCTGCGGCTGACACGGCGAACTGAAAATTGTAGCAGGACGGCGTGATTGGAACATGTCATGGACATGCCGTCTTCCCTGTCAGCCGCAGTCATGGGAAACCACGATCGAGCATTGGCCCGATGGGCATGACCGGATGGGTGCCAAGTTGGGGATCAAATTCCGACTGTGACTTGCGAATCGATTTCGATGGCACTATAGTCTAACTAACTGGTTATTTAATACCCTTTACATGAATAGATCTGGCACAAGTGCGGAGCAAACGGGGAGGCGAGGCGTTCCTGAAGATAAGAAGGCGGGCGGCCGCACTGGCACCCGGCGGCATCCGGAAAAAAGCCGGGCGGCGATCTTGCGGGCGGCGGTCGCCGAGTTTGCGGAGCATGGGATTGCGGGCGCTCGTACAGATGCCATTGCACGGGCGGCGCGCGTCAACAAGGCTCTCCTTTATTACTACTTCAAGGACAAAGATGCGCTTTACGAAGCGGTCCTGGACCATGTGTTCAGCGGAATGCGCGACCGGTTGATGCCGGTGCTGGAAAGCGATCTGGAGCCACGCGCGAAACTGCTCGAGTATCTGGGACGTTATTTCGACTATATCGCGACGAATCCGCGATTTCCGCGCGTGGTACAGGCAGAGTGGTTGCGGATGGGACCCAAGGGCAGCCCGCAGATGCTGCGCATCGCGCGCGAATATTTTGCTCCGATCTACCGGCGTGTGACCGAGATGCTGCAAGAGGGCGCGGATAAAGGGGAATTCCGGAAGGTCAACCCAATGGATTTCCTGCCCTCCATGGCGGGCATCATTATTTTCTATTTCAGCAGTTCGACAGGTATGAAGACGCTGCTCAAAGTCGATCCACTCTCGAAAGAGAGGATCGCAGAACGGCGAAAGTTTGTACTGGAGTTTGTTTCGGCGGCGATGTTTAAGGACAGAAGTTCGAGATCACACCGCAACAAGGCTTCGAGGGCGTAGGAGATTCGAATGAATGCGCGCAACAAATTTCTGATTTTGCTGGGCATTATCTTCGCGATTACGGCGACCTATTATTTTCTCTCGACGCCGCGGGGAAATGACCTGGTGCTGGTGGGAACCGTTGACGCGAATCAGATCGTGGTGAGTCCGCAGATTCAGGGGCGAATTCTGAAGCTGCTGGTCGATGAGGGGACGCCGGTGAAGCAAGGGGACCTGATCGCGGTGCTGGATCCGTCGGAGCTTGAAGCTGAAGAGCGAGCGGCGGCAGCGACAATTGCCAGTATGCGGTCGCAGGTGAGCGCGAACGACTATATACAGAAGTCGACCAAGGGATCGACTACGAACGACGTAGCGAACGCGCAGGCGCAGTTGCAATCTTCTCGCGCACAACTGGCGCAGGCCGAAGCGACACTGGCGCGAATCGAAAGCGATAGTCGCCGAACGATTGGGCTGGCGGCGGCGGGCGTGGCATCCGAGCAGGAAAGAGTGCAGGCGGAAATGAACTTGAAGGCACAACAGTCGAGCGTGGATTCACTGAGAGAACAGGTCACGGCGGCGCAGGCGACTTTGAACTCAGCGGTGGCGCGCACGAATCAGGCGACTGCGGCGGCAAGTACGGTGACGTCAACGCGCGCACAGGCAGAGAACGCGGTCGCGCAGCTCAGGGAAGCGGAGGTGCGATTGGGATACACGAAGATTTACGCGCCGGTGACTGGAACGGTGCTGGTGCGAGCGGCGCGCGAAGGCGAGGTCGTGAACGCGGGACAGGCGATCGTGACGGTTGTGGACTTCAGCGACACATGGGTGCGGGCGGCGATTCCGGAGACGGACGCGGATCATATTGGATATGGCGACACACTGAAGATTCGTCTGCCCGGCGGGACGGAAGTGCCGGGAAAAGTTTTTTATAAGGCGGCGGAGGCGGATTTTGCGACGCAGCGCGATGTTGGGCGCAGGAAGCGCGACATTCGGGCGCTCGTGCTGAAGGTGCGGCTCGACAATCCTAAGGGCGCGTATGTGCCGGGAATGACGGCTGAAGTTTTGGTGCCAGCGGCGCAACTCAAGGGGAATGCGGTCGCCGAGAATGCGGGAGCATCGGGGGAGCAAGCAGCCGGAAAATAATGAACGAACCGCGACAGGCCGACTTGAAGAACTCGAACGGCGTGAGTGTCGCTGCATCGGAACTCAGCTTGCGCAGCGAGATCGCGGCGGACGCGGCCAATGCGATCGAGGTCGACCACATCGTGAAGAAGTATGGCGATTTTACGGCGGTTGACGACATTTCATTCACGGTGAAAGAAGAAGAAATCTTTGGACTGTTGGGGCCGAATGGCGCGGGAAAGTCGACGCTGATCCGAATGATGACGACGCTGATTCCGATTACGGGCGGGGCCGCGCGGATTATGGGACACGATGTTGCGCGGGATCCGGACGCGGTGCGGCGGACGATTGGAGTGATTCCGCAGGCGTTGACCAGCGACCTGGATTTGACAGTCGAAGAGAACATGTCGATCTACGCGAAGCTGTATGACGTTCCGCCGAAGCGCCGGAAAGAGGCGATCGACGAATTGCTTGAGACGGTGGATCTGACGAAATGGCGCGGCGCGCAGACAAAAACGCTTTCGGGTGGAATGCGGCGGCGGCTGGAGATTGCGCGCGGGCTTGTGCATAGCCCGAGGATTTTTTTCCTCGATGAGCCGACGACCGGGCTTGATCCGGTTTCGCGCGTGGCGGTGTGGGAGATGCTGACGAACATTAAATCGAAACGCAAGCTGACGGTGCTGATCACGACGCATTACATGGACGAAGCGGACCGGCTCTGCAATCGGATTGCGATCGTCGATCACGGAAAACTGGTGGCGCTCGATACACCAGAGGCTTTGAAAGCCACAGTGCCGGGATCGACGGTGATCGAGGTCCAGTTTGAAAACACGCCGGTGGATTGGGAAGAGCGACTGAAACATCTGCCAGGAGTGACGTCGGTGCAGAACGAGAGCGCGGGAATGTTTCGCGTGCTGACCGCGAATGGGTCTCGCACGACGACCGATCTCGTGGAAATGGCTGTGCTCGCGGGCGTGGCGCTGAAGACGCTCACCGTGCAGAACACAACTTTGGATGATGTATTTGTCCATTACACGGGGCGCCAATTGCGCGATGAACTAGTGAAGGCCCATTCGTTTGTGATGCCGCCGCGACCGGGACAACAACCATGAATCGAACTCTGGCAATCATCGAACGAGAGATGAGGAAATTCTTCCGTTCGCCCGCGCTGATGATGGTGTCGATGATTTTTCCGCTCGTTCAGCTGGTCGTGCTGGGCAACGCGTTTGGCGGGAAGATTCGCGATGCTAAGATGGGCATCGTCGACGAAGACCATGGCACGCAGGCGATCCGCATCAAGGAAGCATTTGATTCGGTGCGGTCGACGTCGCGGACGTTTGTGACCATTCCCTATGACGACGAGGTGAAGGCGCGGGAAGATGTGCGCAACGGCAAGATTCAGGGAGCGGTGATCATTCCCGCGCAGTATTCGAAGATGGTGTATGAGAAGAATCATCCGCTGATCGCGCTGATCGTCGATAACAGCGACAACTTCATGAGTTCGACGCTCGAGGACAGCATGACCGCGCTCACGGATGCGCTGAATCAGCCGGACATTGAACCGCGGCTTTTGCAGCAAACGGCGCTGAATATTGTCGAGCTTTATCCGTATATCGAGTACATGAAGTTTTTGCTGCCGGGATCGATTGCGTTGGCGATGTTCGTTTCGGCGATGATCGGCGGCGGAATGTTGTACATCGACGACAAGGCACGCGGCGTGCACGAAGGCTACCTCGTGACCCCAATCACCAAGGCGGAGCTGGTGTTTGGGCTCAATGGCGCGGGCGCGATCAAGGGTGTACTGACTGGGATTGTCATTACGCTGATCGGATCGATGATCGCGGGCGTGGGAACGATTTTCCATGTTGAGACGATCATTGGGCTTCTGCTGATGATTGTGGCGACGGCCACCGCGTTTAATACGATGATGTTTTTGATGATGGTGCGCGTCGAAGATCCGCTGGTGCCGCGGGCAACTTTTGGAATTCTGAACACTCTGCTGTTTTTCCCGAGTGGATCGATTTACCCGGTACAGGCGTTTCCAGGATGGTTGCGGGCGATTACGTGGATCGATCCTTTTACGTATGCAGTACACGGATTCAAGTGCCTGCTTCTGAAGGAAACGGGCCTGGCGGCGATCATGCCGGATCTGATTTTCATGTCGTGCTTTGCGCTTGTAACGCTGGCACTGGCGGTGCCGCTGTTTAAGCGAACGCTGTAACTTCGTCGTTGGTCGTTCGTCATTAGGCGTCAGATTAATTTCTCAAACCATGGGATTGGCGCACTTTCGGGTGGCTTTTGGGTCCCCGGCAAGTATGACCGCAGCTCAGTGCGATTTCGGCTCAAAATGATCTTCAAACATTGGATATCCTCCGTATATCACGGCCGTAAGCCTCTTCAGTTACGAGTGCCACGAAACTCGGCCGTCCCTCCGGGACTTGAATTATTTCTTCCACTTTACCCAGCGCCAAGGCGCTGGGCTAATGTAGGTCGCCCCTCCGGGGCTGG
>JBAWBE010000502.1:0-14502 GCA_049589635.1 Terriglobales bacterium
AGCCAGGTATGAAAAGGGAAGAGCGGGACCTTGACGGCGAAGGCTATGAAGAATCCGAGGAAGAGCCACGGCGCCGCTGTCGCGAAACCGGGGATGCTGCCGCTGCGAATCGCCTGCTGAATGACTACGAAATCAAAGCTGCCGACCTTCGAATAAAGCCAGATAATCGCCGCCAGCATGAACATCGAGCCGATAAAGGTAAAGAGGAAATACTTTACAGCGGCGTAAACCTTGCGCCCGTGGCCGTACATGCCGATCAGGAGCGCCATCGGAATCAGCGTCGCTTCCCAGAAGAAGTAGAAGAGGAACAGGTCGAGTGAGGTGAAGACGCCGATCAGCGCCGTTTCAAGCAGCAGCAGCAGGATGAAGAATTCCTTGACGCGCTCGTGAATCGAGGTCCACGAAATCAGCACGCAGAGCGGGGTGAGGAAGGTCGTCAGGACGACGAGCCACACTGAGATTCCGTCGACGCCCATGTGGTAATGAATGTTGGGGCTCGCTATCCAGGGCTTATCGATCTCGAACTGAAAGCCTGCCAGGCCGCGATGCAGGTGCACCGGCAAGTGCAGCGACGCGACAAATGCCAGCAAAGAGATGACGAGCGCAAAGAGCTTAATATCGCGGTCGCGGCGCGGGATAAATAAAATCAGCATGCCGCCGAGCGCCGGAATAAAAGTTACCAGCGTGAGAACGATCGGATTGAGGCTGGGCAGATTCATTGGAGCCATGTGTATCGCAAGGAAGTGCATCGCACTCATGTTCACCGCACCCCCATCCAGACCATGTAGGCGATCACGACTGCGCCTCCGGCAGCGACCCACCCGGCATAAGACCGCAGATTGCCCGACTGCATGTGCCGTGCTTCATCGGAAACGTGGCGGGCGGCGTCAGCGGAGTTGTTGACGGTGGCGTCGATCACTCCCTGGTCAACTCCATGCCACAGAATTTCAGTTGAGCCATCGATCAGCGGTTTGACGAAGAAGACAGCATAAAGCTCGTCGATGTAGTACTTGTGCAGGACAGCTTCGTATAAGCCGCCGAGAGACTTTGCGACGCGCTCCGGCATTTGCGACCGACCACTGTAGAACAGATGCGCAACTACCCAGCCGAGGAAGGCGACCGCGATCGAAACGCCCATCAGACCGTATTCGATAGTCTTGCTTGCGGCTTCGCCCGTCGGTTCCTGCACGGCTTGGCCTGCCTGAAATACCGGAGCGAGGAAGTGTTCGAAGCGGCCTCCGTAGTTAATGAAGCCGCCTAAGAGAGAGAAGATCGCCAAGATCGCTAGCGGTGCCAGCATAACCATCGGACTCTCATGCGGTCCGCCATGGCCATGCTCGTTCCCGTGACCATGACTGTCCTGCCCATGCGCGTCCTGCGGCATGACGCCGCGGTACTCGCCTCCGAATGTCATGTACATCAGCCGGAACATATAGAAGGATGTGATGAAAGCGGTAATCACGCCAATCAGCCAATAGACCCAGCTTGCTCCGAAGGCTCTCCAAAGAATTTCATCCTTGGACCAGAAGCCCGCGAGCGGTGGGATCCCTGCGATAGCCAGCGTGGCAATGCCCATGGTCATGAACGTCCATGGCATGTAACTGCGCAGGCCGCCCATCTTGTGCATGTCCTGTTCGCCGCCGATGCCATGAATTACCGAGCCGGCCGCAAGGAAGAGCAGGCCCTTGAAGAACGCATGCGTCATCAGGTGGAAGATGCCGGCCGAGAACGCTCCCACGCCGCAGGCCATGAACATGTAACCGAGTTGCGAAACCGTGGAGTAGGCCAAAACCTTCTTGATATCTGTCTGCACGATGCCGATGGTCGCGGCGAAGAGAGCGGTCAGCGTGCCGATGATGGCGACGACGGTCAAGGCTGACGGGGCGCGCTCAAAAATCACGTGCGATCGCGCGACCATGTAGACGCCGGCTGTCACCATGGTCGCCGCATGGATCAGCGCGGAGACGGGAGTGGGGCCCTCCATGGCGTCTGGCAGCCACACGTAGAGCGGAATCTGGGCCGACTTGCCGGCGGCGCCGACCATGAGCAGAAGTGCGATGGCGGTAAGCAGGCCGGCACCGGTTGTCTCAGAAGCAAGCGGCTGAATCTTCGCGAAGAGCGTAAGAAAGTCCAGCGTGCCGAAATGCTTGACCATCAGGAAGAGCGCGATCAGAAATCCGAAGTCGCCAATGCGGTTTACGATGAACGCTTTTTTTCCGGCGGAGGCGGCCGAATCTTTGATGAACCAGAAACCGATCAGCAAATATGACGCGAGGCCGACTCCCTCCCAGCCAATGAACATCATTAAGTAATTCTTGGCGAGCACGAGCGTCAGCATGAAGAACATGAACAGGTTCAGGTAGGCCATGAAGCGGTAGTAGCCGTCGTCGTCCCACATATAGCCGACCGAATAAATGTGGATGAGAAAGCCGACGCCGGTTACGACGAGCAGCATGACGAGCGAAAGTTGGTCGAGGTAGAAACTGAAATCGACCTGGAAGTCTCCGGAGCGAAACCAGTGCGCGAGATCGAAATAATAAGGTGCCGAATCGGACGAGAAGCGCAGCGCGATGAACAATGCCAGCGCAAACGCCGCACCGCAGAAAGCCAGCGCGATGGTCGTGATCGCCTTCTTCGACGAATGACGTCCGAAAAAGCCGTTAATGGCGGCGCCCGCCAAGGGCAGGATCGGAAGCAGCCATAGTAACGAACTAAGATAGGGGTTCGGCGTCATAGCTTAAGCAGGTTCACCTGGTCGACGTTCAAAGTTTCACGGGTGCGATAGACAGCAATGATGATGGCAAGGCCGACAGTAGCTTCGGCCGCGGCGACGACCATGACGAAGAAGACGAAGATCTGTCCGCTGAGCGAGTGCCACTGGGCCGCGAAGGCGACAAACGAAAGATTGACGCCGTTAAGCATGAGCTCGATCGACATGAAGATGGTGATGATGTTGCGCTTGATGAGAAAACCGAGCACGCCGCAGGTGAAGAGCAATCCGCTGAGCACGAGATAGTAAGAGAGAGGAATTGTATCCATCAGTGCTCCTTTCCCGATCCGACCCCGGAAGCCACGAGCTGAGGCGCATCTTTTCGCTTTGACGGCGCGGAATCAGGTTGATCCGCTTTTGCGGGATGATGCGCAATCGCCTCCGGCCGGCTGGCGAGTACGACCGCGCCCATGATCGCAATCAGAATCAATACCGATGTGACTTCAAAGGGCAGCAGAAACTCATGAAAGAGAAGCCGCGCGATATCTTGTGGGCTGCCGGGCAGAGCTCCGATGGCAACGGAACCGGTCTGCCCACGCGCAACGAGCGTCCATGTAACAAGGACGGCCGCGATCAAAACTCCCGGCACGCCGATGAGGATCGCAACCCGGCTGCCTTTGGTGTGCTGTTCTTTTCCGGCGTTCAGCAGCATGATGGTGATCACAAAGAGCACCATGACGGCTCCCGCATAGACAATCACCTGCACGGCGGCGACGAACTCCGCGCCCAGCAACAGGTATTCAGCGGCCAGCGCGGCCATCACCGCGATCAGCGAGAGCGCGCTGTTGATGGGATGGCTTTGCACGAGCAGATTGATCGCTCCCGCCATGCAGATTGCGCCGAAAAAGAGAAATAGGATTAGGTGAAACATTTGTTTCAGCCGTCAGCTCTCAGCTGTCAGCTCTCAGTAAACGCGACTGAAAACTGACGACTGGGGACTGCTTTCAAGCTCTCCAAGCCACGATCAAAGCCGTGACTACAATATTCGCAACCGCCAACGGCAACAGGACCTTCCACCCGAACGCCATAAGCTGGTCGTACCTAAAACGCGGCAATGTCCAGCGCACCCACACGTACAGAAACATAAAAAAGAAAACCTTCAGGCAAAACCAGATCATCGGAAGTATTGCCTGCAAAATCGGAGGGCCGAACACCGGGCCGAGCCATCCGCCGAAAAACAGTAGCGTGGCCAGGCAAGCGACCGTCACCATGTTCGCGTATTCCGCCATAAAGAACATGGCGAACTTCATGGCGCTGTATTCCGTGTGATAGCCGGCAACCAGTTCAGACTCCGCTTCGGGCAGATCAAACGGGGTGCGGTTCGTCTCCGCGTAGGCCGAAATCAAGTAGATGAAAAATGCGACGGGCTGGAAAAGAATATTCCAGTGCAAATGCCGCTGGCCTTCCACAATGTCGCGCAGGCTAAGGCTGCCCGTAATGATCAACACGCCCACGAGCGACAGGCCAAGCGAAACTTCGTAGCTGATCATCTGCGCACTGGCGCGCAGTCCACCAAGCAGCGAATATTTATTGTTCGAGGCCCAGCCGGCGAGCGCGACTCCGTAGACACCCATTGAAGTGATGCCAAGCACGACCAGCAGCCCAATATTAACGTCAGTGATCTGCAGGTAAGTGCCCCAAGGCCCAAAGTCGACATAGTTTCCGAACGGGATCACGGAAATCGACGTGATCGCAAAAACCATCGCGATCATCGGCGCAGCGATATACAGCGGCCGGTAGACGTGGGGCTGCGTGAGGTCTTCTTTGAAGATGAACTTGACGCCGTCGGCCAGCGGCTGCAGCAGTCCAAACGGCCCGACCCGCGTGGGTCCCCAGCGATTCTGGATGTGTGCCGACACTTTGCGCTCCAGCCAAACGCTGTAAGCCACTGCCGTCAGCAGAACAAAAATGACGGCTATGGACTTGATGATCGAGATGATGGCGAAAGTCGTTATGCTCAAAAGTATCTCGTACCTGTGTGGCGCGGGCGCCCTCGCCCGCGGGTTTTGATCTTAAGCTTCTAGTCGGCCGCAACCTCAATCTCAGCCGATTTGTTTTCAAGAACCGAATTCAGAGTTTTCGAATATCGTCCCAGAGTTCCTGAGCTGAATAGCCCGTCGTTGGCCGGAACAATAAGTTCCGGTTTGTGCATCGCTCCCGCGCCGCTCTCTGCAATCTCAATATGCTGATCGCTGCCTGCGAGCAGGTTCATGCGCGAGACATCGTAGCCGGCCACCACGCGTTGAATCTCGTCAAGAATGGCCATCGGATCGAACGGCGTCATCTTCGGCTCCAGGTTGTGCGCTTCGAGCCACACCGCGTGACGGTCAGCTTCGCCCGACTGCGCCCCGCGGCTCTGCCCCATGTCGGAATGCGTGCCGCCACCGAACGGAACGAGTCCGTGGACATCGAAGCCCATCGCGTCGGCAATGCGCACAATCATTTCGAAGTCCGGCTTACAGTCGCTGACCTCGCCTGCCTTCTTGACCAGTTGCAGATCGCCGCAAGTGTTCGTGCAAGTCCCCGACTTTTCGTACTCATTCGCCGCCGGTAAAACTACATCGGCAACGTTAGCAGTTTCGGTTAGGAACATGTCCTGCACCACGACGAAGGTTTTCGCGAGTCCGAAAGGATCGACGGCTAGACGGCCAACTGGATTCGAACCGACCACGTAAAGAGCCTTCAGTTTGCCGGCGGTCGCAGCGTCGATCATCTCCGGCAGAGTCAATCCCCTTTCCGACGGAGGTTGACCCCATTCCTTGTGGAACTTACCGGCGCTAGCGACGGGTTCGTAGCCCGGCAACAGATCGGGATAAAGCCCCATGTCACTCGCACCCCGCGAATTCGAATAGTCGGCTAGGCATATCAGTTTTGCGCTAGCGAGCGAAGACGCAAAGTTTGCGAGCTTTTCGACGGCAGGGCCGCGCACTTCAGAGCCGAACGCAATGACGAGATCTTGCTCGGCACGAATCTTATCGCGCAGCGAAGTCCAGGATTCACGGGTCATCGCGTCGCTAGCCAGCGAGTCTAGCGCGGAATCGTCGCCGCCCAGGAAGGCTACAGCCTTCGCCTCCGCGCCCACCGGCAGCAGAGCAAACTCGGCAGCCTGCCTCTTCAACTTAATTTCGACCGAGTTGATGATGTAGAGCTTAGCCCGCCGCAGCCGCACATTGGTCCGAATCTGCCAGGCAAGCAGCGGATGCTGGTTGGTCGGGTCGTTCCCGATCAGTAGAATCGCAGGTGCAGTTAGCACATCGCGCATGGAAGCCGTCTCTCCCGGCTTGTCACGGAGCGCCGCGGCCAGGGCAGGGAAGTCAGCGGTGCGGTGATGATCGACGTTGTTCGTCTTCAAGGCGACACGCGCGAATTTCGAGAGCAGATAATTCTCTTCGTTGGTCGTGCGCGTCGAGCCGACTACGCCAATCGCCCGGCCGCCATGCTCATCGCGAACTTCGCGAAAACGCCTTCCGATCAGCTCAAACGCTTCTTCCCACGTGGCAGGAGTGAGTTTGCCACTTTTGCGAATCAGCGGCGTGGTCAGGCGCTCTTCGCTGTGCGCGAAGTCAAACCCGTAGCGGCCCTTGATGCAAAGAAAATCGTTGTTGATGCCGCTCTTGTCGCGATTATCGCCGCGCACAATTTCCATCCCGGTATCGCCGCGGCGCACGCCGAGCGTCGTCTTGCAGCCGTCCCCGCAGTGCGTGCAGACAGTGGCGACATGGTTCATCTCCCATGGGCGCGTCTTGTAACGATAGGCGCCCGAGGTGAGCGCGCCGACCGGGCAGATGTCGATGCACATGCCGCACTCTTCGCAGTCAAGATGAGCATCCTGATCGGGAGCACTGATATTCGGAGCGATGACCGAGCCGACCCCGCGATTCTGCACGCCGAGCGCCCAAACATCCATACCCTCGCCGCAGATGCGCACGCAGCGATAACACAAAATGCAGCGCGGCCGATCGAAATAAACAACCGGTGACCATTGCTGCTCCTCGCGATGATTCTTCGCCTCGGTGTATTTCGACTCAGAGGCGCCATAGGAGAACGCCATGTCCTGCAATTCGCACTCGCCGCCCGCGTCGCACACCGGGCAGTCCAATGGATGATTGCCGAGCAGCAACTCGACCATCGCCTTGCGAGCTTGACGCACCTCGTCGCTGTCAGTGGCAACTACCATGCCCTCGGTGATGACCGTCGTGCAGGCCGTTTGGAGCTTGGGCATCTTTTCCACTTTGACGACGCACATCCGGCAAGCACCCTGGAGCGAAAGGTTGGGGTAATAGCAGAAAGAAGGCACTTCGATGCCCGCGGTTTTGCAGGCTTCGATTAGAAGCGTGCCCGCAGGAGCGGTGACCTTCTTTCCATCGACAGTCAATGTCACATCAGGCATTTATGGATTCTCTACGCCAGTACAGGTTGCCGCTCCGCCGCCCCCGCTTTTTCAAACGGACAAGGCTTGCCATCCAAGTGGTCTTCAAACTCTTTTCTAAATTTTTTCACGAACGCCATCGTCGGCATGGCGGCCGCGTCACCTAGCGGACAGAAAGTCTTGCCCAACATGTTTTCCGACAGGTAATAAATGTTGTCGATATCTTTCATGACACCGCCGCCGTTGTGAAAGCGTGTCAGCGTTTTCTTGAGCCAGTCCGTGCCTTCGCGGCACGGAATGCACCAGCCGCAACTTTCATGTTGGTAAAACTTCATGGTGCGCAGCGCGAACTTAACAATGCAGGTTGTGTCGTCGAGCACGACAACGCCGCCTGAACCAAGCATCGACCCTGTCTTCGCCACCGAATCGAAATCCATGGCGACGTCGATTTCGTCAGGGAGCAATACGGGCGTCGAAGATCCGCCGGGCACGACGGCCTTCAATTCGCGTCCCTTCGGAATTCCCCCGCCGACGTTGTAGATCATCTTCTTGAGGTTGTAGCCCATGGGCAACTCGTACACACCTGGTTTGTTCAGGTGGCCTGCGAGGCAAAACAGGCGCGTACCACCGTTCTTGGGCGTGCCAATCTTTGCGTACCAATCCGCGCCACCGAGAATTATCGGAGGCACGCTGGCCAGCGTCTCCGCGTTGTTAATGACCGTCGGGCCGCCCCAGAGTCCGACGACGGCCGGAAAGGGCGGACGGATGCGCGGAATGCCGCGCTTGCCTTCGAGCGACTCCATCAGCGCCGACTCCTCGCCGACTTCGTACGCTCCCGCCCCACCATGCCAATACACATCGAGATCGTATCCGCTGCCGAAGATGTTCTTGCCTAGAAAGCCCTTGGCATAGGCGTCTTTGAGTGCCTTCTGCATGATGACGGACAGATAGCGATACTCGCCCCGAATGTAGATGTATCCAGTATGCGAGCCGACCGCGATAGCCGCGATCATGACGCCTTCGATCACCGCATGAGGATCGTGTTCGAAAATGAGGCGGTCTTTGCAGGTGCCTGGTTCGCTCTCGTCGCCGTTGCAAAGTACGTACTTCGGCTTCGCCGACTGCTTGGGAACGAATGACCATTTCATGCCAGTCGAGAATCCAGCGCCGCCGCGTCCCCGCAGACCGGAGTTCTTAACCTCGGTAATGATCGCTTCCGCCCCCATGCCGAGCGCCTTCTGCACGGCTTTGTAGCCGTCGAGCGCCAGGTAGCGATCGATGTCCGTCGCGCCCAAGCCAAAGCGCTTCGAGACGACCTTTACCTCGTCGGGATGTGAAACAAGAAAAGCCATTTAGTAATTTCGTAATTTGCAATTTGGTAATTCCAGCGGTCGGGTGACTTTCAAATTACAAAATTACCCGATTACCAATTACAAAATCCCTATTGCGTTCCCTTCTTCTTATATTCGTCCAGAACCTTGTCCATCTTCTCGGCAGTCAGGTTCTCATGAAAATCGTAGTTCACCTGTACCGCCGGAGCCCAGCTGCAACCCCCAATGCACTCCACTTCCTCCAGCGAAAACAGCCCATCCTGCGTAGTGCCTTTGTGCCCGACGCCCAGCTTCTTCTTGCAGTGCTCGAGCAATTCCTCGCCGCCGACCAACATGCAGGCGATATTGGTGCACACCTGCACGTTATATTTGCCTCGCGGTTTCGTGGTCAGCATGGAGTAGTAGCTGATCACGTTATGCACCTCGAGTTCCGTCAGATCGAGACGCTGCGCAAGTTCGGCGATCACCTCATCGCTCAAGTAGCCGACCTCATCCTGCGCATAGAGCAGGGTTGGAACCAAAGCCGAACGCTTGGTCGGATAATGCGTCACCATCTCGCCAAAACGCGTTTCGAATTCTTCCGAGAACTTCACCGGTCAATATCCCCCAGCACTACATCAATACTTCCAATCGCCGCGACCACATCGGCAATCAAATATCCTTCGCACATTTTCGACAGCGCCTGAAGGTTCGCGAACGACGGGGCGCGCATGTGCACGCGATAGGGCTTAGCGGTTCCGTCGCTGACGATGTAATAGCCCATCTCGCCGCGCGGCGATTCCACTGCCTGATAGACTTCGCCTTCGGGAACCGAAAAGCCCTCGGTAATGATCTTAAAGTGATAGATGAGCGCTTCCATCTGCGTCTTCATCTTCTCGCGGTCGGGCAGCACCACTTTTGGTGCATCGGCTTTCACCGGACCCTCGGGCATACCCGCCAACGCCTGCTGCACGATGCCGATCGATTCACGCAGCTCCTGAACCCGGCAGACATATCGCGCCCACACATCGCACCCATCGGAGGTCGGCACCTTGAAGTTGAAATTCTCGTAGCCTGAGTAAGGCGCGTCGCGTCGCAAGTCAATATCGACGCCGCTGGCGCGCAACGTGGGCCCGCAAGCTCCAAGCGCAATCGCATCCTCCGCGCTCAACTTGGCGACGCCTTTCGTACGCATCTGGAAAATCGGGTTGCCCGTCAGCAGCCCTTCGTATTCATCGACGTTCCCGGGAAAGCGATCGGCAAATTTCTTGACCTTCTCAAAAAATCCCAACGGCGGCTCCAGTGCAAGCCCTCCAATGCGGAAGTACGAAGTCATCATCCGCTGCCCGCTGACCATCTCAAAGAATCGCAGAACGTCTTCGCGCTCGCGGAAGCAATACAAAAAGACCGTCACCGCACCCAAGTCCATGGCGTGCGTTCCCAGCCATACGAGGTGCGAATTGATGCGCGTTAGCTCATTCATCAGAACCCGCATCCATTGTGCCTTGGGGGGAATTTCGAGCCCGAGCAACTTTTCGACCGCCAGGCAGTACGTCAGATTATTCGTTAGCGGGCAGAGATAATCGATGCGATCCGTGAGCGGCACCACCTGCTGATAAAACTTGGCCTCGCAGGTCTTCTCGATGCCGGTGTGCAGATAGCCAATCTCAGGCCGAAGCCGCAACACCGTCTCACCGTCAATTTCCAGCACCAGTCGCAGCACGCCGTGCGTCGACGGATGCTGTGGCCCCATGTTCAGGACGAGAGTACTCTCCTGATCGGGTTCAGCGAGGCTGGGCGGAATCGTCGTCATGCTTACCGGTAACCTTCCACCGGATAGTCCTTCCGTAGCGGATGGCCTTCCCAGTCATCGGGCATCATGATGCGTTTCAGATCGGGGTGTCGGGTAAAGCGGACGCCAAACAGATCGAAAACCTCGCGTTCATAGAAGTTCGCAGCCGGCCAGACTGACGTGACCGATTCAACCGAAGCGCTCGAACCGTCCACGCGCGCCTTCAGCCGCACCCGTTCTTTCTTAGGGATCGACAAAAGGTGGTAAACAACTTCAAAACGAGGTTCCGACGGATACCAGTCCACGCAAGTGAGATCGGCTAAATAGTTGAAAGGACAGTCATGGTCGTCACGTAGAATCGCGCACGCCTCGCGGATGGAACCCTTGTCGATCCAGACCGTCAACTCGTCGCGATCGAACTTCGCCGCCTGCACTGCGGCCGGAATCGACTCCGTCAGCCGTCCAAGCGCCGGATGAGACTTCAACTGCTCGATATCAGTAATCGGGGGAGCGAGCGGCACTAGAAGTCTCCTCGCTTGACGGCGCCGATGCCCCAGTCGAGTACGCCCTTTTTCCACACAAAGAAGAGGCCGACCAGGACGACCGCGATATAAACCATCATCTCCCAGAAGCCGAACATCTTCAGTTCGCGCAGGATAACGGCCCAGGGGTAAAGGAAAACAGCCTCTACGTCGAAGAGAATAAAGAGCATGGCGACCATGTAAAACTTGACCGAGAAGCGCCCGCGAGCGTCGCCAATCGGCTGCACACCGCATTCATAAGGAGACATTTTGGCGAGGCCCGGTTTATGCTGGCCGATGAAGTAGGAAAGCAGAACAATGATGGTCGCGAGGCCCAAAGCAATCGCAAAATGCATTAACAAGGGCAGGTAACCGGCAAAGTGATTGTCTGGCATAGGAGGAGCTATATATAATTCGCGCCAAGCACCATATTAAACTCTCTAGATTAGTTTTGGGCTGGTAGAAGTGTCAAGCAAAGTGCAAGATTTAATACAGTTGTAATCTGCGTACTGTGGCATATCCAGCGCGCTCGAAAGTTGAAGAATGATCTTCGGATTTAACACCGACATTCGACACGATGACACCGTCTACCACGTGCAGAGCGAAGCGCGTGAGGCCGAGCACTTGCTTCAGACGCAGGTCTTTGTGCGCGGGCGCTGCATTGGGAAAAGGGCGGTTTCCTGGACGGCTGCGGCCCCGAGCACGGCAGGTGCGAGCTCGAGCGCGGGCGTTGGATCCTCTGATCAAAGTGCCGCGAATCACAGCGCCGACCAAAACAATGCCGGTCAGAATACGGATCAGGACAAAGAAAAGCTGCTGCGCGATCTGCATCGTGAAGTGTTGGATGCGATTCGCGAAGGCCGGCTCGAGGCGATTCTCGACAAACGCGAGACGCCGGAAACGCTGGCCGCTGTTAAAGAGCTCGATCTCCACTGGACCAATTCCGATTCTGTACATGTAGATGGCGCGCTCATGATGAATCTGCGCGTCACCGAAGGTGGCGTGCCGGTGCAGGGAGCTCGCCTCACCTTTCGACTCGCGCGCCCAGGCGCAGCGCCCTACTACGCGCAGGTTCTCAGTGATGCCCACGGCAACGCCGAAATGAGCCTTCACATGGATGAGAATGCGCTGCCCGATTCCTCGGTGTTGGTGCAGGCCAGTTTTGAAGGCCGCACCACGACGCGCAAATTCCAGGTTCGCCGAGCATAATTCCCTGATCTTATGAATCTAATCATCAACGGCGAGAGCCGTGTCTACACCGCGGACACCTTAACCGCGCTCGTCGAAGAGTTAGCCATGAAGCCCGATCGAGTGGCGATCGAACTCAACCGCGAGATCGTGCCGCGCGACCGCTGGCCGCAGACAAAATTAAAAGAACAAGACCAGTTGGAGATTGTGCATTTTGTAGGCGGAGGATCGCAGTAGCGATCGGTGAGCATGGACGGTCGCCTGGGCGAGGGCGGCTGGGGCGCGCTGCTAGGTCGCGATTATGCCACCGAGGCAGCACCAGCGGCTCGCAGCCAATTTTCCATTTGCAGATGGTCCACCAACCCCGCCTGTTGCGTCACTAGCCGGCCGCCCTGGAAGACGACGAAATTCGGTATCCCTTGAACATTGAAGCGAGCGGCAAGCCTCGGATAACGCTCTGTGTCGACTTTGATCACTATGGCGCGGCCCGCCATCTCAGCCGCCGTGCGGGCGACTTCAGGCGCTGACATCCGGCAGGGACCGCACCAGGCCGCCCAGAAATCGACCAGCACCGGAACACGAGCGTATTGGGTGATTTCATCGAACAACTCCGTGTCGACTTCCAGAGGTTCATTCACGGGTGGTAGCGGCGACTTACAGGCTCCGCACCGGCCGGTTTCGGCAAGGTGTTTTGCGGGAATCCGGTTTTTCTGTCCGCAGTTCTTGCAGGTTCGAACAAGAGGCATCTGCTTTCTCCATCTGTGCGCCAGTTCGCTAGCCGCGCCGTTTCGCCGGACGCGCGCTGATCGGGCGCGCCTTATTTTATCGTCTCATTTTATAATGTTCGGGAATTCGTTGTAACTACGCCTAAGGTGGTATGAACTCGACAATCGGCATTTGGAGGTAAAGAGATGACTACGAGTGCGCTGGTCTTGGAATTTAATGATCTTCGGCATAAATGGGGATGGCTGCTTGTCCTCGGACTTAGCATGGTCATTCTCGGAACTATCGCGCTTATCATCGCCCCGGCGGCTACGCTCGGCACAGTGCTCGTATTGGGTTGGCTGCTAGTGGTCAGCGGAGTTGTAGAGGCGATCCAGGCTTTCCGGGTAAGAAGGTGGACCGGGATTTTCCTTCACCTGATCGGTGGAGTTTTGGGAATTCTGGTTGGTCTGCTGATTGTGACTCATCCAATGGCCGGCGCTCTGGTATGGACGCTGCTGTTTGCGTCGTTCTTCACGGCGATTGGATTATTCCGGATAGTCGCAGCGATCCGGCTCAAATTTCCGAACTGGGGTTGGGCCGCCTTCGATGGTGCCGTTACGCTTGTCCTGGGAACGCTCCTTTGGATTGATTGGCCTGGCTCGGGACTCTGGTTTCTAGGATTCGCGGTCGGTGTCTCCTTGCTTTTGCGCGGATGGTCTTACGTGATGTTCGCGATTGCGGTCCGTTCTGTTCCTGTCACCGTGGGAATGAAGCAAGCCGCTTAACTTTATTTCTTAGGCGTATGTCTGCTGCTGTCTGTTTTTCCCACGCTCTTGCCAGTAGCGAGGTCGACTACCACCGCCACGTCCAACTTCGAGTAATACTTCTTAACGTCGCCGGAGCCATACTTGTGACGGAATTTTTCGACCACCAACGAAACTGTCTTCGAATCGGTGATGGGAGTTCCATTAAACCCCCCTTCCGCGCTTCGAGTGGATATGGAGATCACGCGATTTTGCAGTAAGTTCCGATACCACTGTGTTTCCGAACCTTGTACCGGTAGTAAATACAACTTATCTCCGTCAAGCACAAACCAGACCGGACGCGAGATCTTTTTCCCAGACTTCCTGCCAATCACGCTAATCTTGACTTCCCGATCCCGCGCCAGAAGAGTTTTCAGTTTTTCTGTTGTTGTTGCCACACTGCCTCCGCAAGTTGGGGTGTTCCGTTTCCGTCAGGATAACGCCGCTCTAACGATGATGTCGCGCCAGCGGCCGCGAAAGTCGGTAAGTACTTCCGTCTGACTGATTGCTCCCCAATACAGATAAATTCGAAAATGTTCCGGGCTCGTCTTCAGCCTGATTTATCGGCTTTTGCCCCTCTCCGTGCTTCCCGGACAATATCGAGATACAGCCGGGCGGCTTCGGTAATGATCTTCGCATTCCCGGATTTCAAACCGTCGGCGGAAACCAGTTCTCCGCCAATGCCGAGTGCAGCGGCTCCGGCCTGAATGAAATCGGCTGCCGTATTCAGGTTTACGCCGCCCGTGGGAATCATTGGCACTTGCGGCAACGGACCCTTCAGAGCCTTGATGTACTTCGCCCCTCCTACCGTTCCGCACGGGAAAATTTTTACAAAATCGCTTCCCGCCTTCCAGGCCGCGATTACTTCCGTCGGAGTCAACGCGCCGGCCATTATGAGCTTGCCTTGTCGCTTCGCAAATTGAACGGTCGCCAGGTCAAACCCGGGGCTGACGAGAAATTCAGCACCGGCATCGATACAACGTTGCGCGGCATCCTCATCCAGCACGGTTCCCGCGCCAATGAGCACATCTTTCCCCATACTCT
>JBAWBE010000503.1:0-9096 GCA_049589635.1 Terriglobales bacterium
GCCGTATACAGGATCGCGCCCAGAGAAAACAAGTCCGAGCGCCCATCGACCTGCTCGCCTTCCAGTTGTTCGGGAGACATATAGGCGGGAGTGCCAAGTACCCTTCCCGGCAAAGTCATGTGCGTCAGGTCCAGTTGCGCAATACCGAAGTCGCTGATCTTGGCCTGGCCGTCTTTTGTGATCAGAACATTCGCGGGCTTGATGTCGCGATGAACCACTCCTAGCGCGTGCGCATAATCGAGCGCTTCGGCCAGTTCCTGAGTAATGCGAAGGGCATCGCCCAGTGGAAGTTTTTTGTCATTATTGGCAAGCACCTCGCGCAAGGTATGACCTTCGATGTACTCCATCACGATGTAGGGATCGTTGGTCTCCGGCTCCTCACCAACGTCGAACACAGCAACGATGCCGGGATGAAGTAAGCGGCCGGCGGCTTTTGCTTCGACGAAAAACCGGCGGCGAAATTCCTGCTGCTCATGGATGACGCTTTGGTGCAGCAGAACGGTCTTGATGGCCACAAAGCGGTCGATTTTGGGATCGCGGGCTTTGTAGACAGAGCCCATCGCACCGCGGCCAACCTCGGCCACGATCTCGTATCTTCCCAAATGTTTGCCGCGAGGATTGCCCATAACTCTAGAGACCCGGTACGTTAAGGACTTCTTTGAGGGTACCCTGACACAGCGCGACCCCAAGGGGATATTCGGGATCCCCGTATTACGCACGTAATAGGGGAGCTATGTAGAAGAAATCGCGAGAAATGGGCGATTTAGGCTAATGGGCTTGTACGGTGAGCGAAGCTGGGTCCGGCAGAGTGGGGTTCTTGTCGGCGGCTTTGGCGCCTGCGGCCACCGTCCCACCAGTGATCTGGTAGTCGGAGTAACCGATATTAAGCACAGCCTTGCCGCCCAGCCGGACGTTGGTTACCGAGTAGTTCTGAACCGGCAGCCAGAAGCCATCGATCTTTGACCACTGGAATTGAATCTCAACGTGGCTAACCCAGAATGAAGGATTGGTCGCCGGAGCGCCTTCCATACGCGCGACTGCGAAATCCCGCGCGTCCACCCAGATTTTGCCGTTATAAACATACTTAGTCTTTTTTTTGGGCTTCACTTCGAGCACATAAAAATCGCCTGCCGGCGAGTGCTGAGTGCTTTCGAGTTTGAAGTCATAATTTGCGGGACTGATTTCGAGAGCTTTTCGATTCCTTTCTTCCTGAGCTTCCTGTTCGCTTTGCATCAACTTTAAGAGAACCTGCCGGATGAGCAGTTTCGACCCGCTCTCGGAGACGATTTTGAAGGTTTTTTCGTTCGGAGCCCGATAAGTGGCTTCGACCAGCACCTCGGCGTGCCCGCCAAAAATGCCGGAATAGTCCAACTTGTACATTCGCTTGCTGCGATAGGATCGTAATGAAGCGGCGCGGCGCGCATTTGCGGCCATCAAATTCTGCACAATTGCATCGGTCGAGAGCGGCGCCGATTGCACGAACTGCGCGTCCTCCGCGGCATTCGCAAACGCCACCAGCAGGAATACAGTTAAGGCCGCTACCGCGGGAGTTCCGCATTCGATACCATTCCAAAACTTTTGCATTCCGATTGACCGTCTGACGCATCCCTTAAGTATTCATTGCTTTAAGTGGCTCATGTCTTAGATGCGCAGCCGTCGTATCGAGTATTCCGGCAACTGCCGCGGCGAAGCAAGTATTTTATGCATTCGTCCATTACCGCGGAATACCAGAAACGGGAGACAGCCCGATTGGCGCGAAGCGCTGGAAAGAAGCAGGGATCGGCAAAAAGTAAAGATTAACAACCAGCAGATTAACAATACGTAAAGATCGACAAGAAAAGATCGGCAAGAAAAAGATCGACAAGAATTGGTAGAGCCTAGAGGAGCCTGACGTGGAATCCCAACCTCATCCCGCGAAGTGGAAGACTCTGCTCGCTTTCGCGATGATCTATTTTGTCTGGGGATCCACCTTTCTGGCAATTCGCGTGGGCGTTCGCGAAGTGCCGCCATTCCTTTTAGCAGCCCTGCGCTTCCTGGCCGCCGGACTGGTTCTTTACCTCTGGATGTTGGCGCATGGCGAACGCTCGCCGAGCGGACGCGAGTGGATGTCTGCGTTCTTTCTCGCGCTTCTGATCTTCGTTTTCGACTATGGCCTGCTGTTCTGGGCCGAGCAACGCGTTCCTTCGGGAGTAGCCGCTGTCATGATGGCCACGATTCCAGTCTTCATGGCGTTGTCGGAAATCATTTTCCTCCGAACCCAGCGCCTTACGATTCGTCTTGCCTTGTCGCTTTTGATCGGAATCGCGGGCGTGCTGGTACTGGTGAGCAATTCGCTGGATGTCGGCGGAGCCGCTATCGACCGCTCGGGCGCAATCGCGCTCATCTTCTCGGCGATCAGTTGGTCGATTGCCGCAGCGCTATCGCGCAAGCTGCCACTGCCTTCCTCCAAGGTCATGAGTTCTGGAGCGCAGATGTTTGCCGGTGGACTGCTGCTGACTCTAGCTGCCGCTGCCTTGGGAGAGTTTCACAATTTTCATCCGCAGGCCGTGTCGCGCGAAGCATGGCTTGCGTTGGTTTACCTGATTGTCGCCGGCTCCATCATCGCCTTCACTGCCTATGTGTGGTTGCTGCATCATGAATCGCCGACCAAAGTCGGGACGTACGCGTATGTCAATCCGGTGGTGGCAGTACTGGTCGGATATTTTCTGGGCGGCGAAACTCTCGGCCCACGTACGATTCTCGGGACCCTCTGCGTCCTCGTCAGCGTGATAGTGATCACGACGACGCCGTCAAAGAAGCAACAGCCGATCGCGGTCGCCGCAGCCGAAGGCGAGCTTTAGGAGTCGGCTCGTTTGCTTCAGTATTCCCGAATCTTCCGGCTCCGAATCTCGGTTACTAAGAACCAGCTTCGTAGCCTTTCCGGCCCTTGCAAGATGCTAAGATTCCGCTCATGGCGACTCGTTCCCAACGCAAGGGCAAGGTAGCGCCGACGGCCGGTAAGCAAGCATACGGCCGCCGAGCCAGCGATCGCGAACCCGAACGTCAACTCACCCAGCGTCACACAACCAAGCACCGCGACGGCTCCGAGTTAGTCATCATCACCGGCATGAGCGGCTCGGGAAAAGCCTCGGCGCTCAAGGCCTTCGAAGATCTCGGCTACTACTGCGTGGATAACCTCCCGGTCGAACTCATCCCACGATTTGCCGAATTGGCACTGCAATCGGGCGAGATTCCACGTACGGCGCTGGTTGTCGACGTGCGCGAGGGTTCGCAGCTTGAGAAGCTGCCGGCAATCCTCAAGTCAGTCAAGCGCATGATTCCGACGCGCGTCATCTATCTCGAAGCGACCGATCCAGTCCTGCTCCGCCGATTCAGCGAGACGCGCCGTCCGCATCCCCTCGGCACCCGCACCACCGTGCGCGCTTCCCTGACAACCGAACGACGTCATCTGCGGGCCATCCGCGCGATCGCCGACCTCGTCATCGACACCTCGAAATTCAACGTTCACGAACTGCGCTCGCACTTGACCGATCGCTTTCAGCACGCTTCCGCAGGCACCCAGCAGCGAATTCTCGTTTCCTGCGTCAGCTTCGGATTCAAACATGGCGTGCCCGACGACGCCGACCTGATGTTCGACGTGCGGTTCCTGCCCAATCCCCATTTTGTGCCTGAGTTCCGTCCGCTGACTGGACGCCATCCGAGAGTCGCCAAATATATCCGGTCGTTTCCGCAGACAAAGGAATTCATCAGCCGCATCTCCGAATTGCTGGTGTATCTGCTGCCGCACTACATTCGTGAGGGCAAGAGCTATCTGACCATCAGCTTCGGTTGCACCGGCGGCCAACATCGCTCCGTGATGATCGCGGAAGACGTGGGAAAGCGACTGCGCCGGGCAGGATACAAGGTGAAGGTTGTGCATCGCGACAGCCCGCGGTAGGCTTCGCGAGCATTGCGGCATACGAGGAACAAGCATGGCTACATCGAACACGCCTGCTCCGCCTTATCCCCTCGTGCCAGGGCCAGTCAAAAGGAGTTGGCTCGACCGCCACGCGGGCTGGAAGATTCCCCTCGGCTGTTTGGTCGCACTGCTCCTGATTTGCGCCTTCGTCGCGATCGTATTGACGGTTGTCGAATCTTCCTTTCGCAAAAGCATCGTCTATCAGGAGGCTCTCGCCCGCGCGGGACAAAGTCCGGAAGTCATCAACCACATCGGAGAGCCCTTGCGACCCGGCCTGGTCCTCCAGGGGCACCTGAACGTTTCTGGCTCGAGCGGGTCGGCCAAAATGGAGATTCCAATTAGCGGTCCTCGCGGCAAAGCGACCATTCTTCTGGATGCGCGCAAACTATACGGCGCATGGATGTTCACGACGCTTGAGGTCCACTTCGCGGGAAAGTCTGAGGTCGTGAACTTGCTCAAGAGCGCGCCGGGCTCTGGACGATAGTTTTGGTGTCGGTCTTGATGGGGCGGCGCAACTTTTTTCTTCCGTGTCGACCAGACGCAGGAACGTCCGATCTATGCGGCTACGGTAGAATTAAGCCTCATAAGCATGGCAACCACCACACTGGCGGGCGCGCACACCCCGGAAGCACCGGCAAAGCCGCGTCAATTGGCCCGTGTCCTGCGCTATCTTCTCCCGTATTCATTGCCGTTTATTGCGTCGGTAATTCTTATGGCGCTGGTCGGACTGCTGGAAGCATTTCGTCTCCTCCTTATTGGCCCGATCTTTGACAGCGTGCTCAACCCGCTATCGCAGGGCAAGAATCTTCAACTGTTCAAGTTTCCAGGCTCCGACCGCGTTTTTGATCTGCAACAGGTCCTCCCGCCGCACTTTCAAAATCCCTGGACTGCTGTCGCCGTCGCTCTCGTGGGCGCCACCGTGCTCAAGGGAATTTTCGATTACGCCGGAACCTATCTCGTGAATTATTCCGGTTACGGCATGATCACCGACCTGCGCGACGATCTATACAACGCTTTCCTGCGCCGATCGGCGGCATTTTTCTCCCGGCACACAACCGGCACGCTGCTTTCGACCATCATCAACGACATCGAGCGTGTGCAATTCGCGATGTCAACGGTACTCTCGGAATTCCTTCAGCAATTCTTCACGTTCATTTTTACCGCCGCAGTCGTCATCCTTCTCGGAGGAAAGCTCGCCTGGGTCTTGCTGCTCTTCTTGCCGGTGATTTTGTATTCGTCTCGCAAGATCGGACGTCAGGTCCGCACCACAACCCGTGGCGGTCAGGACAAACTCGCCGAGATCCAGAACATCCTGCACGAAACCATCACCGGCAATCGCATCGTAAAAGCCTTCAGCATGGAGCACTGGGAGATGCAGCGCTTCCGCGCCGCCGCACGACGTCTGTTTCACGCCAATCTCCGACTGGTTGCGGCGTTCGCCATCAGCTCTCCACTAATGGATATTCTCGGGTCGGTGGCCATCGCGCTCCTGTTGCTTCTCGGCCGCAATCAGATTAATCACCACGTTTTTAAGGAAGGCACTTTTCTGGCCTTCATCATTGCAGTTTTCAAGCTCTACGAGCCGGTGCGGAAATTCGCGCTCTTTAACAACAATTTTCAACAGGCGGTCGGTGCGTCGTCCGAGATATTCCGCTTCATGGACATGGAAGATGAGGTCCGCGAAAAACCGGGCGCAAAACGCCTGGGAAAATTTTCGCGGACCGTCAAGTTCGAGAATGTGGCGTTCTCCTATCGCAACGACGATGATTCTCGCGATGTTCTCCACGGAATTAATCTCGAAGTAAAACCCGGTGAAGTTCTAGCACTCGTCGGATCGAGCGGCGCAGGTAAGAGCACGCTGGTCCATCTGATCCCGCGCTTCTTCGACGTAACCGGCGGCCGGATTCTGATCGACGACAACGACGTGCGCGACGTGACGCTAGCCTCGCTGCGTTCGCAAATCGGTATCGTCACCCAGGAAACCGTCCTCTTCAACGACACGCTCCGCAACAACATCGCTTACGGTCAGCCTCATGTCTCGGCGAAACAGGTGGAAGACGCGGCGCGCGCAGCCCATGCCTATGAATTTATTTCCGCGCTGCCTGACGGCTACGAGACTCTCATCGGCGAGCGCGGCGTTCGTCTTTCCGGCGGAGAGCGCCAGCGCATCGCCATTGCGCGGGCCATCTTGAAGAATGCTCCGATCCTGATTCTCGACGAGGCGACATCGGCGCTCGACAGCGAATCGGAGGCGCTGGTGCAAGCGGCACTGCAAAATTTGATGAGTGGGCGTACTGTGTTTGTGATCGCGCATCGGCTCTCGACCGTGCGCCGGGCCGATCGAATCGTTGTAATCGAAAACGGCACGATCAGCGAAAGCGGCGCGCACGAGGAGTTGATTCAGAAGTTAGGCACGTACCGACGGCTCTATGAACTGCAGTTCGCCGAAGCCGATGTACCACGCTCCGATATACCACGAATGGGCGCTGTTTCGCAGTAAAGATCCACAGTAGAATGCGACCCGACATGGTTTCTGTATCAGATGTTGCTTTAGGGATGCCGTAAGATCCAGAACCAAACGCCCCTTCAGGGGCTGCGTTTCAGACGTGAAAGAAATCAATGCCCCTTCGTTCCATGACGGGATACGCGCAGGTCCGAGGCCAAGCCAGCCCTCGCCTCGCCTTCGCACTTTCTCTCAAGGCGGTCAACCACCGCTTTCTCGATCTCCACTTCCGCCTTCCCTCCGACACCGACGCGCTGGAGATGAAGTTGCGGCGCCTGCTGAAGGAGAAACTGGTTCGCGGCCACCTGGAGGTAACTCTCAATCTCGATTACACCAGCGCCAATGGAGTCGGCCTCAACCGCCAGTTGATCTCCAGCTATGTGCAGGCCTTCCGTTCGGCGGCAAAGGAATTCGACATCGCAGGTGATCCGGATCTCAACGTGGTCCTGCGCATGCCCGGCGCCATGGACTCGGGTGCCGACCGCTCGAGCGACGAACTCGACGACGCGGTAATCGCATCCGTCGAAGAAGCGTTAGCACGCCTGAACCAGATGCGCGAAGAAGAGGGTCAAGGCATCGAGCGTGAACTTCGCGAACGCATGAAGAATCTACGCGAGGCCGCCGGCAGCATCGAGGTCCATCGCGGCGCTATTCTGCGCACCTACGCCGACCGTCTGCAATCGCGCATGCGCGAGATGTTTGGCGCACAGATTGACAAGGACCGCATCCTGCAGGAAGCCGCGGTTCTGGTCGACCGCAGCGACATTCAGGAAGAGTTGGTGCGGTTAAACACGCATGTCGACCATTTTGAGGCGCTGCTCGGACAGAACGGCGAGGTCGGCAAGAAAATGGATTTTCTGCTTCAGGAGATGAATCGCGAAGCCAATACCCTGCTTTCGAAAACGTCGGGGCTGGCGGGAGAAGCTCTGAAAATTACCGAGGCGGGCTTGCTGATGAAATCGGAGATCGAGAAATCCCGCGAGCAGGTGCAGAATCTCGAATGAGCATTGTCTACATCGTTTCGGCGCCCTCAGGTTCGGGGAAATCGACTCTGGTTAACGAACTTTTCAAGATGGTGACCGACCTCGACTTTTCAATTTCCTATACCACTCGTCCTCCCCGCGGCAGCGAAAAAAACGGCAAAGAATATTTCTTCGTTTCGAACGCGGAATTCGAGGCCATGATAGCGGCTGACGAATTCCTGGAACACGCCTGCGTCTTTGGCAACTACTACGGCACAGCAAAGCGCTTCCTGCGCGAGACCGAACAGCGCCGCCACGACCTCCTGCTCGACATCGACGTGCAGGGCGCGGCGCAGGTCAAAAAGAGATTGCCCGAAGCGGTCAGCATCTTCATACTTCCGCCCGACCGCGACAAACTGGAGTGGCGTTTGCGCCATCGCGGCCTCGATCCCGAGGAAGTGATTCGCCGCCGGCTGGACACTGCCCGGCGAGAGATTGAGAATTACTCAAAATACGACTACATTTTAGTGAACAACTTGCTTGAACAATCCGCCGACGAGTTGAGGGCGATTGTGCTCGCCGAGCGGATTGAGCGAAGTGGGAAGACCCCAGGGGTTGATGAGAGACAGTTATTAACGATCGCAGAAGCTTGTCGGCTAGAACGGGCGCGCGATCGAGTGCAACCAATACTGGCTTCTTTTGGAGCAACCCCCGTTCGTAACTAGCCTCCAAAGCGGCCAGCATGCATGATGTCTAGGGGAGAATCTATGAAGCTGATCGAAGGATTTGACAGCAACTACCGCTACATCCTGGTGGCGGCGCGGCGGGCCCGGCAACTGCAAGGTGGCGCTCCACCCGTCATCGAAACCATTTCACGCAAGCCCTGCCGCATCGCGCAGGATGAAATCAAGGCCGGCAAAGTGAAGTGGGTAATCCCTGAACTGCCGAAGATCGCGTCGGAAACAGCCAGCGAGGCGCTCGGGAAAGCGTTCACCGAAGACGCGTAGAAAAAAGGCGCTGCGGCCCGCGTCTCCGTGGAGGAATGGGCTTCGTATCAGGGTATCGCTTTAGCGATACCGTAAACGCGAACCCTACCGGCCCGTTCAGTGGCTGCCCTCTTTGCGCAACGGACAGGCCGTTCGCGGCATCAACATCGGCGAGGGTCGCTCGCATCACCGTCCCTTACGTTCTATGAAAATTGCTCTGGGCGTCTCCGGCGGAATCGCAGCCTACAAGTCGGCAGAGATCGTTCGCCTGCTGCAAGACCGCGGCATCCGTGTGCAGGTGGTGATGACGCGCGCGGCCCAGGAATTTATCCGCCCGCTGACTTTCGCCGCGCTCTCCGGAGAAAAAGTCATCACTGAGATGTTCGGGGGCGAGGACTCACAGCCCAACGTCGAATCCGCCATCGAGCACATTGCCGTCGCGCAGGGGATTGACGCACTCGTGGTCGCGCCTGCGACCGCTGACGTTCTGGCCAAATTCGCGCAAGGTATCGCCAGCGATTTTCTTACAACCCTCTACCTGGCCACGACCGCACCCGTAGTCGTCGCGCCCGCCATGAATGTGAACATGTGGAATCACGCCGCAACGCAAGCGAATCTGGAAATCCTGCGCAAACGCGGCGTTCGCATCGTCGATCCCGCGAGCGGATACCTCGCATGCGGCATGAC
>JBAWBE010000504.1:0-1777 GCA_049589635.1 Terriglobales bacterium
AAAACTTCCGTCCGGTTCGAACACGCGAACGCGCGAGCGCACGTCCTCGGTATAGGTCACAATCAATTTACCGCCTACGGTCGCCACGCTCTCAATCGTCGAAGGACCCTCGGGAATGATCTCGCGCCAATTGTCGCGCGAAGGATTGTCGAACTCGACCCGAATGACGCGGCGCCGGGGCGCTTGCCAGTTGGTCAGCATGATGAACGCGTCGCCCGCGTCGGAACCAGTGGAGAAGGCGTCGAGATCGTCCGCTATCGGGATGATCTCGCGTTCGGGGTCGAGCCGCTGAAAATATGGATCGTTTCGATCGCCGCTTTTGGTGCTCGCGGTCCGATAACCGCTGCCGATCATCAGGTACTTTCCGTTGTCCGACACGGACGCGGCAGCCCATCGTTCGGGTCCCCAGCTTGATCCGACTATTTCGCGGTCTTCGGAAACCGCTGTGCCGACGCGATGGAATCTGACGCGCGGACCCTGGTCGGTTCTGACCCCATAATAGAAACCGCTGCCGTCATGCTTCCATGATGCGTTCTGGTTGTATCTAGCCCGGGGAAGCCGGTCGGGTAAGTCACGGCGTGAGGCGACATCGATCAGACTAATCGAAAACTCGTCTTCGCCACCACGCCGCACGCCATAGGCGAGAACCGAGCCGTCGCGGGAAATTGCAACGATATGAACGCCGGTCATCCCGTCTGCGCTCATAGTGTTCGCATCGACGAGAACTTCCTCGTCACCATGCAGTCCGTGGCGCCGGCAGATGACACATTGTTGTTCGTCGGCGCGTCTTCGCGAATAGAAGTAGTAACCTTTTCGTTCAAACGGAAAACCCATCGCATCGATCTTCATCAATTCGGCTAGTCGCGCGCGGATCCGTTCCCGGATAGGGGTGTCAAAAAACGGCCGGGCGTACTCGTGCTGCGTGGAGAGCCACGCGCGGGTCTCCGGCGCTGCTCCATCTTCCAGCCAGCGAAAAGGATCCGGCACTTCGACGCCATGCAGAATTTCGCGGAAGTCATCGCGACGCGTGGTTGGCGGAGGCTGAAACTGATCGCTTGATGCCATTGCGGTTAGCTCCGGCGCGAATGCGCGACAGCTATCGTAGTCAGGGGAAATGGTTAGGTAAAACCCCAGGCTTCTGGATGAATCGCAGAACCCTCACCTAACCAAAGGCTTCCCCGTGAAATAACGGGCGAGGGATTGACTACATGAAATATGGCTTCGACATTTCGTCGAATCTGCCGTACATCAGCCAGACCTTAACGTTGAATGCGTGCGGATGCTCGACCGGCTCGCGGCCGACGGTCTTGAGTCCGAGCTGCTTGTACATCTCGTAGAGCGGCTCGATCGGATTCGTGATCAGCAGCTTGGGGCGTCGCGAGAAAACGAACAGGCGCGCCGTGTCCGACATCATCTTGACCAGGCCCTTGCCCTGGTAAGTCGGATCGATCACCATCCCGCCAAACTCGAATACTTCCGACGCGAGCATCCCTTTGAACAACTGCGCGGGATACAGATGACCGAGCGTGAGCGGCGCGTCCGCGAGGCATCGCGACCAGAACGCGCCAATCAGCGGGGGCCGACGACGCTCGCTGCCTGCGCCCACATTGTAAAGGCCAAAATGAATCGCGAGCGGCCATAGCAGCACGTGCACGCGCTTTTCCTGCACGTTGAGCATCTTCCAGGTCCGCTTGTGGAGCGCGGCCAGCTCGCGCAAACCCAATGGCGTGCCGATCGGACGAACTTCGAGCCGTGCTTCGAGGGCAGAATGCGTCGG
>JBAWBE010000505.1:0-10774 GCA_049589635.1 Terriglobales bacterium
ACACCAAGTTGGTCGATGAGAAAGACACGCAAAAAGGCAAAGTCTATTACGAGCGCAACGGCAGCGAAGTAAACATGGCTGCCGACATCACCGAACCCGACAAGCAATACGCCATTTATGCCAACGGTAAGGCGCAAGTTTACAACCCAAAAATCGATCAGGTGAACGAGTATCAACCGGGAAAGAGCCGCACTCAGATTGAAGCTTTTCTGCTACTCGGCTTCGGCGGTGGTGGCCACTCGTTGCTCTCGACTTACGATGTCAAATACCTGGGATCGGAAAAGATCAACGGGATCGACGCCGCAAAACTCGAGTTGACGCCAAAGTCCCAGCAGTTGCAAAACAACATTTCCAAAATCCTGTTGTGGGTCGATCCGCCGAAAGGCGTTGCGGTGCAAATGCAGCTCTTTTTCCCGGGAGGCGATTACCGGCTCACCAAATATTCCGACATCCAAATCAACCAGAAACTTCCGGATAATGCCTTCAAACTTAAAACCACCGGAAAAACCAAGTTCGTCCCACCGCAGAGCTGAGGAAAAGTCAAGGAAAAAGCCACGCGTAAAACCGGCCAAACGCCGTAAAAAAAAACAGCCAATCGCCCGCAAAATCCGAACCAGTAAAATCAAGCTGAAAATCTCGCGCGCTGCCTATATACTGCACCCAAGCCCCAGAAAGAAGAGAATCGAGCACGAATGGCCAAGGTTTTTACAATCCCAGTCCCTCCCGATCTCTCCCGCAAAAAGCGCGAGCGCACCACTGATCCTCGCTATGTGGATGGTCAGAAGATTCTGGTCGAAGCGATGAGATACCTCGCGCAATCCGACCCAGTTGCCAATCGCGGAGCCGTTGAACTGCTGAGCGAGCATGTCCGCACCCGCTTCCGCATGACCGATTCGCCGCTCAACTAAGGACTTCGATCCTCATCTCGCGCGAGAAAGTAGCGTGCCCGATTCTCTCCGCTTGATCCAATTCGCTCGATACGCCGAAATCCACGCCGATCCCAGCACAATGATCGCCGGATAACACTCCAGCGTATAACGCGTCTCTGGATTCTCAATCGTCCCCAAGAACGCTGAGCGCAGCACCACAAACCCCACCAGCAACCCCAAATAGCGAATATCAGACCGCCTAAAAACCAATCCAAGCAATGCGGCCACCACAAACAGTAAATTGAACACGCCGAGCCCAACCGCTACCGCCGACCACTTGGGATCGTCATTGAACTGCCACCAGCGCGGGTCCGAAGGCAGAAGCTCGGTTCGCGGCCGCAGCCACATATCGGCGACTCGCAACACCGGCAGCAGAACATAATAACGAAGCGGGTGGGCGCGAATTCGCAGCGCCGCAACCTCATCAAAGCGAGCATCGATTTGCGTCGTAAGTTGCTGCGCAGCGTTATAGTCTGCGATCAGAGCCAGCGTCGCGTCCTTCGCCGAGTCGAGCGCCCGCGAGGGCAGCTTCGCCGCATCAATCTTGTCGCCCGGAACATTCCAGTAAATCTCCTCCACTGACACATAATCCGCCATCCAGGTCCGCACCCAGCGATTAAATCCCCGCGGAGTAACCTCTTCCGCCTCGGTTGCATAGCGCGGCGCCAGCGGTTGAAACTGATGCAAAGTTGTCCAATTGCGAGCTGTCCAGGGAACAAGCGGCGCCAGCGAAATAACTATGACCGTGATTTCAGCGACCACAAGCGCGCGAAACGAATGAGAAAGCTTCGTATCAGGGGATCGCTTCAGCGACGCCGTACCTTTCCCCAAAGTGAACATCCCTTTAGGGGATGCCACGACTGCGTAAAACGCCACCTCCGCGAGCAGAATTCCCCCGTCCGGTCGGAACAAAATGCACGCCCCAATGGACGCTCCAGTCGCCGCCCATAAAGGCCAGGCCGACGACCTCCCATCCGACTCCCTCATCCGCTCAAGCGCAGCAACCGCACATTCCAGAGCGAGTGCCGTAAAAAAAACTTCCAGCGTCTCCGTCAAAACCGCCGCCGCATAATTCGCCAGAAAGGGACACAAAGCCGCGAGCAAAAAAGCGACTCTGCCAGCCCACCGCCCAGCAATCACTCTCCGCGCCAAATCAGCAATCAGCAGGCAACTGCCCAGATCGAATAGAATCTGCGCCACCAATACGGCCCGAACATTCCCCACCCCAAACACCCAGAAAATCGCCGCCAAAAATGCTGGATACCCGGGCAGCCGCGTATCCGAAGGCACGATCTGTCCGCTGTCAGTCTGTCCATAAATGCCATGCTGCAACCAGTTGCTCGCGAGATCGATATAAACCCGCGAGTCGTCGCTGATCGTTGGAAGATAGATAAAGAAGAACAGCCGGAGCGCGAGGGCGCCCAAACAAACCCAAAGAAAAAATCGCCGATGTTCCCGCAGCATCCCAAGCACGTTGGAAATATACGCGATTGGACGGCATTGCAGAGGCTAGAGGTGAGATTGCAGAGGTAAACCCTCAGTTTCCAGCAACGCCGCTGAGAGCTTAGGCTTTTACTTCTGCAATCTGATTTCTGCAACCGCAGTTTGACCCCCCGCCCTCCGCACCTTAGGATGAACTACGACGACGAGATGCCCAAGCAGATCTTTCACGACCCGCTACAGGCGCGCTGGAAGCGCGTTCGCCGCGTTTTTGACGCGTCCGCCATCGCCTTCTCGTTGCTCATCATTTTCTTCCTCTACAGCGCCCTGCGCAGCGAACCCCTCCCCGATCTCCCTTTCCGCGCCGAAAAGCGTCCCTATCACGCGCTCAAGGAAGGCGAAAAAGAAAAGGCCCGCGAGAAGCGTCGTCTTGCAACGATTGCGCGCGTCGGCCATCGCCGCAAGTCCCACAAAGCACCTTCACAAATCGTCCTCAACTCCGAGGAAGGCGTTCGCGCCGCCTTCTACGTCTCCTGGGACGCCGCCAGCTTCTCCTCACTTCGCGAGTACGCGCGCCAGATCGATCTGCTCTTTCCTACCTGGCTGCAAGTCCTCACGCCCGACGGCCATCTGCAAGCGGTTGATCCCCAAACCAACAAACTCTTCGACGTGATCCACGGCCATGCCGTCCATCCCATCGATCCCGATGTCATGCAGTTCCTGAACGCCGAAGACACCAACATGGAAATCTTTCCTGTCGTTCAGAATTTCGACAACGACACGAACGACTTCTCTCCCGCCGTCGTAGACTTCCTCAACAATCCAGCCGCCCGCGCCCGCTTTCGCAGCGAGATCGCTCTCTACCTCGCCTCCGATCGCTACCACGGCCTCATGATCGATTTCGAGTCGTTCCCGAAAAAAGGCCAGGCCGGCTACCTCGCGCTCCTCAACGAACTCGGCTCCGACCTCCACGCCAAGGGAATGAAGCTTTACGTCAGCGTGCAGGTGCGCAACTCCGATTACAACTACGCCGCCATCTCCGCCGCCGTCGATGGTGTAGTCATCATGAACTATGACGAACATTACCCCGGCGGAACACCCGGCGCCGTTGCCTCGCAAGATTGGTTTACGAATAACCTTAAGGCCGCCATCAAAGACATTCCCAAGAACAAACTAATTTGCGCCATCGGCAACTACGGATACGACTGGGTCGAGCGCGACAAAAAAGGCAAGCTGCCGCCCGGCATGATCGACCACAGCGTCTCGGTGCAGGAAGCATGGATCGGCTCCAGCGATGCCGACGAAGATATCGATTACGACGGCGACGCCTTGAATCCCCACTTCAGCTATCTCGATGACGACAACCGACACCACTACGTCTGGTTTCTCGACGGCGTAACCGCTCTTAACGAGATTCGCGCCGCGCAGATGCTCGGGATCCAGACCTTCGCGCTCTGGCGATTAGGCTCAGAAGATCGGACCCTGTGGCGAGTGTGGGATGTTCCCGGCGAAGCTAGCGCCCCCGATCGCCTAAAAGACGTTCCACCCGGCCAGGATGTCGACATGGAAGGCGATGGCGAAATCCTGCGCATTGAAGGCAAGCCCGCCGACGGCGAGCGCGAGATCAGTATCGATAAGGACACCGGCCTGATCGACGATGAGAATTTTAAGACGCTGCCCGAGCCCTATCGCGTCGCGCGTTACGGCGCCAGCAAAAATGAACTAGCCCTCACCTTCGACGACGGCCCCGATCCTGAGTGGACTCCCAAAATTCTCGATGTCCTCAAGCGCGAGCATGCGCCCGCGGCATTTTTCCTGATCGGAATTCAGGCCGAAAAGTTCGGGAGCGTCGCCCAGCGCATCTACCGCGAAGGCCACGAAATCGGCAACCACACCTTCACCCACCCCGATATCAGCGCCGTTGGCTCGCGCTACATGCGGGTAGAACTTAATTTGACCGAGCAGCTTTTCGCCAGCCAACTCGGCATTCGCACCATCCTCTTCCGCCCGCCTTATTCCGTGGACGCCGAGCCCGACACCGAAGATCAGGTGCGCCCGCTCGAACTAACGCAGAGCATGGGCTACCTCACCATCGGCAACAAGCTTGATACCAAGGACTGGGAGCCTGATCCGCCACTCTCGCCACAGCAGATTGCCGACGAAGTTCTTGACCATCTTCCGCCCTGTAGGCCGAACGATACACAGCACTGCGGCAACATCGTTCTCATGCATGACGGCGGTGGCAACCGCGAGCGCACCGTCCTCGCTCTCCCGCTCATCATCGACGGCGCCCGCGCCCGCGGCTTCGAGTTCGTGTCACTCCATCAGTTGATGGGCAAAACCAAAGCCGATGTCATGCCGCCGCTCTCCCCCAATGAATACTGGGCTGCGCGCCTCAACGCGATCAGCTGGGGACTCTTCACCGCTACCATCACCGGCATCACGCTGATCTTTTTCCTCGGCGACATCCTCATGACCGGCCGATTGCTCTCTATCGGCTTCCTTGCGATCTACGACCGTCTTCGTTCGCATGTCTACGGAACGCCCGCCGAAATCGCCGCCTACAAGCCGAAAGTCGCCGTGCTCATCCCCGCCTATAACGAAGAAAAGGTCATCGAACGCACCGTGCAAGGCGCGCTCGACTCCGATTATCCCAACCTCCGCGTCATCGTCATCGACGACGGCTCCAAAGACCGCACCCTTGAAGTCGTGCGCCGAGTCTTCGCGCGTGAAGAAGCCGCCGGTAAGGTCATAATCCTTACTAAGCCCAACGGCGGCAAAGCCGAAGCCCTCAACTACGGACTCGATCACATCGGCGACGCCGAACTCTTCGTCGGCATCGACGCTGACACCATCATCGCCCCCGACGCGATCCGTCGCATGGTCCCGCACTTTCTCAATCCCAAAGTCGGCGCCATCGCCGGCAATGCCAAAGTCGGGAACCGCGTCAATCTCTGGACCCGCTGGCAGGCCCTCGAATACATCACCAGCCAGAATTTCGAGCGTCGCGCCCTCAACACCCTCGGCGCAGTCAGCGTAGTTCCGGGAGCCATTGGTGCCTGGCGCGTTTCCGCCGTTCGCGAAGCGGGTGCATTCCATATCGACACGGTCGCCGAGGACGCCGATCTGACGATGGCGCTGCTCCGCAACGGCCACCGCGTCGAATACGAAGATCAGGCGCTGGCCTTCACGGAGGCGCCTACCAGCGCCAATGCTCTAATGCGCCAACGCTTCCGCTGGTCCTTCGGAATTCTCCAGTCCATCTGGAAACACGCCGACGTTTTTGCCCGCAAAGGCGTCTTGGGATTTGTAGCTCTTCCGAACATCCTTGTCTTCCAGATCCTGCTTCCGCTAGTGTCGCCCTTCATCGACATAATGTTCGTAGTCGGCACCATCTGGTACTTCACCAGAAAGTACTACCACCCAGATTCCACCGACCCCGCCGACTTCCAGCGCCTGCTGATTTTCTTCGTTGCGTTTTTGGTAATCGACTTCATCGCGTCAGCGATAGCCTTTGCCTTAGAACGCCGTCAACCCGAAGCCCGTGAAGACGGCTGGCTCCTGAGCCAGGTCTGGCTCCAGCGCTTCGCCTATCGCCAAGTCTTCTCAGTAGTCCTGTTCCGCACGTTAAAGCGCGCCATAACCGGACGGCCCTTCGCGTGGGATAAGTTAGATCGCACCGCCGCAGTAAAACTAATCCCCTCCGAACGTCGCGACTCGGTGAACGTGTAGCGCGGACACTCCTGTCCGCGCAGCCGCCTGCGCACTAAAATGGCGTAGAAAGCGAGGACACGATGATTGCGCGCATTTGGCACGGCTGCACGAAGCCGGAGAACGCCGACCCCTACGAGAACCTCTTGCGAAACGATATGTTCCCAGCCATCCGCCAGATCGAAGGTTCGAAAGGCGCCTACCTGTTACGGCGCGGTAAGGAAAGCGAAGTCGAGTTCGTGACCATCACGCTTTTTGAATCGCTCGACGCCGTCCGCCGCTTCGCAGGAGAAAACTACGAGACAGCAGTGCTGCATCCCAAAGCGCATGCGCTGCTGTCGCGCTACGACGCCAGGTCGGAACACTACGAAATTCGCATCACGCCGGAATAGAGCCGATGTCGACTATGAAAATCAATGTCTTCGTCGCACAAGGCTCGCAGCGGGTGAGTCCCAGATATTGCGCCAGTTAAAGATTGCAGCTAACAGAGCCACGACTCCGAGCATTGCCACGATCGGGCCGAACACCAAACCGCCAAACCAGTTTCTATACGAATACGAAACACTATGCCACGGATGAAGCAATCCGGAGGCTATGGCAGTCACGCCAACGACGCCACATAGGAGGCGCTTGAGTCTCGTTAGACGGCGTTCGCCAAACACTTAAATCACCACCGCTTCCCGATATTCCCCATAAACCTTCCGCATGGCATCCGAAATCTCTCCAACCGTCGCATTCGCCTCAACCGCGGCCAAAATTCGCGGCATAAGATTCTCGCCCGAGCGCGCTGTATCCTCGACAGCCCGAAGTGCCGCCTGCCACGTTTCAGGATCGCGCTTCGCCCGAACCGCCCGCACGCGCTCCACCTGTCTCGGCTCCAGCGCCGGATCGATGCTCTGGATCGGAACCGACTTCTCCTGGTTGAACTGGAAGCGATTCACGCCCACCACCACCGCCTGCTCGCGATCCACAGCCTGCTGGTATTCATATGCTGCGTTCTGGATCTCCTGCTGTACATATCCGCGCTCGATGGCCTTCAGCATCCCGCCCATGGCCTCGATCTTCTCAAGATACTCATCCGCCCGCTTTTCAATCTCGTTCGTCAGCGACTCGATGAAGTACGAGCCCGCCAGCGGATCGACCGTCTGCGGCGCGCCCGATTCAAAAGCAATAATCTGCTGCGTGCGCAGCGCGATGCGAGCCGAGGCCTCGGTCGGTAGCGCCAGCGCCTCGTCAAACGAATTCGTATGTAGAGACTGCGTGCCCCCCAGCACCGCCGCCATAGCCTGAATCGCAGTGCGGACGATGTTGTTCTCCGGTTGCTGCGCGGTCAAAGTCGATCCCGCAGTCTGAGTGTGAAAGCGCAGCATCCATGATTTTGGATTCCTTGCCTGAAAACGCTCGCGCATGATCTTGGCCCACATCCGCCGCGCAGCCCGGAATTTGGCAACCTCTTCCAGAAAGTTGTTGTGCGCATTAAAAAAGAAAGAAAGCCGCGGAGCAAACGTGTCGACATCGAGCCCGGCGCGAATCGCAGCCTCAACGTACGCAATGCCATTGCCCAGCGTAAACGCGACCTCCTGCACGGCGGTTGAGCCGGCCTCGCGCATGTGGTAACCGGAGATTGAGATCGTATTCCAGTCCGGAACATTCTCATTCGTCCATGCAAACAAGTCCGTGATAATGCGCATGGCCTGCTGTGGTGGATAAATATAAGTTCCGCGCGCGATGTATTCCTTGAGCACGTCATTCTGCACCGTGCCCGACAGCTTGCGAATATCGCGCCCCTCGCGCCGCGCGACCGCGACATAAAGCGCCAGCAGAATCGAAGCCGTGGCATTGATAGTCATCGATGTAGAGATTGAAGTCAGATCGATGCCATCAAACAGCCGTTGCATATCTTCGATCGAATCGATAGCTACGCCTACCTTGCCAACCTCGCCCAAAGCAAGCGGATTATCGGAATCGAGTCCAATCTGCGTAGGCAGATCGAACGCCACCGATAGTCCGGTCGTTCCATTCGCGAGCAAATACTTGTAGCGTTTGTTCGACTCTTCCGCGTCCCCCATGCCCGCGTACTGCCGCATGGTCCAGAGCCGTCCGCGATACATGGTCGCCTGAACGCCGCGCGTGAAAGGGAACTCGCCGGGATAGCCCACATCGCGGGCATAGTCCAGGTTCGCGAGATCGGCGGGTGCGTAAAGCGGTTGGACGGGGATGTGAGATGAGGTTTGTTGCTCCGCCGCAGGGCGTTTTGATTGGGACGGAGCATCAATCGTTTTGAATGGATCAGTCATAGAGACTTCAGGTCAGAGGTCGGAGGCCAGTCGTGAAATCTTCTCTTACCTCTTTTTCACCCGCACAAACGAACTAACCCCGAACCACGCAAACGAAATCGTAAAGCACATCGCCAAAATCAACCGTCCCGGCCCCGGCTCCAGCCCGGCGTGATACTTTCCGTACTCCCGAAATGCCTCATACGCGCCCGCAGCGGCAACGACCAGAAAGACGAATCCAGTAACCTCCAGCCATAGCTGGCGCAACACCGCGCCCATCGAACGGGCCGTTGCGCGCAATCCCTTCAGCAGCGCTGAACCAGTTCGGCTGCGCGCGGCCTGCGTACCAATCTGCCGGCCAGCCACGCGCGCAAACAGCGCGATTCTCTTCGCCTTTTGGGCAGCGACCATTTGTCGATTTTAGCAGCGACCGAGCGTACAATAACGGTGGCTATCGTCACATGGTTATCGTCAGATGATTATCGTCACAATGACTTGTGCCGCCAGCCACGTGCAGCCGTAGCAGCTGCGCCAAAGCAGGGGGGGAGCGCGTGGATCAGCAACTAAAGCAGCTTATGAAGGAGCTGGGCGAGGCCATCAACGGATCGCTTTCCGATTCCGAGCAGATTGCCGAAGTCGTTGCCCGCATCAAGGAAGGCGGCTACGATATTTTTCTGGTCCTCGAAGCGACCATCGGCGTCAGCAAGCAAGGCGAGCAGCCCACCGACAAGACTTCCCTCGTTTCCACTCTAAGCACCAATCCTGAGCTCAAAATCAGCGATCAGGATTTGAAGTTTCTGAAGTCGCTGCGCATCAAGCTGGATGAAGAAGAAGACGAATAAGCCGTCGCCCTGATGTTGCTACCTGAATCTCCCCCAGCCGCGATTTCCCCAGAGAATTACTGCCTTTCTTGTGAAGTGTGGTAAATCCGCAAAACTTCTATGCCCCGGTCGCTCGCGCGATATACGGCGACGTATCGCATCGGAGGAAACGAAATCTTACGGGTCCCTTCGTCGGGTCCGGGACGTCCGCGATTGGGCGAGTTCTTCAGCGAACAAATCGTGTCGTATAGCTTGCGGGTGGTTGCTTGGAGATAACCGGGATGATGTTCCTGAGGTAATCGCTGATGTGCTCAAGGTCCTGCCGCAGCGGGCGTCCAGCGAAATGCGCAAGTTTACGGCCGCAGCATCCGCTCAAGCCGAGCCGCCATTTCCTCTTCTTCGATGAATTCACCACGATTGGCTTGAGCGACGCCATCGCGCACGGCGGCACGGAAAGCAGCATCTTCCTGAAGTACTCGCAATGCAGCCTCCTTCACGAGTCGCTCGGCATCCGTGCCGGACTGCATAGCTATCTGCGCTAGTCGGGCTTCCTGTTCAGGCGTGAAATGAACTTCCATGGGCTCAGATTACGAAAATTCCACCTTGAACGCAACGCCTCCCCACCCTGTACTTCCCATTTCCAAATTAGGCTCCCAAAATAGGAAAAACCTTGCAGGGAAGCCTTTCCCCTCTGCTAGGATAGGCTAACACCCTCGTAAGTAGCCTCTTGGCAGCATCTTACTGGGGAGTGTTTCCTTCAAAAGTGGCCTTCGGCGTGCACCTGAGCTGAGTGGAAGTGGGTTCCTCGAACCGTCTCCCGCAGTCTCAAACTGCCGCTTTGTGGGGTTCAACGCTTCTGCCGGTTCACGCCGGTAGCCGGGTTCTCTTGAGGTGCAGTATGGCTTCTCGTTCGCAACTCGCAGTTTCCGACCGTGGCGTTTCGCAAGTGAATATTCCTCAACCGGCGGGTCCGCGCTTGACCGCCTCGCCTGCGGGCGCTTCTCCGCTGTCTCTGGGCTTGCTTCCCGAGCCGCGTACGCGCTGGGGGAGGTTTGTGCTCGGCTACGGAATGCAGTCGATAGTGATTGCGGTTTTCGTCATCGCAGCCATCGCGCAGCCGGCAATTCTCGTTCTTCCGGTTCACGACTATCACATCATCGGCCTCGTCAGTGTGCCCGTTCCCGTGCCGCAGACGCCTGCGCCTATCCGGAATCTTGCGGCGCCCAAACCTATTGAGAAAATCGCCGCGAAGATAGAGCCCGTGACTCCGCGTCCCCAAGCTCTTCGCGTGCCCGCCGAGTTCGTCGTACCGAAAAAAGAGATTGCCGACGTTCAGCCGCCGAAAGTCGCAATGGCGCCCGCAAAAGAATCGCTGCCGGAAGTCAAGACCGTCGTTCCGAGACAGCTCGTCAAAACCAATGTTTTCTCCAACGGAAGCTCGGCAACGCCCACCATCGCCGCCGCGCCGCAAAAAGTGCAAACTGGCGGTTTTGGCGATCCCAACGGCGTGCCCGCGCAGGATAATCACGGCCGCCCCGTGACCATCCGCCAGGCTGGCAGCACCGATCTACCGGGCGGTCCAGGTTACGGCAACGGC
>JBAWBE010000506.1:0-4435 GCA_049589635.1 Terriglobales bacterium
GCACAGGAACGTTCATGCACCGGACCGGTTACGCCATCAGCCGAGCCTTCGTGACCCGCAGCGACTCCGGTCACAGCGTATTCAACGCGTCTGAAATCTTTGGCAGCGCAGTCGCCTCCGCCATCTCAACTTACAGTTATCATCCGCACCCGGGCTATCATCCGGGGCAGGATGGTCCCTACATCGAAAGTGACCGCACTCTGAAGAACACTGCCAGCGTCTGGGGATCGCAGGTCGGCTATGACACCATTACATTCGTGATCAAAGAATTCTGGCCCGACGTTCGCCGCAAATTAAAAAAGAAGCAGCAATAGGGCTCAGTGGCGAGTCAAGTGTCGCGCGGGGCGCCGCCGTCCGCGAAAACGCCAGCATCCAGAGATATTCCGCTAGGGGCGGAGCCGGCCCGCTCGTACCACAGATTCCAAGTAGAGACGGGGCCTACCCCGTCTCGGGCGACTTGCGAACATGAGTCGAGCAAGAAAGGCCAGTCAAAAAGCGAAGATTGAGCAGCGAAAAGCAAGAAGGGAAGGGCACGACGTTCAGTCGTGCCATAGAATGGCGAACAAATTAGGCGCTTTAGCGCCCGAGGGACGGCGTGCGATGCACCGTCAATCGCGGACAACCTGCCGGTGCACACCATTCCCGACTAATCGAGAACAATATCGCCGCCGCGAAGCAGACAAAGACAATACGATTCCGCATGATCGTATGATGCGCGCTGACTCCAAACGGATCAACTCGGCATCCAATAAACTGACCAATCAACCAATGCCCCAGACCAACGCGCCCACCAGCAACGCAACCGTCAGAAAAGCCACTGCTGCCGATCTAGCAGTAGGCCAAATCTGCGCCGATCGCGACGGCAATCGCATCCGCATCGACCACTTCGAAGCCGGAAAGCTCTCCTATCACTTCCTGAACGACGAACTCCGAGTCCAGGAAGGCATTCAAGAGACTTCCATCGAAAAGTTTCTCTCCGAAGGCTGGTACATCTCCACGGTCGACTCGCTCTAAGCAGGTTCTTGTCAGCGTCCTCTGCGTGAGCTCGGCGTTCTTCCGCGGTTTAAGGCACCGAAGCCATCCTAAGTCCCAAATCTCTCCGCCGCGCGAGCCCGAGCCTTAGCCGCTTCCTCCTCGCGGTTCTTAGGCGAGGCGGTCGTCTCGAGCGAACGCAGTAATCCCATGGATATCTGAGCCACGTCCTCAACCGCAGCCAGGAACACAGCCTCATTAGCCTTCGAAGGCTTGGTAAACCCGCTGATCTTCCGAACGAACTGCAGCGAAGCTGCACGCACCTCATCCTCAGTAACCGGCGGATCGAAGTTAAAAAGCGTCTTGATATTCCTGCACATGCCAAACCTCTCCCCAACTATCTTAGCGAACAGCGCTCCCAGCCGCGCATCCCGAAGCCCAAACCCATCATGCTAGATTGAAACATGCGCCAGATTCTGCAGCAACGTTCGCTGCGCTACGTATTTGTGGCGAACGTGATCTCCATGCTGGGCAGCGGAATGAACTCCGCCGCAGTAGCCTGGACCATCCTGCAAAAGACCCACTCCGAAATGGCGCTAGGCACGCTAGCCGTTCTCCAAACCGTCCCCGCCATGCTAATGCTGCCCTTCACCGGCGTAATCATCGACCGCGAAGACCGCCGTCGTCTGGTCATGATGCTCGACGCCGCCCGCGCCCTGCTCATCGTGGTGGTCGCAACGCTCGCCTTTCTTGGTCGCGTGCAAGTCTGGCAACTCTATCTGATGAATACACTCGTAGCCGCCGGCTTCTGGATGTTCTGGCCCACCATCACCGCGCTAATCCAGGAACTGACGCCTGAAGGCGAGTTCGTCCACTCCAACACTCTTCTGATGGCTGGCGTGCAAGGCGGATGGATGATCGCCGGCGCAGTAGTCGGATTCGTCTACGAGCACATCGGCCTGGGCGGAGTGTTGCTGATCGACGTCAGCACCTACGTAGTCTCTTTCCTGTGTTACTTCGCAGTCCGCCGAGGGCGCCACATCGTACCCCACGCCGCCGAATTAAAGCATGACCTTGAAGCCGCCGAAACCGCGGTAGGAAAGTTTCTCCGAGAGATGAAGGAAGGCCTGGTATTTCTTCGCGACCACCGCCGCGTAGTTTTCCTCGGCATGAGCTGGGCGCTATTTCTCGGCGCGATGATGACAGGCATCGTCGTGACGCCGCCGCTTAGTGACCGCGTATTTCACGCCGGCGCAAGCGGTTATGGATGGCTGAACGGCGGCTGGGCGGTGGGCGCATTTCTCAGCGTGACCTACACTCCTCTGCTGATGGCCCGCTTCGGGTCGCGCGCGTCGATCGCAATCTCAATGCTGCTCCTGACAATCGGCATGGCCCTGTCGCCATTCTCGCCGTGGCTGGCAGTAGCAGTATTCGTCTATGGCGTAATGGGGTCGGCTCGCGGCATCAGCGGCGTAGCCATGAACACCAGCCTGATGGAGCAAGTCCCACCCCAATTCATGGGACGCGTGCAGAATACGTTTTACTTCTTCGGCACCGCACTTCAGATCGTGCTAGGTCTAGTCGTAGGAGCAGTTGCTTCGCGCATAAGCCTGGCGGCCGGTTTCGGCGTAATCGCAGCCGTCTACGCGATCGCCTTCGGCAGCGCGTGCTGGCCGGTCAAAGCGCAGAAGGCTGCGGCCGCAACCGCCGACTAAGTGTGGGGCGGACATTCCTGTCCGGCCGCCGTTGACGTTGGTGTTGATCTTGGTGTTGGCGTTGCTCTTCGTTTTGCTCTTGGTGTTGGTGTTGCTCTTGCGTTTGGGCTCCAGGGCTAACTTTACAATCAACATCAAAGACGCGCACAAGAGTGTCCGCCTCACGCCCAAGCTGATATTCTTTTTCTTCTCCAGGAGCCTCCACGAATGTTTGAGGACTTAAAGGGCAAGACGGCAGTCGTATTCGGCGTAGCCAACAAGCGCTCGATCGCCTGGGCAATCGCGCAAGGCCTGCACGCGGCCGGCGCGAACCTCGCCATCACTTACCAGAACGAGCGCATGGAAATGGAAGCCAAGGACCTGATTCTCTCGCTCCCCGGCGCCGAAGCCTTCATGTGTGATGTCTCGAACGACGCCGAAATCGCTGCCCTCTTCGAAAAGCTGAAAGCGCGTTACGGCAAGCTCCACACCATCGTGCACAGCGTAGCCTTCGCCCCTGCCGAGGAGCTAAAGGGCGACTTTATCAATACCACCCGCGAAGGCTTTCGCATCGCGCACGACGTAAGCGTCTACTCGTTGATCGCAGTAAGCCGCGCAGCCGCTCCTCTGATGGAAGACGGCGGCAGCATCATCACCATGACTTACTACGGCGCGGAAAAAGTCGTGCCGCATTACAACGTAATGGCCGTAGCCAAAGCGGCCCTCGAATGCTCCGTGCGCTACCTCGCCGACGATCTTGGCAAAAAGAAAATTCGCGTCAACGCGATTTCTGCCGGCCCAATCAAAACCCTGGCCGCTCGCGGCATCTCGGGCCTCGGAGACATGTTGCGCTCGCACGCCGAGCGCGCCCCACTAAAGCGCAACGTCGAAGTAGCTGAAGTCGGGAATACAGGAGTGTTTTTGGCGTCCGACGCCAGCTCCGGAATCACCGGCGAGACGATCTACGTAGATTGCGGATACAACATCATGGGGTTCTGACAAATTCCAGTCCCGAAGGGACGATCCACCTTAGCCCAGCGCCTTGGCGCTGGGTAAAGTGGAACAAACATTCAAAGTCCCGGCGGGACGGCCCGGTTCTCATGCAGACTCTGTACCGCGTGAGCGCCGCTCTTGCCTCGGACATGGCGAACGTCATCCATCGTTTACCCTGCTGGTTCGGCTCCCCCATTTGACAAACTTTTGACCGCGATTCCCGCTTCGCCTCACGTAGCCTAACCACGAGGGTGGTCTGATGCGAATCCGCCGCGTTTTTCTCTCCGTCTCTGCGATCCTGGTTGCCGCCACTTTTCTGGCCACGCCCTGCTTCGCCCATCACATCGCAGTTGTTGTCGACAAAGATAATAAGACTCAGAACATCACTTCGGCGCACCTCGTAAAGATCCTCAAAGGCGAAGTGAAGAAGTGGCCCGACGGCAAGAACATCGTGCTGGTCCTGCACGAAACGCCCGACGAAATCACCACGCTCGCCCGCCTGACGAAAATGAGCGACGCCGAAGTCAAGACGATGATCGAGGAGCGGAAAGATTCGATTATCCGGAAGTCATCGGACGCGGAAGTAATTGAAGCAGTTGCATCCACTCCCGGAGCAATCGGCATGGTCGAGGAGCACTCAATCAGCGGCCGGGTGATGGTGGTAAGAGTAGATGGAAAGTTGCCGATGGAGTCCGGCTACCTGCCGCACTAAAGCCACGATCTCCAACTCTACAAGAGACCGCAAAATGGAGGCACGGGCGCCCCGCCCGTGCGTG
>JBAWBE010000507.1:0-2386 GCA_049589635.1 Terriglobales bacterium
GGATTGGTTCTGCCGGTGAGATCGACCAATATCCGTGATCAGGAGTTCCGAGCAGCGCCGCAAAACAAGCGCCTGAATCAAAGTGTGGAAGACAGAGCCAATCAATCGAACCCAGTTTCGAGACTAGGCCAGCCGTATGGCAGACACCAATCATTGCGTAATCTTCAATCGGTATGGACAGGACTTCCCTCCGCAAATCGTAACTAGATGCACTCAGCCCCGTTTTGGAAGCTTTGACAAAAGATTCCCAGGTCGAGGCTGTTCCTGTCCAGCGCTGCATCCAAAAGTGAGCAATTCTTGATTACTGCCTTGCGGAGAAATCGATGCCTTTAACGTTGACCTGGCATGAGATTGCGCTTCGATTAGCGCTCTCTGTGGTTGCTGGGGGGCTAATTGGTCTGGATCGCGGTGAACGAGGCCGTCCCGCCGGTCTCCGCACAACTTTATTAGTCTGTCTGGCTGCGGCCGTCGCCATGATTCAAACGAACCTGCTGCTGGCCGTAGCCGGAAAGGCAACAGACTCGTTTGTAGTGCTGGATCTGATGCGGTTGCCGCTGGGTATATTGACGGGGATGGGATTCATCGGCGGAGGCGCCATCCTGAGGCGCGACAATCTCGTGGTTGGCGTTACGACTGCGGCGACTCTGTGGTTTGTCACTGTGATCGGCCTTTGTTTTGGAGGCGGCCAGATTGGGCTCGGAATCGCAGCGTCTGTGTTGGCCCTGTTCGTGCTCTCGGGGCTGCGATGGTTTGACCATCACATGAAGCAGGAGCAACACGGGATTCTCAGTCTGACGACGGAGCGCGATCTGCCCACCGAGGAGGACATCCGAACAGCCCTTCACAAAGCGGGTTACGAGATCGGCATCGCTTCCGTTGCGATTGACAGTCAAACGGGCAAGCGCCAGCTTGAATTCAATTTGCAATGGCGAGCGGAGCCTCAGAAATCGCACGTTCCGTCGTTTCTTGAGGCGCTTTCCAAAGATGGGCGCATCGCCGCTCTTCGGTGGAAAGTGTCTTGATCGCATTGCGCCTCGCGGAAGCCGAAGGGATCGCATTTTACCTCTGTCGGATACTCCGCGATTGCGACCAACTCCCCGGCACTACTCTAGTTTCAAGCCGCCTCCCCTGACGGGGATTTCGCCCGAACGGTCTTTGGTTTCGTATGGGCGGGCCGGTGGATCTCCTGACTGGCAGTCGGTCTTTTCTTGTTCGGCATCTCAGGCAGGCGAACGGCCCTTCCAGTCCGCGCGGATTCTTAGATCGCCCGCACAATGCGCACATCTGCCAGTCCCTCAAGTCCGGAAGGTTCAGGCTCCTTATTTTTGAGAATGCAATCGGAAAAGTAAACGATCTCGGCGGCAAATTGGTCGCGCTTCGGGAACTCTTTCTTCCGGGTCTTTCCTCCTATTGTTAGCGAGCGTTTGATCGGCTGCGAATATTCGTAAGCCGGGTCCAGTGTAAGCAGGCCCTTTGTCCCGATCAGCGTGTAGCGGCTCACATCTGCCGCGCCAAAGCTGCAGACGAATGTGGCGAGTCGATCTTCGGGAAACCGCATCACCACTGACATCATCTCCTCGACATTCTTGAAGCGCTTTTCTCCGGTCGACGCAGCCCTGGCAAGCACTTCGGTGGGTTCGTCGCGGAAAAGATAGCGTGCGGCGTTGATGCAATATACCCCCATGTCGTACACGGGACCTCCACCGCGGTCGACGCCATCCCGCACTCGGACATTGTCGTCGACTACTTGTTGCGCAAACTCCGAGGTGAATATCCGTACATTCCCCAGCTTCCCGCTCTCGGCCAATCGAACGGTCTCGAGGTTGCCTGCTTCGAAGTGGAGACGGTAGGCAATCATAAGTTTCACGCCTCGCTTCTTGGAGGCATCGATCATTGCCTGGCACTCTTTTTCCGTCACCGCCATCGGCTTCTCGCAGAGCACATGGACTCCAGCGTCGGCGGCACGCACGGCGTACTCGCGATGCAGATCGTTCGGGAGAGCGAGGTAAACCGCGTCTACGTGTTCGAGCGCGCGCTCGAATTCCTTATAGGAATACACTTTCTCCAGCCGATATTTTTTTGCAAGCTTCTTGCGCTTCTCGTCGTCTCCCGAAACGATGGTGACGAGTTCCGAGTTGCTTGCGTTTTTGAAAGCGGGCAGCACTGCGACTTGCGCAATGTGTCCCAGTCCGACCACAGCGTAGCGAACCTTGCGTTTCGATCCAGAGCGGGTAGTCATTCTTCTCTCTTCTCTCCTGAAGGGTGTCGCCCAAAATTAATGCAACCCAAGGTTTCTTGGATATCATTTTTTGGCAACGAAGATGGCGCGAGTGTTTCGGTATGAAGATCTTCCTGCGAGATGCTCTCCTGGTGCAAGGCTGTAGCA
>JBAWBE010000508.1:0-4654 GCA_049589635.1 Terriglobales bacterium
GCGAAATCGCCAGCCGCGTCGCCTGCGGCCGGATCGTCCAAGGTTAACTTATGGCCATCCTTAACAAGGAATGCCTGTACGTATCCCGAAGGCAGAACTCGAAACTCAGCAGTCTTCGTCGTCAGAACGAGTGGCCCTTTCGAATTGGTCTCAAGCTGAATTGTGGATGGACCGGCATTCGAGGCGGACGCGCTGATTAGGAATTTGCGGCCAACGCCGATTGCGGTCAGCAAGAGCCCAACCAGCCCCAGACCACCCAACAATTTCAGCGCGCGCGCCGGTTGCATTCTCATCGCCCCTCCTTCAATTTCTGCGTGCCCCGAAATTGAGCAAACAGTTTCTCAGCGTTTCGATGATAGATTTTTTCCAGAACCGCGTCGGGCAGGTCCATGCCATAAATTTCCCACCGGCCTTGACTCGGAGCACCCCAATAATCAAATGAGTCGTCCGCCGTTTCGAGCCAACGAAAATAATTTCTATACATAGCGACTTCCATGCCATTGTCGCTGCCGAACATCACGCGATCCTGATACTTCATAAAAAGCTCTCGCGCAGCCCGCGGCTGCCGTCCAAGCTCCGCTTCGCGTCCGCCAAACTCCACCATCACGTTCGAATAGCGATCGAGCACTTCGCTCACCCAGCCCAGGTTTTCAGGCCATCCCATGTGCAGAAATACAAACGTTGTTGCCGGATGCCGCGCCGCAACCCGATTTCGCGCTTCCAGCAAATCCTGCATTCCTGGATAGTCCCGGCCAAAGAAACTCCAGTCCGGATGCTCAATCAATTCCTCATAGCGCTCGTTCTCGGCGTTGATGGGATGAAAAAATGCCTCGGGATCCGCCGTGTGGATGAATACCGGAATTCCGAGCCGTCCGCACTCGTCAAAAACCGGGTCGAGCCGCGGATCGTCGATCGCAATCAACTTGCCGGTTTTGTCTCGAGCGCCCAGGCCGAAATCTTTCAGAAACTTCAACCCGCGCGCTCCCCGCCCAACTCCATCATCCAGTTGCCGCACCATTTCTCCACTGAAGTCGGCGTCGTCAATTTTCGACCAGTCGATCTGCGTGAACACGATGAAGCGACCGGGGTACGGCTTCACCATCGTGTCGATCAGGTGCTGAAGCTTATCGCCCCACATCCCGGTAAGGATCACAATCGTCTTCACGTTGGTCTGGTCCATGACGCTGACCACATCCGGCGGCGGCATCTGATCGCCGATCCCGGCCGGATCGTTCGTGTGATTGTGAACGTCAAGAACGTAGAACTTCGCGCGCTGTGGAAAATGTTCGGGCACGTGCAGCATCGACTTGGGGTGAAAGTCCTTGAGCAGCACGGATTTTCGCTGGTCGGCATCCGCCGCGGAATGGTAGCCGATCTGCCCTTGTCCTTGCTCTTGCACAGTCTGGCAGCGCGCGCTGGTGAGCGCCAATGAAAGGCAGCAAGCGGTAGTCAGCGTGGCCACACCACGTCGATTGCCCCCCAACATTTTCAGCCGTGCGGGACGAAATGCCTTACTGCCCGACATGTATTTCACGCGATTCGGAGACCGTCACTGTGATGGAGGGCGAAGTTCCGCCGGGATATACGGGAACTGGAATCCCTCCACCGGGTGGTTCTGATGGATTGCAACAGGGCGCAATAGAGTTACCCGAATACACCGCCGTTATCTGATTGGCGCCAGGCTCAAGCTGTGAGGCACTAATCGGCATACTTGCGGCTGAAGTAGTTGACCCAGTCGGCATCAGAGTCTGCGAGGCCAGCAAGTTCGACCCCAGCATGTAGTTCGCCGTGCCACTCGGTACGCCGGCGCCGCCGGGCACAACAGAAACCGTCGTCGTCAGAGTGGCCGTTTGGCCGGACTGCAAAATGTAAGTGTTGGAAGACAATGCCACGGTCAACGTGTTGCTGACGATGCTCCCGGTATTCTGATACGCGCCAATGTCGATACTCGAACCATTCGTCCGGGGATTTCCCGGAAAATCGGTACTGCCATAAATGGAATCGGGAGAGCTCCCGTTGGGATCGCACCATCCGACACTGCAAGGGAGACTGGTACTGCCGCCTCCAATCGCCGGAGAAGCAAGTTCGGTGTCGAAGTTTGGAGGCGTGTCACCCAGCCCCACAAATCGCGGATTGGCATTTACAGATTCTGTGTCTTCGCCTGTAACTGCCTGATAGTCTGCAAAGCTCGCGAAGTTACTTTCGCGGCCCCAAGAAATTGAAGTGCCTTCCACGTAACCGGCAGCCGAGTTATAAAGATTCCAATTGAGCGTAGCCGGAGGACAGGGATAGGCTTTGCTGCACGGTACAAAACTGTTGATCCAGATATTGGCCGAGCCGGAGTAAATCAGATTGTTTTCGAAGTAATCGCCTTGCGCGGCGCCTACCTGATTCTGAATCTGGAAATCACCGCTGGGCGTGCCTTCACGCCCGTTGCCCTGCTGCGCGCCATTGTTGTAAAGAGTGTTGTTGACGAAGACGTCGGCGAAGCTGCTTCCACCTCCGTTACTTCCGCCGCCCTTCTTGGTCGCCTTGGCATAGCCACCGATCGAGTTACCGCAGGAATTCGCGCTGTAGAAGAGGTTGTTGCGCACAGTCGCATATCTGCCGTAACACGGCAATTTACCTCTGGCAGGCTTTCCGACGCCATCGGGCCCCGGCCACTCGGTGCCGGTCGGAAGACAAACTTGATTCTCGCTGGTTGTCTCGATGCCGTAATCGACCTGGAAAATCACATTTCGCTCGAACGTGACAAATGCACAGCCGTCGCAGTAGAGTCCGTCGGCGTCATACTCATCGCCCTCACCCGGATTCGCAATTCCGCTGATGTTATAAACCGTGTTCCCACTTACAACGCCATAACTGGCCTCGTCGTATCCAACCGGGCCAGTGCCCTCATATCCAATGATGTCGATGCCGATATTATTGTTGTCGTGGACGAGATTATTCGTGACCTGAAAATTCGTAACATTCCCATTCAGTGTCATCGACTCGCTTTCACCAGTCTTCAAGTCATAAAGTTCATTGCCATTGACCACCAACTGGCTGATCGGAGTGCGCCTCGTGCCATACGCGAAAAATCCGCACGCATTACCGTGCTTGGATGTAGTCGTAATGTCGTGAATCAGGTTGTTCAGAATCCTGATTCCGGTCCCCGAGCCCGTGATCCAGACGCCGCATGGAACATCGTCCGCGCTCGTAGTGGTGAGGTTGCGGATCTCAAAACCGCTGACAGTGATATAGCTGCGCGCTCCCGTAATCGTGATAAGACCCTGCGTGCCCGAAACTTTCAGTCCTGTCCCATCGATAATCGCCGTCTGACCGGGATAGCTTTCGAACGTAATCGGCGCAGCTGTTTTTCCAGAATGCGGCAGGTTCAGAAACTCGTTGTAAACGCCTGCCATCACATATACCGTGTCTCCGGCCCAAGCCGCCTTCGCCGCGCGTGAGATGGTCAACCAGGGTTCGGCTTGGGTGCCAGGGTTACTGTCACTGCCGTTCTTGGCTACGTAGTAGGTCTTTGCTGTATGCGCCCAGAGCGATGTCGCCGCGAGTAAGGTTACAACGATCAACAAGATCGACCGCCGGGAATGCTGCAAGTAAGAAACCAGGCGAAATGTCGTTTTCATAATCCCCTCACTTCTCGAGCTTCGCCCGCGTGATTTTCCGTTCTGCCGATCTCAGAAATTAAGACTCAGAAATAAAACTTCAATGCCACCTGGATCTGCCGAGGCGCACGTGCTGACAGCGGATAGCCGAACGGGCTCGCGTTCGGATTCTGCTGTGTGTTTATGTTATTGGGGTCAAGCTCGAGCGGCGTTGGCTCGGCGCTGATCGCGCCAAACTGTCCAAACAGGAAATTCGTGTGATTAAGGACATTAAAGAACTCGGCGCGGAACTCAAGCCGCTTGTGCTCGCTGATGGGAATCTGTTTGTCGAATGCGGTGTCCCAGGTTACATAACCGGGCCCTTCGATAATGTTTCGGCCGGCATCGCCAAACGTTCCGAGGTTTGTATTATCCACAAACGCGCAGGTATTAAACAGTGTTCCCGACACGCACGGTTTTCCATTGGGATTGCCGACCACGTTCGGCCGCGAGCAGTAATAACCGACGGTGCCGCCGCAATCGCCACCTAAAACGTCGTTGATGTCGGTCGCCGTATAGTAGTTGCCGGTAGCGGCGGAGAAGACACCAGTCATTTGCCAGCCGCCAATAATCTGATTCAGCACGCGGTTTGCGTCTTTGGCAAACAGCCGTCCGCGTCCGAACGGCAAGTCATAAACGTAACTGAACACAAATCGCTGACGCACATCGAAGTCGGCATTACCGTAGTTGCTGTTGGGGAATCGCTGGTCCTCGAAATCTCCGTTGTTCACGGATCCAAGGCTTGCACTCGACGCATTGTCGAGCGCGTGCGCATAGGTGTATGCCGCTTCAAATTGAACTCCGTGCGAGTAGCGCTTCTCCAGGCGAACTTGCAGCGAGTTGTAGTTCGAGAACGTGTTCGAGCGAAACGTATCGATGGTGACATCGAGCGCGGGATTGCAATTGGGATTGGAACCGTTGACCAGGTCCACCGGATTCAGATCGCAAAAGCCGTCGCCGACCGGCGTATGGGGAAAGTTTGTATTGTTAGCGGGACGCCGCGGCGC
>JBAWBE010000509.1:0-3782 GCA_049589635.1 Terriglobales bacterium
CCTTGATCTGGCGAACCATCAACTCAGAATCGCTGATCACTTTCAGGGCTTTCGCGCCCCGTTCGAGGGCGTATTCAAGGGCGGCGATTAGTCCTTGATATTCGGCGAAATTATTTGTCTGGTGGCCGAGGTATTCGCTGAGCTGGGCGATTTTGCGTCCGGACTGATCCTGGATGACGACGCCGTAGCCGGCCGGGCCGGGATTGCCGCGGGCGCCACCGTCGACGTGCGCGGTTAGGTAACGCTCGGGAGAATTTTCACGAGAGCCAGTTTCACGTTGCGAAAAGAGGGACTTTGTTCCTGTGCGGGAATCGCGCATGCACTTGAGTTTATAACGGGCGATGGTTGGCTACGACTTGCTGAGGGATTTCTAAAATCTTAAACACGGGGGGACACTGAGTGACACACGGTAAACCTGCGAACATTTACGGCTCTTAACGAAGGAGTGCTGGCGAGTCAGCGGCCGGCAGCCAGGCGCGTAGCCAGGCGCGCGGGCAGGTTGGCGGCGAAGATTCGGTCTTGTGCGGATTTCAGATTGTACGGCGTGCGATGGAAGTGGACGATTTGCGCGTCCGTATCGAACAAGGCGAACGCGGCGCGCCAATCTCCGTCGCGAGGTTGTCCGACTGAGCCGGGGTTGATCATGTAACGCGTGGCGGGTTTTAGTTGGAACGAAACTGACTCGGCTTGGCCTACGGTGCGGTATTCGGGACGAAAGCCATCGGCGCTGGAACCGTTGGCGAAGAATCCACCCTGCAGGTGGGTGTGTCCGAAGAACGTGATCGGCGTAGCGAGCGTGATCAGCGGGACCAGGGCGTCCCCGATCGAAACTACGTACGCGTCTTCATCCCCGGGAGAGCCGTGAACCAGTTGTATGTCAGGGAAATCGTCCAAGGGAAGCGGACCCTGCGGCAGCGAGTGCAACCATTCGTAGTGTTCTGGAGTAAGTTGGTCGCGGGTCCAAAGAGCGGCGGCGGCGGCCAGCGGATTGAAGTCATCGAGTTCAAGCAGACCGGTCGCAGCTTTGTCGTGATTGCCACGGACGAAAATCTTTCCCAGATCGCGAGAGCGATCAATGACCTCGTTGGGAGAAGCTCCGTAGCCGACGACGTCGCCTAAATTCGTCACGAAGTCGTAGGCGGGAGCTGCGGCCATGCAGGCTTCCAGGGCTTCGAGGTTGGCGTGAATGTCGCTCAGCAGCAGTATGCGCAATAGACACCAGACGGATGGCGATTATAGAACGAGTGCGACGGAAGAGGATACATGGGCGGATTCCGTTCCGCCATCGCTATTTTGTATTGACCACTGGGCAGCGCGCCCAATGCTGCGGCGCAACCTGGACCAGAGGAGGAAAAGTGCGGGCGCATTCGGGGATACGAAATCCGCAACGCGGCTCGAAGGTGCAGCCCGGCGGCATCGCGTGCAGCGGCGGGACTGTACCTTCGATGGTTTCCAGGGGATGGTTGCGCCCGGTCTTGAGATCCGGGACGGCTCGCAGTAGGCCACGAGTATAAGGATGCGCGGGAGCATTAAAGATTTCGTGCTTGGGTCCGAGTTCGACCACGCTTCCGGCATACATCACGGCAACGCGGTCTGCGACCTGCGAGACGACGGCAAGATCGTGCGAGATGAAGAGCATGGCCAGGCCGAACCGGGAACGCAGATCGGCGAGCAGGTCGAGAATTTGTGCCTGGATGGTAACGTCGAGAGCGGTGGTGGGTTCATCGGCAATTAGCAACTGCGGACGGTTGACGATGGCCATGGCGATCATCACCCGCTGGCGCATTCCGCCCGAGAGTTGATGAGGATAGTCGCGGGCGCGGCGCTCAGGCTCGGGGATGGCGACATCATTCATAGCCTGGAGCGCGAGTTTGTGAGCATCGCTTTTTGAGCGATTGCCATGAGCCAGCACGGCCTCGGCGATCTGGTCGCCGACGCGCATGACAGGGTTGAGAGCGGTCATGGGTTCCTGAAAAATCATGGCAATGCGGGAGCCGCGGAGCTGGCGCATCGAGTCGTTCGGAAGAGAAGCGAGATTGCGGGATGAGCCATTCTCGCCGAAAAGTATCTCGCCCGTGACGAGTGCCTGTGGCGGAAGAAGACGCATGATGGCGAGCGACGTTATGGATTTGCCGGACCCGGATTCGCCAACCAGGCCAAGCACTTCGCCGGGAGCGATGGAGAGGTTGAGTTCGCGGACGGCGCGGAGGGTTTGTGTGGGGACACGCACCCCTGCGGACTCAGGGAAGGCTACCGGCTGTCCGACCGTCCGTATGGCGCTGGGGAACTGTATGTTGAGGTTGCGGACGTCAAGAAGCGGCGGCACAGATTCATGTTAGCAGCCAAGGTCGCTCTGCGGGCGACGGATAGCCGAGAGGCACCGCCATGCCCACGCCAGGTCGGCGATCCTCAGAAATATATATTGTCGAACAATCGGCGGCCAGCCTTGAATCTTGGCGCTTTGCCGCCGCATCTTCTATGCTAGACCTATGAGCAAGATTCACATCCCTACACCTTTACGGCAGTATGTTGGAAAACAATCCACGGTGGAAGTACAGGCGGCGACCGTTGGTGAAGCTCTGAATTCGCTGCTGGCGCAGCATCCCGAACTGCGGCGTCATCTTTATACCGAGGACGGAAAGCTGCGAGCCTTCGTTAATCTTTACGTGAACGACGAAGACATTCGCTACCTGCAGAAAGAAGCGACCACGGTAAAGGAAGGTGATAACATTTCCATTGTGCCTTCCATTGCGGGAGGCGTCGGTTGACTGCAAAAAGCACGTATTGCAGAGTCGGGAATAAAGATTTGCGCCTTACCGCTACAAACCGCTGTTGTATGTGTCCTGCCTGTTATTAGCGCCCTAATTCTGACGGAGCGCGGTTCCAAATTTCAATCGAGGATTTTATGGCGACAATTACCACCGAAATTCCAGTGACACTCAGCAAGGACGAAATTCTGCGCTACTCGCGGCATTTGATTATGCCCGAGGTCGGCATGGAGGGGCAGCAGAAGCTGAAGGCGGCGCGTGTGCTTTGTATTGGCACGGGCGGACTTGGATCGCCGCTGGTGTTGTATTTGGCCGCCGCCGGCGTGGGCACGCTGGGCCTTGTCGATTTCGATGTGGTGGATTACACCAACCTGCAGCGGCAGATCATTCATTCGACTGCCGACGTGGGGCGCAAGAAGCTGGATTCCGCGGCGGATAAATTGACGGGACTCAATCCATTTTTGAATCTCCGTACATTCGACACACGGCTGAGCAGCGAGAACGCGCTGGAGATTTTCCGCGACTTCGACATCATCGCCGACGGCACGGATAACTTTCCCACGCGTTATCTGGTGAATGACGCGTGTGTGCTCACGGGCAAGCCAAATGTTTACGGATCGATTTTCAGGTTTGAAGGGCAGGCCAGCGTGTTTGCTACCGAAGATGGTCCCTGCTATCGCTGCCTATACCCCGAGCCGCCACCGCCGGGGCTGGTGCCCTCTTGTGCCGAGGGCGGAGTGCTGGGAATTTTGCCAGGACTGGTCGGCGTGATGCAGGCCACCGAAGTGATCAAATTAATTTTGGGAGTGGGCGATCCGCTCATCGGTCGACTGCTGCTGATTGACGCGCTGGGCATGAAGTTTCGCGAACTGAAGCTGCGCAAGAATCCGGATTGCCCGGTATGCGGCGCGCATCCCACGGTGACGAAGCTGATAGACTACAACGAGTTTTGCGGAATTCGCGGGGAGGAAAAACCGGTGTCGAATGGAGTTCCGGAAATTCAAGTGGAAGAGT
>JBAWBE010000510.1:0-11662 GCA_049589635.1 Terriglobales bacterium
GCGTTTCGCATTCCAGCGACGACCACGAACAGGTACAGACCGTCCGCCTCGACTACAACATCAACCAGAAAGATACGGCGTGGGCGCGGCTTCAGTCGGACAACGGGCTGCAAGCCGCGTACACGGATCCCATCAACCCGGTGTTCAATGCGCTTTCGCCGCAGCCGCTTTATTCGTTCGCGGCAGGACACACGCACGTCTTCTCGCAGAACTTGGTGAACTACTTCAACCCGGCGTTCTCCTGGTACGAGAGTTTGTTTGGGCCCAGCAATCTTCAACAAACACTTTCCGAGTTCCCGATCGTGTTACAGGGCAGCGGCGCGAATCCCTTCACGCCGATCGGCGGGCTGGACAACACCTGGGTGCAAGGCCGGCGCGCGTCGCGGTTTTTCATCAATGATAATCTAGCCTGGGGCCGGGGCGCTCACGAACTGCGGTTTGGAACCAACACCCGTGTCTTCCGCCTGAACGATTACGACTTCGGAGAGGGTACGGTCCCCACCGTGACCTACGCGAACTTACAGCAATTTATCGCTGGAGTAGCGAACACCGCGTCGCAGACCTTTCCCTCGAACTCAAACGAGCCTTTTAACTTTCTGAATCTCGATGTCTACGCGCAAGACACCTGGAAAGCAACTCGGACCCTGACTTGGACGTTCGGGGTACGCGATACCTTCAACTCCAATCCGCTCAATCCTCACGATCAAGTCGCCCGTCTTCGCGGATCTTTCAACTCCATCGCGCACGATAATCAACCGCTGAACACCGTGATTCAAACTCATCTCGGCCATCTGTTCTCGTCCACGCCACTGGCTATTTGGCAGCCGAGAACGGCGATTGCGTGGCAGTTCGAACCGAAATCCGTGCTCCGAACTGGCTTCGGAATTTTCAGCGACATTTTGCCGGGCACGGTGGCCGACCTGATCGGCACGAATCCTCCCTACGATAAGACCTTTCAGGGAGGAGTTCTGGGCAGCGTGGGCGGCACCGCCATCGCGCCGGGAGCGCCCGACAGCGCAGTCGGCGCAATCGTGGCCGCGAATCAGACTTTTACTTCAGGATTTCCCCAGGGCCGGCCTTCTCTTCCACCGGTTGCGATGACAGCCATTCCAGATGGCAAGCTGCGCGCGCCGTACTTCATGGAGTGGAGCCTGGGAATTGAACATCAATTCGGGACAACCGCCAACCTGAAAGCGCAGTATGTGGGCACGCGCGCCGTGAACCAACCCTACTCGACCCAGGTCAACGGCTATCAAACCGTGTGCATGGGCTGCTTTGCGCCCTTCCCTTACATGCAACCTACGGACGCGCGATTTGCCGCCGTGACTCAGTTCTCCACGGGTGCGAATAGTCACTATAACGGTCTTCAGCTCACGGCAACGAAACGTTTGGGGCACGGTCTGCAAGGCCAGCTCAACTACACCTTCAGCCGTTGCATGGATACCGTCTCGAATGGAGGGTTCCTGCCATTCTCGGCGGGAGGGATCCTTTCGCCTCTGCCGGGAGATTTGGCCCGCGACTACGGTCCTTGCGACTATGACATCCGGCATAATCTCAACGGCCAGTATGTGTACCAGTTGCCGGTTAACGTGCGGAATCATTCCTTAGGCTATGCACTCAACGGCTGGCAGATTTCGGGGACTGCCTTTTGGCACAGCGGGGTCCCGTTCTCAGTGCTGAGCACGCCTTACTCCGCAGGTGGAAACGGTATTGTGCAGGGAAGCGGGCCGCAGTTTGCGAGCGTCGTTCCCGGCGTTGCGCCCTATTGCCGCCATTGCAATATTTCGAACGTGACACAACCGGGCACGACTCAGTGGCTCAACCCAGAGGCATTTATATCGGCCGTCGATCCGAGCGAGCAGCTCATCGATGGTCAAAACATTCCGGCCGGATCCTGCTATGGCGGCGACAGCCCGAAGAACTGTCAATTCGGAAACCTCGGCCGCAATTCTCTGCGGGGCCCGGATTTCCTGTGGAGCGACTTCTACCTGACAAAATGGTTTTCTCTGACCGAACATGTGAAGCTACGGTTTGAGAGTCAGTTTTTTAATGTCTTTAACCATCCGAATTTCGGACTGCCCAGCGTGGTGCAGGCTGGCATTCCCGGGCAGCCTTCCACGCAGACCGGATTCGGCTCGCTCACGTACACGACCTCTCCCCCGACTGGCCTGCTGGGAGTCGGTTTGGGCGGCGACAGCACTCCCCGCATGATCGCGTTTCAGGCGCGGCTAGAGTTCTGAGCAAACCGGCCATTCTGGACGAATGATCGGCAAACAGGAAGTATTCGAGCCTCTATCTGGCCAATCTCGTCGATTGGCGATAAATCGCGACTACGCTAATTGACCGCCTGGCCCATGGGATTAATCAGGCTGGACCGCTTAGTAGCTCATCGGGCCGACGGCTTTTTCTACTTCGGCGATGTCCACCATGACGATGGCGTCCCACGGGCAGCCGTCGAGGAAGCTGCCTTCCGGGCCTTTACTCACGCACTTTTTGCAGCCGATGCAGAGGATCGGGTCGACTTCGATGCGACCGAAGGGTGGATGGTCCGTGTCGGGAATCCAGAACATGCAGTCTTCGACCGGGCAATATTCGACGCAGGCAGGGGAACCGGCACAGCCTGTGCAGCACTCGGTGATTACGGCCAGTTCTTTAGGCTTCTTTTTGCGGGCGGTGGTTAGGCCTTTTGAGCGCGGTTCGAACTTCAGTTCGTCCGGCACCATCCCGACTTGCTTGGTTTCCGACCCGGTGGGCATCGAGTGGAATTATAGCGTGGAATTGGGCGTTTGCAGAGGGATTTATCTCCTTCTTCGCACCGTCGTTCGTGTACGGTCTACGACAAAGTCTTAAATCGCCGAGTTCGCAGAGAATTGGCGAAGAACGCGAAGAAAATCTTGTCTGCTCGCCTTCCAGTGCCGATTTCGCACGGGCGGGGCGCCCGTGCCTCCATTTCTTATTTCTAGCGCCAGAGGCGGGTGGCGTAGTCTGCCATGCTTAAGGATAGGAGGATGAACAAGAAGAAGATGGCACTCGCGATCACCAGGCCCGTTAGTTTCTCGTGCGTGTACTTTACGTGCATGAAGAAGAGGACAACCAGGATGGCTTTGAACGTCGCAATACTCAGAGCAACAATCGTGTTGAAGGGGCCGAGGTCGATGAAGGCTACGCCCGCGGTCAAGGCGGTGCAGATCAGCAGCGCGATCCAGATGGCGATCGACGAGCCGATGGTGGAGATGTGCTCGTGCGGCGAATCGTCTTGGGTGCCGGGTTGTGAAATAGCGGGTTCAGTCATTTTTCACCTGTAGATCGCTCACCTGTGACGATCGATCAGATATAGCAACGGAAAAAGATAAATCCAGACAATATCGACGAAATGCCAATACAGGCCGGCATTTTCAATGGGCGTGTAATAGTTTGCGGAATATTTTCCCCGCCATGCCCAGAAGGCCAGCGTACCGAAAAGGCCGACACCAATGATCATGTGCACGGCGTGCATTCCGGTCATGGCGAAGTAGAGCGAGAAATAAATTTCGGCGTGATGGGGGTCGACCTGAATATCAGGATGGCTGGGCACGGTTCCGTGATAGGCAAACGACCGGCCGGGAACATGGTGGTCTTCGAATTTTTCTTTGTACTCGATGCCTTTGATGCCGAGGAAGACCAGGCCGAGCACGATGGTGAGCAATAGCCATCCGGTGAGCGCCTTGCGCTTGCTGAGTTGCGCGGCGCGCACGGCCAACACGACAGTGAGACTGGAGCAGAGCAGAACCGCCGTGTTGATCGCGCCGTACCAGATGTTGAGTGTCTGGCTGGCGGAGCCGAAGTCGCCGAAATATTTATAGCGGTAGACGAGGTAGGCGCAGAACATTCCGCCGAAGAACATGACTTCCTGGGCGAGAAATACCCACATGCCCAGGCTGGCGGAGTTTTTCTGCTGCTCCTTGGTTGCGAAGTGATGGAGCAGAGCAGGATCGTGCCCGTCGTGCTGGTCGATTACCGTTGCTTGATTAGTGGCCAACGGGGACCTCCTGGCTCTCCGGAACCTCGCCCAGATCTTCGTAGTTGTAAGCCTCCCAGGTTACGACCGGCTCTTCTTCAAAGTTCTCGGTGGGAGGCGGCGACGGGACTTGCCATTCGAGGCCGGCGGCGTTCCACGGATTGGCGGGAGCGATTGGGCCGTAGCGCATCGACCAGACGAAGTAGACCATGGGCAGCAGATAACCGACGGCCAGAACGGTCGCACCGGCGGTCGAAAGCACGTTCAATATCTGAAACTCCGCGGGATAGGCGTGATAGCGGCGCGGCATCCCCATATAGCCCACGATAAACTGCGGGAAGAATGTCAGATTGAACCCGATGAAGACGATGAGCGCGGCCAGTTTGCCCCAGAATTCGGGATACATACGGCCGGAAATTTTCGGCCACCAGAAGTGCATCCCACCGAGATAAGCGAGCACCATCCCGCCGACCATGATGTAGTGGAAATGGGCGACGACGAAGTATGTGTCGGTTACATGGACGTCAATGCCGAGGGAGGCAAGGAAGAGGCCGGTGAGTCCGCCGATGGTGAACAGGCCGATGAAGCCGAACGCGTAGAGCATCGGGGTCTGGTAGGTGATGGAGCCCTTGTACATGGTCGCGGTCCAGTTGAAGACTTTGACCGCCGAAGGCACGGCTACGAAGTAGCTCAGTAGCGAGAAGATCAGCGCAGAGTAAACGGAGATTCCGGCGACGAACATGTGATGCGCCCACACCAGAAAGCCTAGGACGGCGATACCAAGGACCGCCATGGCCATTGCCTGGTATCCGAAGATGCGCTTGCGGCTGAAGCAGCAGACGATTTCGCTGACGATGCCCATGCCGGGCAAAATCATGATGTAGACAGCCGGGTGCGAGTAGAACCAGAAAAGATGCTGGAAGAGAAGCGGATCGCCTCCGAGCGCGGGATTAAAGATGCCGAGGTGGAAGAGACGCTCGAGCGCGACGAGGACGAGTGTGATCGCAATGACCGGCGTGCCCAGCACCTGGATGATGCTGGTGGCATAATGCGCCCAGACAAAGAGTGGCAGGCGGTTCCATGTCATGCCCGGAGCGCGCATGCGATGGATGGTGACGATAAAATTCAGCCCGGTGAGGATAGACGAGAAGCCGGTGATGAAGATGCCGAGCGCGGCTGTGATGACATTGGTATTGGCGAACTCTGTGCTGAGCGGCGTATAGAAGGTCCAGCCCGTATCGACTCCGCCCGCGAGGATGGTATAGATCATCAGCAGGCCGCCCGCAATGTAGAGATACCAGCTCAGCAGGTTGATGCGAGGGAAGGCGAGATCCTTGGCGCCAATCATGAGTGGAATAAGAAAGTTTCCGAGCACGGCCGGCACAGCGGGGATAAGAAAGAAGAAAACCATGACCATGCCGTGCATGGTGAAGAGCTTGTTGTAAGTGTCAGATTGGACGAGATCGCCCGCGGGGGTGAGGAGTTCGAGGCGGATGAGCAGCGCGAAGATGCCGCCGATGAAAAAAAAGAAGGTAATCGAGAGCAGATATAGCATCGCGATGCGCTTGTGGTCCCGGGTAAGGAGCCACGACTTGAAGCCGTGTCCGGCATTCAAGTAGCTTTCGCGCTCGCCCAATTCGACTGGTACTGCGGTTGCCATGTTTTTCACCGATTACTCAAATCAAATTTCTGCACACAACCTATTGAGCTGCTGTCGCCCCGCCCGCGACGCTTGCAGCCTGCGATTGCGCCTCGGGCGTTTGTAGACCCAGCGATTTCACGTATGCGACGAGTTCATTCAACTGGTCGTCGCTGATTTGACCTTGGAGCGTCGGCATGATGGGCCGGAAGCCTTTTACAACTTTTGCGTTCGGCTCCATGATCGACTCGCGAATGTAGTTTTCGTCGGCGATCACGGTGCGACCGTCTTCGAGTTGCACTGGTTTGTTGTAAATGCCGACCAGGTTCGGGCCGCGGCCCGGCGTGTCAGCGCGGTGGCACATTACGCAGCCGAGGTCACTGAACAATTTTGCGCCCGTGTCCATCATTGCCTGATTGCCGCCGCCGGTCGTCATCCATGCCTGATAATCGCGCGGGTCCATAACGACGACCCAGCCGATCATGCCCGAGTGCTCGGTGCCGCAGTATTCCGCGCAGAACAGGTGGTACGTGCCCGGCTTGGTTGCGTGAAACCATGCGGTCGTGTAGCGGCCGGGAAGCACGTCCTGCTTGATGCGGAAGGCCGGGACGTAAAAGCTGTGGATCACGTCCTGCGAGGTCATGATCATTTTTACATCGCGGCCAACAGGTACGTGCAGCTCGTTGATTTCGCGCTGGCCTCCGACGTGCTCGAATTTCCACATCCATTGTTTTGCGACCGTGTAGACCTCGGTAGCGTCTTGTGGCGGCGTGCGCTCCTGGAAGAAAAGGACCGCTCCCCATACGAAAAATGACAGGAAGACCGCGAAAGGAATGGTCGACCAGGTGATTTCAAGAACCTTGGAACCTTCGATCTGCTCGGCCTTGACGCCCGCGCGCTTGCGATATCTGACGGCGAAAAAGACCAGCGTCGCGAAGATCATCACCGTCATGATGGCGGAAACCATCACCAGAAAAATGTAGAGCGCGTCCACGCGGGTGGCGGTGGTGGAGGCTGCGTCCGGCCAAAATGGCAAATGTGAAAACATAATTAACTAAATTTCGTTAACTAACTCTTAGCACTCCTTCTCTTCTTTTTTGGGTGCTGTCCGGGCCGCGGCGAAAAAGAACGATGAAAAGCGTTCCTAAACAAAGCAGAGTGGCGACGCCCGCCAGCCGCAGAATGCGCATGATGGTCGCGCTGTACTTACCTTTTTCGGGATCGTAGTGATAGCAGTAGAGCAGGAGCTCGTCGACCACGTTGCCGATTTTTTCCTGCGAGGCATCGACCAGCGCGAGGCGGAGATCTTTGGGCGGATAGTCGATTCCGTAGTAGTACTGCGCGATCTTGCCTTGCGGCGTCAGCACCATGATCGCAGTGGTGTGAGCGAATTGATTGGATTTCGCGTCGTATTCGAATTCGAAGCCGGCAGCTTTGGCGATTTTGTCGATCGAGTCCTGGTTGCCGACCAGGAAGTGCCAGCCCTGTTCGGCGCCGGCACGTTTGTAACGCTTCAAGATTTCGGCTTTCTTTTTGGCCGCGGCGTCGGGCGTGTCTTTGGGATCGAAGCTGACCGTGATCACTTCGAACTCCTTGCCGACGTCGAATTTCAGGATGCGAAGCGCGCTCTCCAGGCCGTTGAGCTCTTCTCCGCAGAGCATGGGGCAGGTGAAGTAGACGAGATTCAGGATGAGCGGCTTCTTGCCGTAATAATCGCCGAGCTTTACCGCGCGGCCCGAGTCGTCGGTGAATGTGAGGTCGGCGGGAATTTGCTCGTTTAGATTTTGTTGAATGCCTACGTGTTGCAGCCCGGGCGGGCGGACGTTGGTCGGCGGCGACAGGATGCCTCGGCTCATAGCCTGGCTCCAGGCGGCGCCCGCGAGAAGTGTGACGACGAGAATTGTCGTAAACGGCTTCATCGAAATCGAATTTGCGAAATACTTACTGCGCACTGCCGCCTTCTTTCTCTAACTGCTGCTGGCCTTGTGCCGAGCCCTGCGGGCGAACCGGCAAGCCGCGTTGGACGATCAACTCCATGGCATGGTCGATCGGAATCTGCACGACCCCTTTGTCTTTATCAACCCAGTTGTAGGTTGCCAGCTTGCGGTCTTCGTTTTCGATAAATTCGCGAAGTTCGCTGCGCTCGCTTTTCTCGAGACGCGGCTCCGGAAAAGCCTGTGTGTCCTTGTCGGTAACGGTTCGAGTGTCCGCCTCGGGCGCAACCATCGGGCTCATGGTGGTTTGGTTTGCGTGATTGTACGAATCAAGGAAGTGATACGCCCCAAAGGCGATCACACAGATTACTGCCAGGAACACAATCAGGCCGACGAAGGAATAGATAATTCCGCGAGAGCTGAGATCGTCGTGCTCGAAGGAGCCGTGCGCGCCCAGATCGTGATTGCGGACGGGTTCGTTACTCATGGGCGTGCTCCAATACGTCTTGCGCAGTCGCATCGTATGCCGGGACAAGAGGCGCCGCACTCAGGTTGCGGCAGAAGTACCACATCCAGATGCCGCCCATCGCGAAGGGAATCACGATGTCAGCGAGCGTGACGTTGAAGGTCAGGGAGAAACTCGGCTCGATGTGCCAGAACAAATCGATGTAGTGTGCGACCAGCATCCACGATGCGATCCAGACCAGCCGCGTTACGTCGCGTTTAATGTAACGGAAGAGCAGCATGAAAAACGGCACGAAGAAATGGAAGATAACGAGGAATAAGCCGACATATTCCCAGCCGCCGTGCAGGCGGCGGAAGTACCAGGTGATTTCGTCGGGCAGGTTTCCAGCCCACATGATCAGCCACTGCGAGAACGAGAAGTAAGCCCACACCATGATGAAGGCGAGCATGAAGTTGCCATGATCGTGGACATAGTTGGGTTTGAGCAGCGTCTTCATCGGCTCGTAGTTGAAAAGAATGCGCTCGACAACAATGGCCAATGCCAGAGCCGAAATCAATTGTCCGGCGAGGAAGATGAGGCCGTAGATGGTCGAGATCCAACTGGGGTCGAGCGACATGACCCAGTCGATCGCCGCAAACGAGATGGTGAGCGCATAGAGAATGATGCCGGGAGCGCTGACCATTTTAAAGCGGTTGCTCGTATCCGCAAAAGGCGGTTTGTTGTGCTCGAAGGAAAATTTGCTGAGCAGGTATTGCAGCAGGAACCAGATCGCGAAGTAGATGATCGCGCGGATTACAAAGCCCTTGTAGTTCAGATAGTCGGTCAGGATGAACTTGTGCTTGTCGAGATGCTCGCGGATCGCGAGATTCGCGATGGAATCAAGCGGCATCGCCCACGGATAAATCCGCGGCACCGCGAATATGGCATAAGGAATGAAGAGCAGAATCATGAGCGGTATGGTGCGCATGGAAGCGCCCAGCACGCGCCGGATGACCGTGCCCCATCCCCCGCCGGTCATGTGGCGGACCATGACGATGGCCATCGAGCCGAGGGCCACGCCCAGCCAGTCCATGTAGGAGACGAGATAGCCGCGGAAGAACACTGTCGGATTCGTGAACGCAATGTAGAGCGCGATAAGCGTGGCGACTCCGCCGATGATGAGCGAACGCTGGCCGATGGTCTTGATGATCGGTGGCGTGGAGAGATCAAGATTCGGCGGATTCGGGACCCGGGGATGCGCGCTCATTCAGATTCCCCTTTCCCGGATTTCGCGGGCGCTGATTCTGTCGGCACTGATTGAGCCGGCATGCTCTGCGGCAGGGTCGCGCCCGTTCCCGGCTCGACAAATTCCGGAGCTTTCGACGGAATGGCTTGCCCTTGCGGAACGTCGGCCATGGTGGCGTTCTGACTTAACTGGAGCGCGCGGATATAAGCGGCGATGCACCAGCGGTCGTGCGGCGAGACTTGCGCGGAGTAATCCTGCATGATGCCGTAGCCATTGGTCATCACGTCGAAGAAATAGCCGACGGGAGCCTTCATCAGTCGCTCGATGTGATAGGACGGAGGCTTCTTCGAGAAGCCCCGCGACGGGACGATGCCGTTGCCGTCTCCCATGCGCGAGTGGCAGGGAGAGCAATAAATGTTGTAGCGCTCGCGGCCGCGGTCCATTACTTCTTTCGTTACCGGGAACGGCATGTACTCGCCTGGAGTGCTCCCAATTTTGCCCGTATAGAAATATGTGTCGGCGCGCTCGTCGCCGCGGGCCACGGTACCCTCGACAAGCGGACGGGCGGCGCGCTGGTCGGAGAAGAAGTCGCTCTTCGCTAGTGGGTTGTAGCGCGGCTGGATGTGCATGTCGAGACGGCAGGCCGAGGTGGCCATCACCACGAGCAAGATCAGAGGAACCCAGCTAAATCCCCGGACACAGCGTCTATCATGATGCCTTGGCGCTGCCGGCACTAGCAGTCCATTAGCTACATGCACGCGGACAGGAATGTCCGCGCCACACGAATTTCGAAGGAGCTTCATGTCAGCTGGGCACCTCCGAAATCGATTGCGGACCCAGACTTTCAAGAAACTTACGAGTACCTTGCGTGTCGTATTTGGGATCGGTCGAAAACACGATCAGAAAAAAACGATCTTTGGTCGCGAACGCAAAACGCGGAACGTTGAAAACCGGGTGATAGGGCATGGGCAAGCCGTTGAGCGCCAACATGCCCAAAACCGCCGAGATCGCGCCGAACAGAATCGTCATCTCAAACGTGACGATGATGAACGACGGCCACGAATGATACGGACGGCCGCCGACGTTGACCGGATAGCTGACGACCGCGATCCAGTATTGCATCAGGTAGCCGGTGAGGCCTCCGGTGATGGCGCCGATGAGCGCAACCAGCGGAACGTAATTATCCTTACTGTGGAAGCCGATGGCTTCCCCGAGTTCTTCGACCGGGAACGGGCTATAGGCGTCGATTTTGCGATAGCCAGCTTCGTGCGTGCGGCGAGCCGCGTCAACCAACGCTTGCGCGGAGGCGAACTCTGCCATGGTGCCGTAAATGGGAAGCGTCTTCATTCGGGCTTCACCTCCGCTTCCGGCAGCAGCGTCCGCATTTCAAAGATGGAGATCATCGGCAGGATGCGCACAAACAGGAACATGGCGGAGAGGAACATTCCGATGGTGCCGATGTAGGTCATCCAGTCCCAGCGCGTGGGGTAATACATGCCCCACGACGACGGCAGGAAGTCGCGCGTCAGGCTGATCACGATAATGACGAAACGTTCCAGCCACATGCCGACCAGGATGATGAGCGAAATCAAAAAGAGCCAAATTGGATTGGTGCGCATCTTCCGAATCCAGAGCAGCTGCGGAGCGGCCAGGTTGCAAATGAGCAGCGAGTAGTACCAGAAAGAATATGGCCCGTGAAGCCGGTTCCAGAGCAGGGTCTGATCGTAACGATTGCCGCCGTACCAACCCATGAAGGCTTCAATCGCATAGCCGTAAGCGACGATCCAGCCGGTCGCCAGCATGACCTTCGCGGAGTTTTGCAAATGGCGATCGGTGATGAAGTCTTCCAAACCGTAGATTTTGCGGATTGGAATCGCCAGCATCAGCACCATGGCGAAGCCGGAGTAAATTGCACCCGCGACAAAATAAGGCGGAAAGATGGTGGTGTGCCAGCCGGGGACTATGCCGACGGCGAAATCGAAGCTGACTACCGTGTGCACCGAGAGCACAAGCGGCGTGGCCAGACCGGCGAGCAGGAGGTACGCCATCTCGTAGCGTGCCCAATGACGGGCGGATCCGCGCCATCCCATGGCAAACAGGCCGTAGATCGTCTTCAGATATTTATTGTCGGTGCGATCGCGCAGCGTGGCGAGATCGGGGATCAGTCCCACGAACCAGAACATCAGCGACACGGTGAAGTAGGTCGAGACCGCGAACACATCCCAGATGAGCGGGCTGCGGAATTGCGGCCAGTAGTTCATCGTGTTCGGGTAGGGGAACATCCAGTAATCGAGCCAGGGGCGGCCGGTGTGGACGCCGGGGAAAATTCCGGCGCTCGCGACCGCGAAGAGCGTCATGGCTTCGGCAAAGCGGTTGATCGAGTTGCGCCATGATTGACGCA
>JBAWBE010000511.1:0-5593 GCA_049589635.1 Terriglobales bacterium
CATCGAAGGATGGCACCTCGATTCCGCTCCTTCTCGCTGCCAGGAAAGATCTATTACACTCGGGACCGCTTCCGACCTTTCTTACTGGCTACGGTGGATTTGGGAGTTGTGTCACGCCGCGCTTCACTGCTTTTGCAACCTTTCTGATCGAGGAGGGCCTGCTGTTTGCTGTGCCTGCTCTACGTGGAGGTTCAGAGTTCGGTGAACAATGGCACCGAGACGGAAAGCGCGAGAACCGCCAAAACGCCTTTGACGACTTTATAGCCGCCGCCGAGTGGTTGCTATTGCAAGCGTTTTCCGCGCCGAATGGCATTGCCATTGGCGGCGGCTCGAATGCTGGCCTCTTGGTCGGCGCCGCCATCACTCAACGTCCCGATCTGTTCCGCGCTGCCATCTGCCTCGGGCCCCTATTGGATATGACGAGGTATCACCTCTTCGATTTCGCGGCGGGATGGGCAGACGAATATGGTTCACCCGAAGATGAGCAGGACTTTCACTCCCTGCTCGGCTACTCCCCCTACCATCGTGTGCGAGACGGCGCTGACTATCCTGCTGTCCTGCTAATCTCAGGTGACGCGGACACGCGTTGCAACCCAATGCATGCCCGGAAGATGGCAGCACGTCTTCCTAATCTTGTTCAACGCTCGTGAAATGTGCTTCTCGAGATGACGCGAATTCGGACTCTTGTGCATTTCCGCTTCCAGCTCTCGAATATGACTCTAGCTTATTCTGACCGGGGCCCGATGTCAGGATGGGTTTGGCGAGGATGCAAACGGGAACAGCAAGTCATGGCTTGCTTGCCGGCAGCAACTTACCGAGCAGATTCGCAATCGCTACGGGTTGGTGCTCTCCCGCGCTGCCAATCAAAGTGTACGAGCGCTCGAAGCCCTCGGGTCCTTCCACTTTCATTTCCCAGCTGTCATTTGCGCGAGATCCTATGATTGACACGTGCCATTCTCCGGGCCTGTCACTCAGCACGTGTTCAATGAGGGCTGCAATCTCCCCGCGAGTTCGGGGATCGCCCGTATTCTGCATCTCGACCCTGGCCGCCATGTCTCTATTATTGTACAAAGCGGCCAGGCGATCTTTTTATGTACACAACCGGTTCAAAACCCATGAACGGCGCGCTCTGTCGCATGCAACGTCGGGTCAGGTCTCTCAATGAACGAGTCGGGCAATTGCCGTCCCCCACGACCGGGCATCTTTGAAATGGTCCTTCACAATTTCTGCTACTGAAAATGGCGCGGCGGGAAAGAATGTTTTTCTTCTGGGAAACCGGGCTTGCGGCGCCGAGAGCGCGGGAAAAATATAAAGGCTGTGACATTGGTTATGCTCTAGCCGTCAGCTCCTGCGAGGGAGCTAATAGCGTGGAGACATGCACCGTCACAGCCCTTTGATGCGATCGCCGCTTTCGCGGTCCCAAACCCCAACTGCCCCTCGCAGGGCCGTCGGTTTTTTCAGGTCTGGTTGCCCGTCGGGTCACCCTTCCGGGCTGATCACTCAGCCTACTTCAGACTGGCAAAGTTTTATTTAAGCCAACCCTTTCAGCCGTCGACGGAAGCAAACTTAGAGAGTTGGTTGTAGATTGTCAACGCCTGTTTTCAGTGCAACTGGCGGGTTGCGATGAAGCAAAAATCGGAAATGCAACCGCTTGAATCGCTATTGGTTAAGGAATGGGAGGTCAAATTTCGTTCCTCTTCTCCACAGAGTATTCACAGGTGCTCGAAGACCTGGGCGACCATAAGGAATGTGCGCAGGAATCAGATAGGCATTTCGACGCCAGCGGAAGATACGCTAATTCGTCAATTTATGAGCAACCGCTCGTGCTGCCGCATTCCATGCAGCGATAGCAGGACCCGTTTCTCAACATCAGTGAGCCGCAGAATTGGCACGGAGGCGCGTCCCCCAGCTCTGCGACCTGCCCCAAGCCTTCGACCACACTGGTCACCTCACGCTGCGGTTGAGCTGGCCGCCGCAATTCAAACAGAAGTTCCTGCTCGCCTTTCAGGAAGCGCAGTTCGAGCCATCGGAATAGATAATCAGTTAGAGACTTGGCATAACCAATTTTCGGATTGCCCGACCACCCGCTCGGCTCAAACCGTGTGTGGCTGAATTTGTCGCACAGGACCCGCAACGGAACACCATACTGCAGCGCCAGGGACACAGCGGTTGCGAAAGAATCCATGAGCCCGGAAACCGTCGAGCCCTCCTTCGCCATCCTGATGAACAACTCGCCTGGCAGACCATCCTCGTACAAGCCGACTGTGACATAGCCTTCCTGCCCGCCCACAGAAAAGTGATGGGTCAAGCTGTGGCGCTCGTCCGGCAGACGTCGCCTTACAGCCGCAGGGCTATTCATGTCCACGGCACGCGCACTGTTTGTATCTCCTGATCCGCTGCTCCCCTCCTGGCTTGCGTTCGGGGAGTGTTCTTCGCTTCCCCTGACGATTGAGACTTCATTTGCTGCTGACATTACGCACCTAACCTCCCTGCTCGCCGCCTTCTTCAGAGACGCCTCCCGGCTGAGACTCTGCATTCGCGGTCTCATCGTCTGCATCCTGTTTCTTATAAGCTCCTCTCACCGACAGCAGTTCTGCGTGGCTTGGCGGAAACACGTAGTTCTGGACGAACCAAAGAGCGTCATAGGAAAGCCGTCGGCTTGCAACAACATGTCCATGCTCTTTCACGAACTCGCAGAAATCATCGGGATGGATAATATTGGCTTTCGTTCCGGCGGTGGTGACGGAGCGTGACTTGAGCCAACCCAGGTCGATCCATTTCTGTATTTCGTCCGGACGCGTGTGCAAGGCGCGAGAGAGTGAGAACTTGGTGAACCATTCCCGTCCGGTTTTGCCGCCCATGCCCAGGCGGTTCAGCATCGAGCGCACGGACCCCGAGGGCCGCCGTAGGACCTTCGCTGCCTCTTCTACCGGCATGGTGACAATCAGATCAAGTAGGCGCTGTTGCTCAGGCTTTGTCCATTCGCGATACGCCCGTTTTTGATTGACGCCCAACTCGCAAAGGAACCGCAGACAGGCGTCTCGCGGGTTTCCGGAAATCGCAGCCAGCTTTGTGACCAGCATTCGCCGGCCGGTCTCGTTGTGCTCCTGGCTTCTGCTAATTTGCTCTTTGTATTCCCTGACCAGTTCTCTTGCTTCTTTCGGCTAGCGGAACATACGGCGCTTATGGACACCGTCGGATTCGCCCATACTGCTGCCTTCCGGGGGCTGGGTCCTGATGGCAGTTAACGTCCCAGGTCTGAGTACACGTACTCGTCTCTACGCCTCCGGAATACCTCCTCTCCTGCTGCAAAAGCGCATGCGCCGATTTGCTTCGGAACATGCTGCGCGACGAAGTTGGCGGATCGATCTGGTCCACATCTGGGCCAAGTGGTAGCGGGCAGGGTATATCCACAGCCGAGCTGATTTTCAACATTTTTTTTGCTGCAGGAAATCGTGCAGGCCGACTTTAGGTGCGAAAATCGGCCCCTGCGGCCAGGTTTCAGCCGACAGCCCGAAACGCGCTGAGCGCCAAACACTTGAGGCAGGCGTCGCTGCAATAATCGGGCAATATGGGCCGAGTGCGGCTATGGATAGGGGGGACTCGGGCTGCGGAGAAGAGATGTTTTCCTGCAAAGAAAGTGACATTCTCTTCCCAACGAAATGTTTCGAAGTGGGTTTGACAGGGAAAAGCAGCAGTTCGCTGAGCAGTTTGTTATGCCAGCCATCCCCGATCGCACGTCCCGACCGAATAAGCTTATACCCCTGTGTGGCGACTGTCGCCCTGGTCTGAGCGCGTCATCTTCGTACGACCTCTTTGCTCGCCGCACAGCTTCGGCGTTATGCGAAGAGATTTCATCGTTCGCAGTTCGCCAACCGGAGTTTGTCGAAGGGTGGCCGCAATCTTTCTTATGAGAGTCGAACCATGCTTGGCGGGCGTAACAGAGGATTTGATTGGAGGGAAATTGCCAAGGTACTTCGCATCACCCGAGGTGCGGCCGGAGCAACTTTCTGGCGGGAAATCAAACGACCGAGGTCGAAGGGTATCGATGTCCAGCCTTCTGCGACCGGCGGCCAGAACAAGACCGATTTGGATGCCCTGAAGTCTGGCAAGCCAAGGGCATCTCGCCAAACGTAGGGCTGACTTTCAGCGCGATTTGTCCTGATAATCTTCAGTTCGGGGAACTCGGCTCCGACGCCCCTTCGTCGTTAACTCGCGCATTCATCAGGCATCGATGTAGAACAACAATTCCCCGTGTTTCCCGATGGAACTCCGCCATTGTTTGGACAGGCTCCGCATGTTATCGATCAAAGCGATCAGGTCAGTCGTGTCAACAGCTATTCCTTGTTCTTCCATACTGTCTTTGAAACTGGCCGCACTGAAGCGCTCGTCTGCTTCTATGTAGTCTAGAACTTTCCTGCCGTTTTCAAGCCACACAACCTGCTTGTCCCCGTATTCGTGCTCGTCGCTGGCCGCACCTACTCTGGCGGAAAGGTCGTGCAGCAGCACAATCAACTTCTCCGCCTCAATGAAGCAGGACGAGTGCACATTCCATATTTCTTTCACTGCCCGAAAGCTTTGGCTCATGGCCTGACCACCTTTTTTCTGCTGCGTTTGGGTAATTCGGAATCTGTCGGCTGCGTCCTCATCCGCTGCCAAAGGACTGGGTCGACAGCGAGCGAGGTGGTACGCCCCGTTCGTAGATTCACGAATCCGCCGTGGTACGAGAGCCGCCCGTATCGAAACAACCGAGCGAGCATTGCCAGCGCCAGATATGCGAGCGTCTGGTTCACAAACGGCTCTTGCCGTTCCAGCGCTTCTAACGCGCTGCAGGGTGGAAGTCTGTCTTTCTTGTCGAGCTTCGCGTTGATGAGCTCGGGAAAGAGCTCGGGAGCCGTCGGCAAGCGCAGGTCGCGTGCTTTATTTCTCTGGTTTTCCGGCTGGCCGAGCACGAACTGTCCACTGTCGGCGTTGTTGCCGAGATCCAGCCAATAATGGCAATTCCAGTAGGCTTGAGTATGGGTCATCGCGTTCCGCGCCGCACGAGTATCCACGCAGCCGATTAGAATGTCGGTTTCGTGCCTCCAACTTTCGTCGACGAAGTGCGGCACTCCTTTCCACCCTAGGCCCCAAAACAGATTGATCCGCGTGGCGAGGACTGTCGCCTTGTACAAACCGATCTCGCTCTCACTGAAGGGTTGGCGAACACAGTTGGTGCGGGAAATCCGGTCCCCGTCGACCAGGGTCACGTCCAGCCCGTGCGGATGCCCTAAAGCGACCATGGCCTGGTGCAGATACGGCAATCCCGCGGCAATGGCGCTACCCGTGCTACCGCAGCCGACTACGGTGATTTGAACCTTCTTCTGCAACAGTGCACCGGGAATCTCATGTTCAGTCCTCGGGCCGATTGTCGTTTCGGTAGCTGTGGTCATCGTTCCTCACGAATTCCCCAAGCGTCTGTGGCAACTTCACCAGGTACTTCTCTGGAAACGCCTTTTGTCCCGCGAGGGATTGCCACATTGCCAGGAAGCCCCCGCGAAACCGGACATGTTTGCGAACGCCGGAGGCGTGCGTGAATTCACTCTGGAAGAAC
>JBAWBE010000512.1:0-17194 GCA_049589635.1 Terriglobales bacterium
GTTTGCTAGCCCGGCGTTTGAGAAACGGGACATACGAGTCGACACGATCCTGCTGACAGCCTTGTACACAATTCTATGGGCATCGCCGCACTGGGGGTGGCTCAGTCCTTTGTGGTGCGTGCCAGTGTTCGTCTGGATCTACCGTAAATTTGATCGGGGCCATTGGGCGACCCTTTCGCCTCCGCGTGTTACATGCGCGTAGAGTAAACGATTGCAGAAGAACGTCGCAGGAGAACATATAAAGAGGCGAAGCCGGAGGCTATAATTCCCACCTTCCCAACTTCCGCTTTCCAGGAGAATCAATCACTTTGGTTGCACCCAGACGAGTTGGCGTTGGGCGCGCGAAAGTTGTGCGCGAAGTTCTGATTGTCGCGGCCGCCCTCGCTCTGGCCTGGGGCATGGTTTATTACTACGCAGGCGTTTTGACGCCGATTCGCGCGCAGACGGCACTCGGCGCATGGGATATTGGCGGCTATCAGTCGGACCTTTATCCGAGATGGCTAGGAGCGCGTGAGTTGCTCTTGCATCATCGGAATCCATATAGCAGCGAGGTGACAGAGGAGATTGAGCGCGGGTTTTATGGCCGGCCCATCGAGCCTGCCCGCCGCAGCGATGTCGACCCTGAAGCGTTCGCCTATCCCGTCTATGTGACGTTCCTGCTGGCGCCCTTCCTGCCGTTTCGCTTTGAAATAGTGCAGCCGGTTTTCACCGCAATTCTGTTGCTGCTGACCATAGCGGCTCTCCCACTCTGGATTCGCGGCTTGCGATTGCACTTGGGAAAGCGCGCGAGATTTCTGGCGTTCCTGGCGATGATCTCAAGTTACGCGGTCGTCGAGGGACTACGGCTGGGCCAAATCACGTTGCTCGTCGGGTTTCTTATGGCTGGCTCGGTGGCGGCTCTAAGCGGCGGATGGCCAGTTTTGGCGGGTATTCTACTGGCATTGACACTTGTCAAACCACAGCTTTCATATCTGCTGATTGTGTTCCTGATGCTTTGGGCGGTAAGCGATTGGCGCATTCGCAAAGGATTTGCGATTGGATTTGGAGCCGTTGCCGCGTTGTTGCTCGCTGGCTCAGAGTTGATCCTTCCGGGTTGGTTCGGCTTCTGGCGAGACGCTGTCCGCGAGTACATTCGATGGCATAGAGGATCGGTCGTTTCCGAATTGCTCGGAGCACGGTTTGCGCCGGTGGTAGCTGGCTGCTTAATTTTGCTTTGCGCGGTCGCCTTCTGGTTCTGCCGGACGGAGTCGGTGGGCTCAAGTCGTTTCAACTTCGCGGTCGTGAGTGCGCTTTCGGTAACGTCCGTGCTTCTGCCTAATGCGGGCGGAGGAAGTTTTTACAACCAGATTCTTCTGGTTCCGATAGTTCTGTGGTTGTTCGCTTCAGCGAGAGATCTGTCTAGGGATTACGGACCCGCTCGTGTGACGTGGATCTTTGCAATTGCTGGATTGGCGGGGCAGTGGTTGCTCGCCTTTGCGGTATCGTTCGCGGCGTTTGCCCTGCGCTATCACTTTCAGCATGAGGCTACCCCCTTTGTTGGCGCATCGGAACTACTGATGTACGCCTTTCCGGCGGAGCTCACGCTGTTTGTGGTGTGCGCATCGCTGCAGTTTTGGCGGGCCCATGACTAAGCGCGACAGCTCAAGCAAACAGACAACCGGGCTGTTAATTGCGCTGGTCTGCGCAGTGGGCGTGTGGCTGTTTTTGCAACGGGTAATGATTCCATATCAGATTGCGGACGCTGCTGCCCATGACAGGCCGCGCGGCAATCTTTCCGACCTCTATCCAAGATGGCTGGGTGCGCGTGAACTGCTGCTGCATGGGCGCGATCCCTATAGTGCGGAGGTTACGCGTGAGACACAAGTGGGATATTACGGGCGAGCGCTTGATCGTTCCCGCCCCGGCGATCCGAAGGATCAACAGGGATTTGCTTACCCGGTTTATGTTGTGTTCGCGCTGGCGCCTACTGTGCGATTGCCGTATGAACTTGTGCAGAGATGGTTCTTTCGTTTCCTGATTCTTCTCACTGCGGCGAGTGCTCTGATCTGGGTAAGGTCGTTGAGTTGGGGGGAGGCATTGTCGGCAAAAATAGTGGTGGTAATACTTGCGTTGGGTAATCTGGCGGTGATGCAAGGATTGAAGCTCGACCAGATGAGTTTGCTGGTGGCGGGACTCATCGCTATCGCCTTTCTTTTTTTGACCCTTGACTACCAGATTGCCGTCGGAATCGTTCTCGCATTGGCCAGCATGAAACCGCAGTTGGTGGTTCTGCTGCTAGTGTGGCTCGGCATCTGGATGCTGGGTGATGCACGCAAGCGATATCGGTGGGCTGTGTCTTTCCTCGTGGCAATGGCGATCCAGGTCGCGGCCGCGGAGTGGTTTTTGCCGCACTGGATTCCGCGCTTTTGGCAAGCGGTAATGGATTATAGGAACTACACGGGCGCGATCTCTGTGTTGGAGGAGTGGACGGGAACGTTGCTCGGCAGAACCTTGGAAGTCGTGGCACTGTGCTTGTTAATCGGGCTGTGCTGGAAAGAGCGCAGGCAAACAGCGACCAGCAGCGCGTTTGCGCGAACCACCAGCGCGGTCTTGGCCTTCACGCTTCTGCTTATTCCTGCTGACTCGGTTTACAATCAGGTACTTTTGATTCCGGCGTTGCTGGTACTCTGCGAAGATTGCGAGGCGCTTTGGCGCGGTAGTATGACAAGCCGTCTGCTTCTATTAACTGTGATCGGGCTGGTCGCGTGGCCATGGATTACAAGTGTTGTATTGGCAGCGCTTTCGTTTGGGTTGCCTCAGGCGAGGGTTGAAGGCTATTGGACTGTGCCGTTCTGGACGGTGCTGCTCATTCCCATGGGGGTGTCAGCTCTGATGCTGATTAATGCCCGGCAGCGGAGTTTGGGGGAGTCGGCGGGGCAAAGTACGTCGTAGAATGCTGTGGGGAATCATCTCCCACGAATTAAGGGTTCATGTCGGCATCATCACATTCCGGAATCTCCAGCATCTTTCCTGTTGCGATCTATGTGCAAGGGAGCGAACAGCAGACACTGTCGCTGAATCACACGCCTTACACGGTCGGGCGGAAAGTGGATCGCGACCTGGTGATCGCCGATCCTCGCGTGTCGCGCGAGCATGCTTCCATTGTCGCGGAGAACGGCGAATTCTTCGTAGTCGATCAGGGAAGCAAGCACGGAACGTTCGTGAATGGCGAACGCGTCGACCGGCACAAGCTACAACGCAACGACCGGCTGGAGTTCGGCGCCCGCGATGTTGCGTATCTTATCTTCCATCCACTGCACACGACCTCGAATACGGCGCGCGAATTCCTAAGCCAGATCTCGGGAATTCAGATCGCTCCCGAGGCGACCGATCTTGAAAAGCTGACCTTGTTCATGGAGGCGGCACGCAAGTTGAACACGATCGGCGTGCTCGATGAAATTCTGGTGACGCTGCTCGATGCGACCCTCAAGCTTACGCGGGCAGAGCGTGGATACATTTTTCTTCGCGACAGCGCGGGCGGTCTGAGTCTGGCGGCCGGACGCAATTCGAAGGGCGAACCCCTGCTCGACGATAAAACCATTTCACGGTCGGTGCTGGACGGCGCTCTCACCTCAAATTCAGAGTACCTCGTCACTGACACAAGCCAGATGCTTGATGTGCAGCAGCGGCAGAGCATCGTTGCATTCGATTTGCGCACCGTCATTTGCATGCCGTTGCGCAAGCCGATCGTGCAGACCTCGCGCGACGAGCAGAAAGCTGGCGGGGAAGTCATGGGCGCGCTCTACGTCGATTCGCGTTTTGCGTCTCGTGATATCACCAGCGTCAGCCACGACATTCTGCGAGCGATCGCGACGGAAGCTGCACAGCTCGTCGAAAACGCGCGCCTGGTGCAGGCTGAAGAGGCAGGCCGAAGGTATCAGCAGGAGCTGGGTATTGCCGCTTCGATTCAGCAGCGCTTGCTGGCGGTGACGCTGCCCGAGGTTCCGTTTGCGCGCGTAAGCGGTCGCAACATGTCTTGCAAAGAAATCGGCGGCGATTTTTTCGAGGCGGTGAATACGCCGGCTGGATTGGCGGTGGTGTTGGCCGATGTCAGCGGCAAGGGAGTTTCGGCGGCGCTGCTCGCTTCGATTCTCCAGGGTATGGTTTATTCGCAGCTCATTTCGGGCATGCCGCTCACCGAGGTCGTGGCGGCGGTAAATCGCTTCTTCACCTACAAACACATTGGCGAAAAATACGCGACCATGATCATTACGCGCCTGCGGAATGATGGCGATTTGGAATATGTGAACTGCGGACATATTCCGCCGGTATGGATCTGCGGCAACGAAGTTCTTCGGCCGTCGCATGGTAACCTGCCCGTGGGACTGCTCGCCGACGCGACTTACGCCAGCGACCGCTGCCAGATGAGGCCGGGTGATCGTCTGATTCTGGTTACCGACGGCGTCACGGAAGCGGAGAACGCGCGCGGCGACATGTTCGACAGCGAGCGTCTGGAGAAAGTGGCGGGAAAGAGCTCGTCGATGGAAGACATCTTTTCAGCAGTCGCGGATTTTTGCGGCGGCACGCCGCTGAACGACGACTGTACGGTCGTCGAGTTGGCGTACACGGGCGACTAACCAGGCCCCAAACGTCAGGAATTGGAGCGTTAAGAATATGACATGGGCGTTGCTGGGGAGTAAGGCGACGCCCTTTCGAATCGAGCCCGAGGACAGCACCACGCGCAGGCGTAGGTCTTCTGCGGTTCTCGCCACGCACTGCTAATCCTCGCCCCTGCAAAGACTTACGTTGACCCCTAGGTGTATTCTCCGGTACGCTTTACAATAACTAAAAGCATCTTTTTGGGTCTGACTGTACCCTAATAAGGGTAAGGGGGGATGGCATTGTCGGAAAGCAAACAACTGCTGCTGCTCAAGCCGCGGGGATTTTGTGCGGGCGTGGTGCGGGCAATCGATATTGTCCGGATCGCGTTGGAGGCCTTTGGGCCGCCCATTTATGTGCGCAAGGAGATTGTGCACAACCGGTTTGTGGTCGAGGAGCTCCAGCATAAGGGCGCAATTTTTGTCGATTCGGTGGACGAGGTCCCTGAGGGCGAGCGCGTGATTTATAGCGCGCATGGTGTGTCTCCCGAGGTGCGCGAGAATAGCCAGTTGCGCAAGCTGCGGGTGATCGATGCGACTTGTCCGCTGGTCACGAAAGTGCACGTGGAGGCGGTCAAGTTTGCGAAGGAAGGGTACTCGCTGATTCTGATTGGACATCGCGATCACGACGAAGTGATTGGGACGCTGGGCGAAGCTCCAGCGGTGACGCAAGTGGTGGGATCTCCGGAGGAAGTTGATTCGGTGACACTGCCTGATCCGAATCGCGTCGCTTATCTCACGCAGACAACGCTGAGTCTGGATGAGACGCGCGACATTATTGCGGCCCTGCGCAAGCGGTTTCCGAATATCAAAGGGCCGGCGGCGCAGGACATTTGTTACGCCACGGAAAACCGGCAGGTCGCGGTGAAGCATGTGGCCTCGGATGCGGATCTGTTGCTGGTGGTGGGATCGGATAACAGCTCGAACTCGAAACGGTTGGTGGAAGTGGCGAGGAGTTTGGGAACCGAGGCGCATCTAATTGACAATTACAGCAACATTCGGCCGGAGTGGCTTCAGGACGTGCGTACGGTGGCGCTCACGGCTGGTGCGTCGGCTCCTGAGCATCTGGTGCGGGAAGTGGTGGAGTATTTGACCGGCAAGGGATTTGGCGACGTGCAGGAACTGGAAATTATGCCGGAGAATGTGCGGTTCGGATTGCCTCCAGAGATAGTGGAGACGATTGCTGCTGCGCCAGGGGCGGCCGTAGAAGCGTAGATATCCTGGGCCTAATGGCGAGTTATTTTGGCCATTTTCGGCGTCGCCGAGGCGATGCCTACTGTGAAGCGATGCAGGGATGCGAAATTGACATCGCGGATGTAACTGGAACGGAACTTAGCTAGGAGTTTGAATGGAAGAATCCTCCTCCCCTCATAGTCCGGCCTCGGTGCCGCAGATGCGATTTGGAAAGATAGACGACCTGGTGAGCCGGGTCGCGGTTGCTGTCGATGCGGCGCGCAAATTCTTATTCTCTCAACAGCATGAAGAAGGGTATTGGTGCGGTGAACTCGAAGCCGACACCACGCTCGAGTCGGACTACATTTTGCTGCATACGCTGCTCGGGACGGGCGATGCTGCGCGCTTCGCGAAGGCCGCACGCTACATTCTGAATCATCAAAATGAAGATGGTGGTTGGGGCATTTTTGCTGCCGGGCCGTCGAATATTTCGGCTTCCGTGAAGGCTTATTTCGGGATGAAACTGGCCGGGTTTAACGCCGACCATCCTGCGATGGTACGCGCGCGTAAAAAGATTTTGGAAATGGGCGGCGTAACCGAGGTCAATACATTTACCAAGATCTATCTTTGTTTCTTTGGGCAGTACGATTATGACGCCGTGCCAGCAGTGCCGCCGGAGATTGTGCTGTTTCCGAACTGGTTCTGGTTCAACATCTACGAAATCTCTTCCTGGTCGCGCGCGATTTTGGTGCCGCTATCGATCTGCTACGCGAAAAAGCCGTTTAAAAAGATTCCCGATGAGATGGGCGTGGAAGAGCTGTTTGTTGGCGGGCGTGACCGCTCGCGCATGCGGCTGCGCTGGGCTGACAAACTGTTTTCGTGGCGGAATTTCTTTTTGGTGCTCGACCGGGTGACGCACTGGTTTGAAGCGGTTCACATTCGTCCGCTACGTTCGGTCGCGCTCAAGAAGGCTGAAAGGTGGATGCTCGAACGGTTTGAGATGAGCGATGGGCTGGGCGCGATTTATCCATCGATGATGAATGCGATTATTGCGCTGCGCTGTTTGGGATATTCAGTGGACGATCCGCAATTCATTCGCGCGATGGATGAATTTGAGAAGCTGGGGATCGAAGAGGACGATACGTTCCGCATGCAGCCCTGCATGTCTCCCGTGTGGGACGCGGCGTATGCGCTGTTCGCGTTGGGCGAGGCTGGGGTACCAGCGACGGATCCGCGGCTTGTGAAATGCGCAGATTGGATTTTGCAGAAGCAGGTTCGGAAGCCGGGCGATTGGAAGATCAAGAATCCCAAAGGCGAGCCGGGCGGCTGGTACTTCGAATTCAATAATGAGTTTTATCCCGACGTGGATGACACCGCAATGGTGTGTCTGGCATTGAGCCGCGTGGAACATCCGAACGGGCGCTATCAGCGCGAGTCGGTGCAGCGGGCGATCGATTGGGTGCTGTCGATGCAATGCAAGAACGGTGGATTCGCGTCGTTTGATAAAGACAACGACCGGATGGTGTTTCAGTATGTGCCGTTCGCCGATCACAACGCGATGCTCGATCCGCCGACGGTCGATATCACTGGGCGCATTTTGGAGTGCCTAGCCACGTATGGGTTCGATAAGAATCATCCGGCAGTGAAGAAAGCTCTACAGTTTATTCGCGATGAACAGGAGCCGGATGGGAGCTGGTTCGGGCGCTGGGGCGTAAATTACATCTACGGAACGGCGCTGGTGCTGCGCGGACTGGAAGCGATGGCGATCGACCGGAATGAGCCGATGATCCAGCAGGGTGCGGAGTGGCTGCGCATGGTGCAGAATGCGGACGGCGGCTGGGGAGAGACGGTGGGATCGTATGACGATCCGAATCTGCGCGGGCAGGGCGAGAGCACAGCTTCGCAGACGGCATGGGCGATCATGGGGCTGCTGGCGGTCGGCGACACGCGGAGTGAGTGCGTGGCGCGCGGGATTGCGTATTTGCTGAAGACGCAGAAGAAAGATGGATCGTGGGACGAAGCTTTCTTTACAGGGACGGGATTCCCTCGCGTGTTCTATTTGAAGTATCACCTGTACCGGCAGTATTTCCCGCTGCTTGCGCTGACGACGTACGCGAAGGTGATGGCGGAGAAGAACTAGCCGTCAGTTGTCAGTCATTAGTGACGGCGCGACGAATTTGGTTTACTGAGAACTGACAACTGAGAACTGCTTTTGAAGGTTTTTGTCACTGGCGCTACCGGATTTCTGGGCAGTCACGTAGCTCGTGCTCTGGTCGCACAGGGATCTGACTTACGGCTGCTGGTGCGGGCTTCGAGCGATCTGCGGAATATCGCGGATTTGAACGCGGACCGCGTGACCGGAGATTTGCGCGATCCCGCATCCATTGAGAAGGGGCTTTCGGGTTGCGAGGTAGTGTTTCACGTCGCGGCCGATTATCGGCTGTGGGTGCGCGATCCGAAGGAGATGTACCGGTCGAATGTCGAGGGCACGCGCGCGCTGCTGGACGCGGCGCGGAAGCAGGGCGTGAGGCGCGTGGTGTACACGTCAAGCGTCGCCACCATGGGATTTGGTTCGAACGGGCACGCTGGTGGGCATTCTTCGGGTCACTTTGAAGATCGGCGCTTGACGGACGAGGCCACTCCAGTGTCGATCGCGAACATGATCGGACACTATAAGCGGTCTAAGTTCATGGCCGAGCAGGTGGCGTTCGAGGCGGCGCAGTCGGGAGTCGATGTAGTGATTGTGAATCCGACTACACCAATCGGCGAGCGGGATGTAAAGCCCACTCCGACTGGGCGGATTGTGCTGGATTTTCTTAAGCGCAAGTTTCCGGCGTACGTGGAGACGGGATTGAATTTAGTCGATGCGACGGAATGCGCTCGTGGACATGTTCAGGCGCTTGAAAAAGGAAAGTCTGGCGAGCGCTACATCTTGGGCGGCGAGAACCTAACGCTGAAACAGATTCTTGACCGGCTCGGTGCGATCACGGGATTGAAGTCGCCGACTGTGAAGCTGCCATACGCGTTCGCACTCGCGACCGGCATTGTGGACGAGATGGTGACGGGGCGGATTTTGCGACGCGAGCCGCGGGCGACGATTGATGCGGTCCGCATGGGACGCAAGATGATGTTCGTGACGTCGGCAAAGGCCGAGCGCGACTTGGGTTGGCAGGTCGTTCCGGTGGATGGGGCGCTGCGACGGTCGGTGGAATGGTTCCGGGCGAACGGGTATGTCTGAGGTCGCTCCGGCGCTTGAGCGGCGTGCGCAAATTGCATTGGTTTCAGCGATAAAGGAAGAGATTGCGCCGCTGGTTCGGAGATGGCGGGCTCGAAAGATTTGGCACGATGGCCGTAGCTATCCATTCTTTGAAAGCGGAGATGGTGAACGGAGCGGAGTGGTCGCGATTTGCAGCGGAATCGGCGCGGAGCAGGGCCGGCGAGCGACCGAGGCGGTGATTCAGCTTGTGCGTCCGGCGAAGATGCTCTCGGTTGGCTTCGCTGGAGCGCTGGATTCGTCGCTAAAGGTGGCCGACATTGTGGAGCCGCGGACGGTCGTAAACAGTGCCGACGGTTCGCGAACGGACACGGGTCGCGGAACGGGAACTGTGGTCAGCGCTCTGGCGGTGGCTGGCCCGGATCAGAAACGGCGTCTGGCGAGCGCTTACGGAGCGGTTGCGGTAGACATGGAAGGCGCGTCGGTGGCGATGGGAGCACAGGCGCACGGACTCGAGTTTGCGGCTTTGAAGTCTATTTCCGATGAACTTGATTTTGCGATGCCGCCGATTAATGGTTTTGTCTCGCTTGACGGACAGTTTCGCCATGTGCCATTTGCTTTGCACGTCGGGGTGCGTCCGTGGCTTTGGGGACGAACGATTGCGCTGGGGCGAAATAGCGCGCGAGCGGCGCGAGCGCTCCGTGAAGCGATCGAGAGTTATTTAGATCGAGAGATTTGAATTGTGGGTGAAGGTGCGAGGGCGAGATACCCCGGCTTCGCTCAGGGCAGGCTACCCGGCGGGACGCCGGTGCGACAAAGGCCTTCGGGCGGTACACGATCTTTATGGCAATGCTTGGACTGACTGCTGTGGAACAGGACATTGGGCGGATTCCCGCCACGATGAAGGCTGCGGTCTATCGCGGCATCGATGATGTGCGGCTGGAGGAAGTTCCTGTGCCTGAGATTGGCGCAGGCGAGATTCTGGTGCGCGTGCACACCTGCGGAATCTGCGGGACGGATTTGAAGAAGATTTCCACCGGATCCCATTCGGCCCCGCGTATTTTCGGGCATGAAACTTCCGGTGTCGTCGCGAAGATTGGCGCGGGCGTACGCGAGTACGCCATCGGCGATCGCGTCATGGTGTTTCATCACATCCCGTGCCGCGAATGCTACTACTGCCGGCACAAGACCTTCGCGCAGTGCGCAACCTACAAAAAAGTCGGGTGCACCGCGGGCTTTGAACCCTCGGGCGGTGGATTCTCGGAATATGTTCGGGTGATGGACTGGATTGTTCGATACGGAACCGTTCGCATCCCTGATGGGGTTTCGTTCGAGCAGGCGTGTTTTGTTGAACCGGTCAATACCTGCATCAAAGGAATCGAGACCCTGCGTCTGGAGCCGAAAGAGACGGTGCTCGTAATTGGGCAGGGCCCAATTGGGATGATTCTGGCGCTGCTGGCCAAGCGTGCCGGTGCGCGGGTGATTACTTCCGATTTGTATCCGGCGAGGCTTACAATAGCAAAGGGATTCGGTCTCAGCCAAAATGTTGATGCGTCAAAGGCCGATGCCGTGCAAACTGTGCGTGAAATGACCGAAGGACGCGGTGCGGATGCTGTGATTCTGGCGGTCGGTGGAAGTGGTCTGATCCGTTCGGCTATGGACGCGGCCCGTCCTGGCGGGCGGATTTTGCTGTTTGCGCAGACGACGCGCGGCGAAGTGACGATTGATCCGGCGGCGGTTTGCGTGGATGAAAAGACATTAGTCGGCTCCTATAGTGCCTCGGTGGAATTGCAAGAGGAGTCGGTGCGGTTTGTGATGAACCGCGAAATAGATTTGGAACGCCTGATCAGCCACCGCTTTCCGCTGGAAGGCAGCGTGGCAGCGCTCAGGCTGGCTGCCCACCCTCAGCCGGACTCGATGAAGATAGTGATCCAGCCGGGCAGCGCATGGGAAGGACAACAACTGTGACGGGCAAGATGACGGCCGCCGTCCTGTACGGCAAGGAAGATATCAAGATTGAGCGAGTGCCGATTCCGCGCGTAGGCGACGGCGAAGTCCTCGTGAAAGTGCACGTGGCGCTGACCTGCGGCACGGATCTGAAGGTCTACCAGCGGGGATATCATGCGCGCATGATCGTGCCTCCCGCGCTGTTCGGACACGAACTGGCCGGCACGATTGAGCAAGTGGGAGAGGGCGTGCGCGGCTTCAAGAAGGGCATGCGCGTGGTGGCTCTGAACTCGGCACCCTGTGGAATGTGTTTCTACTGCTCGAAACATCAGGGGAACCTTTGCGAGGATCTTCTCTTCAATAACGGCGCATATGCGGAGTACATTCGCATTCCGCGGCGGATTGTTGAAACCAACATGCTGGTGGTGCCGTCGCACGTGAGCTTTGAGGATGCGGCCATGACTGAGCCGCTGGCGTGCGTGTTGCGCGGCCTGCATGAGACGGGCGTGGAAATCGGAGACACGGTCGCGGTGGTTGGCGGTGGTCCGATTGGACTGATGTTTGTGCAGGTGGCTAAGGCTATCGGATGCAATGTGATTTCGGTGGTGAAGCGCGATTCGCAGGTTTCGCTCGCGCGGCGCAAAGGCGCGCACGAAGTCGTGCAGATCGGGCAGGTGAAGGATCCGATTGAGGCCGTGCGCGAGTTGAGCCCGGAACGCCGGGGCGCGGACGTAGTGATTGAAGCGGTAGGACGGCAGGAAGCATGGGAGTGGGCCGTGCAGATGGTGCGCAAGGGCGGGACGGTAAACTTCTTCGGAGGGTGCTCCGCCGGGACGAAAGTGCAACTCGACACCAACCGCCTGCACTATTCGGAGATCACGCTCAAGGCGACCTTCCATCACACTCCGCAGTCGGTGCGGCGCGCGTTTGGGCTTATCACGGAGAAGAAAGTGCGTGGCACGGATTACATTACCGGCGAAGCGCCGCTGTCTCGGTTGCATGATGTGCTGCGGCACATGCTGAACCGCACCGACGATATCAAGACTGCGATTATTCCGGGGCATTGAAAGCGATAACCACGAAGGACACGAAGTAACACGAAGGTAGATGCACTGCCAGTTACTCTCCTTCGTGATCCTTCGTGTCCTTCGTGGTTTAAGACTTGGTCAATTTTGAATGTCAACAGTGATCAATGACGAAATGCTGACTGCATCGCTCTCCGACTGGGCGAAGCTGCCGCCTGAGTATGCGATTCCCGAGGTCGCGTCTTCACTCGAATCGGCGCGCGAATATTGCCGGCGGCTGGCGCGCTCGCACTACGAAAATTTCTCGGTAGCATCGTGGTTTTTGCCTTCGCATTTGAAGCAGCATTTTTTCAATGTCTACGCCTATTGCCGGATATCGGATGATCTGGGAGATGAAGTCGGCGATCAGGCGTCATCTCTGCGGCTTTTGGATGATTGGGAAGCCGAGTTGAATGCCTGCTATTCCGATGTCGCTCGCCCACGGCATCCGGTGTTTGTAGCACTCGCGGAAACGGTGCGCAAGTTTGAGATTCCGAGGCAAGAATTTGCCAATTTGCTAACGGCGTTCCGCCAAGATCAGCGAGTGGGGCGTTACGAAACCTTCACCGATCTCCTGGGCTACTGCCGCAATTCGGCGAATCCGGTAGGGCACCTCGTGCTGTATTTGTGTGGTTATCGCGATGCTGAGCGGCAACAGCTTTCCGACTACACTTGCACCGCTTTGCAGATCGCGAACTTCTGGCAGGATGTGAGTCGCGATTATGCAATCGGACGGATTTATCTTCCGCTCGAAGATCTGCGACGATTTGGTGTGAGCGAAGAGATGATTCGTGCCGGCGAAAATTCATCGGCGTTTTGCGAGATGATGCGGTTTGAAGTAGAGCGCGCGCGGCAGTGGTTTGCGCAGGGCATGCCGCTAGTGGGGAAGGTCGACGGCAAGCTCGCCCTTGATATTGAACTCTTCAGCCGGGGCGGACAGGAAATCTTGAACGCCATTGAGCGGCAAAGGTACGCGGTGCTCGGCCGGCGTCCCGCGATTTCGAAGGCGCGCAGGCTGGCGCTGGTGGCGAGCGCAGCGCTCGCACCGATTACTCGAAAACTTAGCTCGCCGCCGGTAGCGAGGAACTCGCGATGAGTTCGGCCGTGGGTAATGCGCCAATTCAGTTTGTGCCTACGCGTTCACAACTCAACATGGCGTACTCGGTCTGCCGGGGCATTGCGCGGTCGGCGGCCAAGAATTTTTATTACGGATTCCTCGTTTTTCCGCAGCGCAAGCGAAATGCATTGGCTGCGGTCTATGCTTTCATGCGGCGCTGCGATGACATTGCCGATGATGGCGCACTCAGCCTTCGCGACCGGCAAAACAAACTGACCGAATGGCTGGATAAAGTTCATCGCGCGCTCGCTGGCCAGGCGACCGACGATCCCGTTTTGATGGCGCTGACCGATGCGCAGCGGTCGTACCAGATTCCGGTAGGGCTGCTTGATCAGCTTGCCTATGGAACGGCTGCGGATCTAGAGCAAAGTGAGCCGCAGGAAAATTCTCAGGTCTCGCAGACCGTGGAACCCGGGGTGCCTTCGCCTCTGGTGGCACGCTACGAGACGTTTGAGGATTTGCGGCAATATTGTTACGGCGTGGCGTCGGTGGTGGGGCTCGTGTGCATAAAGATTTTTGGTTATCGCGATCCCGCTGCGGAGCCACTGGCGGAAAGTTGCGGGCTGGCGTTCCAGCTGACGAATATTATTCGCGATGTGAAAGAAGACGCCGCGATGGGTCGCGTATATCTTCCTGGGGAAGATTTGCTTCAGTGCGGCCTCCAGGCGGGCGATCTTGCGGCGCCCGAAGCTTCGCGCATCCGGCCGCTTTTGGCCCTGGAGGCGGATCGCGCGCGTGAATATTATCGCGCCGGAGAAGAGTTGATTCCAATGGTGAATGAAGACAGCCAGCCGGGATTGTGGGTGCTGATTACTATCTATCGAAGCTTGCTGGAGAAAATTGCTGCCAATGATTATGACGTCTTCTCGCAACGCGTCGGGTTGAGCGTCCCGGCAAAAGTCCGCATCCTGACGAAAGGAATTGTGAAACGTCTGCTGTGACGCCGCGATGTTTCGGGATGTGGCTGTCTGCGCGTGAATGATTTTCCTTCCATGCAAAATTCCACGGTTGCAATTGCCGGCGGCGGTTTAGCTGGGCTGGCGGCTGGATGCGCGCTGGCCGACGCCGGCTTCCGCGTGACCTTGTTCGAGCGGCGGCCATTTTTGGGCGGGCGCGCGTCTTCGTACCAGCATCCGGGGACGGGTGAAATCGTCGATAACTGCCAGCACGTGCTGCTGGGCTGTTGCACGAATCTGATCGATTTTTACCGGCGCACCGGGGTCGAGAAGCGGATTCGCTGGTACGACAACTTAACTTTTCTTGAGCCGGGCGGACGGGCCTCTGTGATTGGCCCTTCGTTGCTGCCGGCCCCGCTGCATACAGCGCCTGCGTTTCTGCGAGCGGCGTGCCTTGACCTCTCTGACAAGTTGGCCATCAGCCGCGCGATGATGGCGCTCACTCCCTCACTACCTGCGGACCGAGGGGAGTCTTTTCTCGATTGGCTGAAGCGGCATGGGCAGACTGAGCGGGCGATTGACCGGTTCTGGAAGACGATCCTGGTGAGCGCGCTGAATGAGGATTTGGATCGGGTTTCGGTGCCGTACGCAGCGCAGGTGGTGCGTGAGTCGTTTTTGAAATCGGCGGCGGCGGGAAAAATGGGAGTCCCGACCGTCCCGCTGACCGAATTGTACGGCGCGGCGGGGGACTATATACGTGCGCGCGGCGGCGAGATACGGTTTCGGGCGGGAGTGGAGTCGTTTGCAGCGCAGGCCTCGGGGATTACGGTCGCGGCGAATGAGCAGCGCGATGCCTTCGACTATTTGCTGTTGGCTGTTCCGTTCGACGTTCTGGGGCGAATGCTCCCCGAGGGCCCTGAGGCAGAGCCGCTGGCGGCGAAGCTTGGCAAATTCACTACTTCCCCAATTACCGGGATTCATCTTTGGTTCGATCGCGAGATCAGCGACCTCGATCATGCCGTGCTGCTGGATCGCACGATCCAGTGGATGTTCCATAAGTCGCGCCTGATTGAAGCTCGGGAGAGGGGAAGCGGCAGCTATGTCGAACTGGTGGTGAGCTGTTCGCGGAGCTTGGTCGAAAAGTCGAAGGCGGAGATCGTTGAGATGGCGTTGCGCGAGGCGCAGGAGTTTTTTCCCGAGGCGCGGGCGGCGAAGCTGGTGAAGTCGACGGTGATCAAAGAGGTGAATGCGACATATTCGCCGGGACCGGGAATGGATCAGTATCGGCCACAGCCCGCGACGGCGTGGCCGCGGGTTTTTCTGGGGGGTGACTGGACAGCCACCGGTTGGCCCGCAACCATGGAGGGCGCGGTCCGGAGCGGTTATCTGGCGGCCGAGGCCCTGAGTCGGGCGACAGGCAGTGGCGGCAATTTCTTGTTGAAGGATCTGCCGGCGACAGGATTGATGAGAATGTTTTCGTAGGAGATTGTTACTGGCGCGGTTTGCCCGTTGGTTATCCTCCCGGCAATTACTTCCCTCCGATTACTTCCGAACTAGCGTCGGTTACTACTGAGCACGTTCTAAAGTATTGTGCAGCGGCAAACGATGTAATCCATATGCCGCGCCCCGAAGAGAGCGACGATCGTCGCCGCACCCCGCGCTTCAGCTGCGCAGGGGAAGCGCGCATCTATTCACTTCCATCCGACGGTGTGTACGTGCCAGGGAGGGTGCGAAACCTGAGTCTGGGCGGCCTTTGCCTGGACACCAATCATGCGTTTGATCTGGGCGGGCGCACCGAAATTCTGGTGTCGGTCAATGCCGCATCGTTCCGAAGCCTCGGCTTGGTAAGAGCTGCGAAGAGCTCCCGTGCTTCCATGGAATTCATTCAGATGAGCGCGGCCAGCAAGGGCCTATTGGCTGATTTGATGGCGGAGTTCGAGCGCTTGGCTGCGGCGGCCAACAAGCTTCGGTCGGAACGCTTCGAGACGGAAGATGAACTGCGCCGCGAGCTGGAGGAAGCCGGACTTCGGGTGGCACAACTCAGCGGACGTGAACTCTTGCTTGCAAGGTCGATCGGAGACTTCCCCGCGCTGGGAACGAGCCAGCCGTCGGAGCGGACGACGACCATAGAAGCGATGCCTTTCGTGATCAAAGTCGATTTGTTCGGCTGAAGGGCGCTACGGGCGCGAAAATGCCCCCCGATACGAAGGCTCCCGATTATCGCGCTGCCACGCCGCCGCCATCAGATTGCCAGTCTTACTTTGTTATTCTTGCGTTGCCATTCTTACATTGCCATTAGCGCCACTCCGGCGGCCACCAGAATTGCAGCGAGCCATCGCCTGCGCCCTACACGTTCGTGAAGAAAAATTCGCGCGGCCATGGCGTTTGCAACGAAGGTCAGCGAGGCAGAGGCGGGTACGACGAGGCTCAGGTTTCCCCATGACAGTCCGAAGAGCAGGCTATAGAAGGCGACAGCCATCGCGAAGACTCCGAGAAAAAACGTAGGAGTTGCGAGAATACGACGCATGACGACGAAGAAGCCATGACTCTGCCAGAGTTCTCCGACGTCGCCGACGCGCTTCATCGAATAGGCGAGAAGAACGTCGCCCGTGGTTGCGGCGATGGTGATAAGGGCGATGGCGGCCCACGCGTAAAGATTGTTCATGAGCGGGCCTCGGTGCAACGCTCATCCTCGTGAAGGTTCCCGTGAAGATTGTCCGGCTTGGATTCGGCATCCGTCCGACGAACGTCTGTTGCCGACGGACCGGCTGCGACAAATCCTACGCCGGCTGCGATCAGGGCGATGCCGAGCCAGCGCGTGTTCGAGATCTCCTCGTGAAAACCGATGCGCGCAATGATGGCCACCAGCACGTAGCTCAGGGAAGTCGCGGGCAACACGTACGTGAGGTCGGCCCAGGAAAGCGCGGACATGTAGGACGCGAAGAAGGCCAGCAGCAGGACAATTCCTATGGTGACGTAGGGATTGAGGATCGCGAGGAGGAGTGCGGGAATGTTGTGCAGCGAAGCGCCGCCCAGGTCCTTCATGCCGCGAGCTAGCAAAGAATCGCCGAGGGTGCTGAAGAAGGTGATGCCGGCCAGGACGAGGTATTTGCGAGAGGTCACTAGAATTCAGCTTCGGCGGAGTT
>JBAWBE010000513.1:0-3995 GCA_049589635.1 Terriglobales bacterium
GATGAGACGTGGATCATTAAAGACTGGTGCATCGCCAACTGCGCGTTCTGATCTTTTCAGCTATTCTGTGACTTAAGGGAAAGGCATGACTTACATTCCTACGTCTCCACAGGCGTATTTGCAGAGCGGCGATACTCTCGTACGGCCGAAAGACAATGGACTTGGAAGTCACTACGGCACGTGGCTCAGCATGGGGGCCGTGGCTCACACGACGCCGGGGTACGGAAAACATCTCGGGACGTTCGACGAATTTGCCGCCGGGAAGCCGGTGGGGATCATTCGCCCGAGCCGAACTATTGAGGACAATTTTCTGACTGAGTTTCGCGCCATCGAGGACTTGGGCAAAAAGTACGATGTGCTCGCGGCGAACTGCGAGCAGGATGTTACGCGCGTCCATGAAGGTGCGGCCAGAAGCCCAAGCGTGGGATGGGCGGTGGCGGGCGTCGCTTTAGCAGTGGTCGGCATTGTGGGTACCAACTGGGAGTAGCGTCTTGGCGCGTTTGCGAGCTTTAGGCGCAGCCTCTCGTCGGGCGTTTCGTGATCCTGAGCCATGGTGAATAGAGGATTCTGGCCCGGTGACAGAGATAACAAGGGTTTCGTCCTTCCGACAAGGGTATCCCTTCAACTTCGAAGCTCAGACGAGCCGTCCTTGCCTAACGGAAAAGCAGACCAGTGTCCGGTATTGCGCCCATCGCCTGGCGGCGGAGTGGCTCCTCTCTACATGAAGGGAACGATTTCGCCGCGGGGAATTTCAATCCCGAAGAGTCGTGAGTTTCCGGTGAGCGTGCGTGACTGAAGGCCTCAACACTTGCTAGCGTCAGCAGAGGGCGGGAGGCCCCAGCAATGATGCGAGTAACCCACGAGAGCCGCTTCGATGATGTGGAAGAGCTGAGAAGGCGCTTTGAAGAGTTTCGGAGCCAGCATCAGAGGCGGACGCGACTCCCAGAAGAGCTATGGCGGGCTGCGGCGGAGATCGCGGGACGGCGCGGCATGAATCTGGTTTGCCGGTGCTTGCGGTTGGACTCGAATAGCCTGAAGAAGTGGATGGGCAAGGGAGTCAATGGACCTAAACCGAGGCACGCGAGGAGACAACGCTCGGCAATGACGCCGACGGCAACTTTCATGGAACTGCTGACGCCCGCGACTGGTATTGCCGCCAGTTGCATCGTTGAAGTCGAATCGCCACGTGGCGGTAAGCTCCGTTTGGAGCTGAAAGGCATCACAACCAGAGAGATTGCGCAGTTGATTCACAGCTTCGCAGACTAGTAGGCCATGCTGCAGCTCACGCCGCAGATGCGGATTCTGGTGGCGGTAGAACCCGTCGACTTCCGCAAGGGCATTGATTCGCTGGCCGAGTTGTGCCGCGCCAAACTGAATGCCGATCCGTTTTCGGGCTGCCTGTTTGTGTTCCGTAGCCGGCGGGCGACATCAATCAAAGTGTTGGTGTATGACGGGCAGGGATTTTGGCTGGCGACCAAGCGTCTGTCCAAAGGACGCTTTCGCTGGTGGCCGCAGGTTGCAGAAGGAACTGAGGAACGTACACGGATGCTGCGCGTGCATGAAGCGCAAGTGCTGTTCGCGGCTGGCAACCCCGATGTCGATGCCGCACCCGAGTGGCGGCAGATCCAGTAAAGGAAGCTGAGTAAACGCGATGCATTTTATGCTTGCGTTCTGAAACTCTTTCTGTCACACTGCTGCCATGACGATCTACCGTGGCCAGCGCTTCGGCGGCGACGAGATTGCATTCATCCGGCGGTTCATTGCAGATCATCCCGAACTGAGCCGCTGGAAACTGTCGCGCCTATTATGCGAAGCCTGGCAGTGGAAGCAGGCCAACGGCGCGTTGCGAGACATGGTATGCCGAGGCTTGCTGCTGGCGCTCGATCGTGCGGGCGAGATCCAGTTGCCGCCGGTGCGGCGCAGAGTGCGGAATCGTTTGGCGGAGCGCGAGCGGCCCGAACCAGTAATCCCCGACAATCGTCCGGTGCGCGGGCCACTTCATGGCATCAGTCCGCTAGAGTTTGTGCAAGTGCGCCGCACGCCGGAAGAGCGGTTGTTCAACAGTTTGCTGGAGCAGTATCACTATCTCGGCTATGAACAGCCGATAGGCGAGCACTTGAAGTATCTGGCGAAGGCCGGCGGACAGGCCATCGCGTGCCTAGCTTGGTCGAGCGCACCGCGACATCTCAAACTGCGCGATCGTTTCTTGGGCTGGAGCGACGAAGCCCGCAAGCGCAACGTGCACTTGCTGGCGTACAACACACGCTTTTTGATTTTGCCGTGGGTACGCGTGGATCATCTGGCTTCGCACATTCTGGGACGCATGGCGAAGCGTGTTCCGCAAGACTGGCAACGTCTCTACGCGCATCCGATTTACTGGTTAGAAACCTTCGTGGACACGTCGCGTTTTCGCGGGACGTGTTATCGCGCGGCCAACTGGCAGGTGATCGGCACAACGGCGGGCCGCGGACATCGCGCGCCGACGGTCGAGCAGACACGGCCGGTGAAACAGATGCTGGGCTTGCCATTGCATCGCAAGTTCCGGGAGATCCTCCAACGATGAAACGCCCGCGAGTGGATGTGAATCTGGAAGAGCTGGACCAGATCATCGAGCGCGGAACGCAGGCGCCGCTGAGCGAGTCGGAAAGCGAAAAGCTCAAGAGCGCTCTGCATGCGCTGGCCGAGATGCTGGCTAAACCCCGCACGACAGAAAAGACCAAGAACGTTTTGGAGCAGCCGGAAACGCCCGCGCCTGAAAATGATTCGGAGTCGCCTGCCGATCAAACGCCAGGCCACGGGCGCAACGGAGCTTCGTCCTATAGTGGCGCCAAGACGGTTGCAGTTCCGCATCCGGAACTGCACGCGGGCGACTCATGTCCAGGCTGTGAGAGAGGCAAAGTCTATCCGCAGAAAGAACCGCGCACGCTGGTCCGGATCGTGGGACAAGCGCCGCTGGCGGCAACCGTGTATGAACTGGACCGGCTGCGTTGCAATCTGTGCGGCGAAGTGTTCACCGCGCAAGAACCGGAAGGCGTGGGTCCGGAAAAGTATGACGAAACCACGGCGGCCATGATCGCGCTGCTGAAGTATGGCAGTGGAATGCCGTTTTATCGTTTGGAAAAGCTGGAACATTTACTGGGGATTCCGTTACCGGCCTCCACGCAATGGGAGATCGTCGAAGAAGCCGCGGAACTAATCAAAGCCGCGCGTGACGAACTCATCCGGCAAGCGGCGCAAGGCGAAGTGCTGCACAACGACGATACCAGCATGCGCGTGCTGCGTCTGGCGCGTGAGCCGTCCGATGATCGCACCGGTGTGTTTACTTCCGGTATCGTGTCGACGAAACAAGGACAAAAGATCGCGCTGTACTTCACCGGCCGCCAGCACGCTGGGGAAAATCTGCGCGACGTATTGCAACACCGCGTAGCAGAGCTCGGCCGGCCCATTCAGATGTGCGATGCTTTGTCGCGCAATACGCCCAAGCTGAGTGACGGCGCCGAGATCCTGCTGGCCCACTGTCTTGCGCACGGAAGGCGACAGTTTGTGGAGGTAGCCGCAAACTTCCCAGAACAATGCCGCTATGTTCTGGAGACGCTGGGCGACGTCTATAAATACGACTCGGAGGCGCACGCGGGAAAGTTTACGCCAGCGGAGCGTCTCGAGTTTCATCAACAGCACAGCGGGCCGGTGATGCAGCAACTGAAGCAGTGGCTGGAAGCGCAATTTGCACTGAAGCGAGTGGAACCAAACTCGGGCCTGGGCAAAGCCATCACTTACTTACTGCGCCACTGGAAAGGGCTGACGGCATTCCTGCGGGAGGCCGGCGCACCACTGGACAATAACCTGTGAAATGCCGCGCGCGGCATTTCAAACATTATGCCGATTCCCGGATTATGCCGCGCGAGGATTTGCGAATGGTCCCGATTTGGGAGGATCTCTGATCCTTGTGATTGCAAGACGCGGCATAATCACAGACCCTCCAAAAAGGTGAGCAG
>JBAWBE010000514.1:0-15687 GCA_049589635.1 Terriglobales bacterium
GGGTATTGGGTGGTCTTCTGGCAACAGTACATTTCGTTGCCGGGATACATTCATGGCTATATCAATTCGAGTGCCGATGTTGAGTTGATTCTGGTGACCGACGGGCTGACCGTTATCTGCCTGACGCTCGCGATCAATTACGTGACGCGGAAAATCCCCGCGTTTCAGGCGGTGATTCTGGGGACGGTGATTACTTCGGCTTCGTGGCTCATCCTAGCGTTCTGGCCTACCGTTGCCGGTGCGATTACCTCACTCATTGTTCTCGCGCTCGGCGAGATTATTCAGTCGCCGCGCTACTACGAATATATTTCGCGCCTCGCGCCTCCCGGGCAGCAAGGAACTTATATGGGATTTGCATTTCTGCCGATTGGTATTGGTTCACTCATCGGCGGATGGTTTGGCGGGACGCTGGTTCATCACTTTGGCGAAGTCACGCATCAGCCGGCGCGGATTTGGTGGAGTATCACGGCCGTGGGAATGGCGACGGCGGTGGTGCTTTGGATTTATGACCGGGTGGTGGGGGCGGGCCCGGAAACTGCGAGCTAGTTTGCTCTTGCGAGGTTCGCGGGCGTGGGCGCCCGCGCCACACAGACTGAGATCATGCCTGAACGTAAAATCACTCCTCGTTATGTTGCCGACGAAATTCGGCGTGCGCTCAAGGATGGCGGTTCTGCCCCGAACTCGGCGGGGGTGCAGCACTTTTTTAAAGAGCTAGTGCGGTCACATGGCTGGCGTACCGTCGATCTTCGGAAAACTGCGGTGAAATTCCGACGCGGCCTCATGAAAGAACACGGGATAAAATTTGTGGTGCAGGTGGCTGACGAGCTTTTCTCTGGCGAGATTCTCGAAGAGAAGGCGTTTGCGGTTTTTCTGCTCGAAGGTCAGACCGGAGAGCTTGGCGCGCGCGAGTTTCGGCTGTTTGCATCATGGCTCGATCGCGTGACGAATTGGGCCGATCACGATGGACTGGTGCACTACTTGCTGTCGCCAATGGTGGCTGCGGAGTCCGGATATTGTCCACAAGTCTTGCGGTGGGCGCACTCGCGGAATCGGTGGCGACGTCGAGCGGCGTGTGTCGCGCTGATTCGCGGCGCGCGGAAGAAGCAGCTCTTTGCCGAGATCGTGCGGACGTCGGACATGCTGCTTGGCGATGATGACGACATGGTGCAGAAGGGGCTTGGCTGGCTGCTGCGCGAGGCGGCAAAGTATGATGCGAAGCGCACGGTATCGTATCTGATGAAGATTCGTGGGCGCGCGCCGCGGTTGGTGCTGCGGACAGCTTGCGAGAAGTTGTCGGCGGCGGAGCGCAAACGCGTGCTCGGGCATTGAGTAGCGAGCTGCGAGTCACGAGTCGCAACTAACAACCCACGACGGGACGAGCGACAGCTGACGATCGAAATCAACGACCAACGACCAACAACGAACGACCACGACTAACGACCCTGAGCGGCAGAACCGCGCAGCGTCATGCACGTGCTGGTCGCGTGGGCAACCAGGCTGCCCTTCTCATCGGTTACCCGGCATTCCACCAGGCCCGTCGTGCGCCCTTGCTTCAGGACTTTGCCTTCGGCGGTGAGCGTCGCTTTCCAAATCGGTTTCAGGAAATTGATTTTTAGTTCGAGCGTGGTGAACGATTCACCCTCGACCAGGTTTGTGGCGTACGCGATCCCCATGGCTGCGTCCGCGATATCACACAGAACTCCGCCGTGGAGCGTGCCCATGGGGTTGGCGTGCTGCGGGCCCGCTTCGAGCGTGACCGTCGCCGCGCCGGGCGCGATCGCGGTCACCTTAAAACCGATCAGTTGGGCAATCGGAGGCGGAGGAACCGTGCCTGCGATTTGACCTTGAACTCGCGCGAACAGGCTCGCGTTCTTGATGGGCGAGGCGTCAGACATACACGGTCGCGATCATTCGATGTAGTCGTCGTCGATGTAGCACCAGCGCCAGTCTTCTCCGGGCTGGAAGGACTGGATGATCGGGTGCTTGGTTTTCTGGAAGTGAGCGCGGGCGTGTTTGTTTTTTGAAGAGTCGCAGCAGCCTACGTGGCCGCACTCGAGGCAGAGGCGCAGGTGCACCCAGGTGGCGCCCATCTCAAGACATTCCTTGCAGCCATCGCCGCTGGGAGTTACTTTGCGAATTGTTCCGGTGTGCGTGCAGGTTGGCATTTGTGCTCCTGTTGAGATTTGGTCGAGGCCATGTTCGCTGGCTCCATTGTTGATCAGGCAGCCAGAATCTTGTCGCGAAATCCTCCGTAGGCGAATGTTTTTACCAGTTCCTTCTCGAAGAAATCGTGCGGGAAGCCCATTTCGATTGCGCTGGCATCGTTGAGCGTGGAGAGTTGCTCGGCGGTCAGCTTCAACTCGAGGCTCGCCAGATTGTCTTGCAGCTGCGGAATGCGGCGGGCGCCGATGATGGGGATGACTGGAATGTCGCGATGTTGCAGCCATGCGAGAGCGACTTGCGCGGGTGAGCGTCCGACTTCTTTACTGACTTTCTGAAGCGCGGCTACGATGCGGTCGGGTCGCTCTCCGTCTCTTCTGAAAGATTTGCCCATGTCGGTGGTGTATCGAGCGTCCTTCTCGTTGCCCGAATGATATTTGCCGCTGAGCAATCCGCCGGCAAGCGGCGACCATGCCACCAGACCGAGATTGAAGGCCTTCGCCATCGGGATCAGCTCGCGCTCGACTGTGCGCTCTACCAGCGAATATTCAATTTGCAAGCCGATGAATTGCGTCCAGCCGCGGAGTTCGGCGAGGGTGTTGGCTTGCGCGATCCACCAGGCGGGCGCGTCGGAGACGCCGATGTAGAGAACCTTGCCTTGACTGACCAGGTCGTCGAACGCGCGCATGACTTCTTCGACTGGAGTCATCTGATCCCAGACGTGAAGCCAGTAGAGATCGATGTAGTCGGTCTTGAGACGGCGCAGCGAGGCCTCGACGGCCTGGACCATACTCTTGCGGTGATTGCCGGAGGCATTGGCGTCGTCGCTGGGCGCGGCGTTGGTGTATTTGGTGGCGAGGACGACGGAGTTGCGATGATCGCGCATGAACTCGCCTACGAAAGTCTCGCTGGTGCCGTTTGTGTAGAGATTGGCGGTGTCGATAAAATTTCCACCAGCGGCGCGGTAGGCGTCATAGATCTTGCGGGCTTCATCTTTGGACGAGCCCCAGCCCCAGTCTTCTCCGAAGGTCATGGTGCCGAGAGAAATCTCAGAGACGCGCAGGCCGCTATTTCCAAAGAGACGATAATTCATTTTCGATCACCTCGTAGATTCATGGATATGGATTCAACCGACGCGATTGGCGATACAGAAAGTTTCGCGCCACAGGCAAAGACTGGATTTGATCCGCCTGAAAAGAGTTCTCAGTGGCCTTCTTCTTCCAGATACTTTTCGACTTCCAGCGCAGCCATGCAACCCGACCCAGCAGCCGTGATTGCCTGGCGGTAGCGGCGGTCTTGTACATCTCCGCAGGCGAAGACTCCAGGGACTTTGGTGAATACGTTTTTGTGCGTGATCAGATAGCCGTCGGCGTCGGCATCGAGCTGGCCTTCGAAAATCTTTGCATTCGGGATGTGGCCGATCCCCAGAAACATCGCACTGGTCGGGAAGTCCCAGCTGGCTCCGGATTTGAGGTTCCGTAGGCGCAGCGCTGTGACTTCTTTTTTGCCGACGTCGAGGACCTCGTCCACTACAGTGTCGGTGAGAAACGCGATCTTTGGATTCGCTTGCGCGCGGTCAAGCATGATTTTTGAGGCGCGGAATTGATCGCGGCGATGGATGAGCGTGACTTTGCTGGCGAAGCGCGTGAGGAACGTGGCTTCTTCCATGGCGGAGTCGCCGCCGCCGATGACGACGATTTCTTTGCCGGAGAAAAAGAAGCCGTCGCAGGTCGCGCAGGATGAGACGCCGTGGCCGACAAGCGCGTGCTCGCTTGGCAGCCCTAGCCAGCGTGCAGAGGCACCGCTTGCGATGATGAGCGTACGAGTCTGGATTACTTCTTTACCGATGGTCAGTTCGACGGGACGTTTGCTCAGGTCAGCCTTGCTTACGTGGCCGATGCGGTACTCGGCGCCGAAGCGCGAGGCTTGCTTGCGCATATTTTCGACGAGTTCCGGGCCCTGGATGCCGTCGGGGAAGCCGGGAAAGTTTTCGACCGACGTGGTCATGCCAAGCTGGCCGCCCGGTTCGTGGCCTTCAATAACGAGCGGCTTGAGATTGGCGCGGGCGGAGTAGAGAGCGGCGGTGTGGCCGGCGCATCCCGAGCCGATGATTGCTACGTTACGGATATCCATAGGGTTAGTTGTACAGATTCCAAAAAACCGATTTGGTTGCAGAGCGCATTTTTGCAGTTCATCCTTACGGTCGGTTTAACGCCGGCAAAAATTTTAAACCACAGAGAACACTGAGTAACATGGAGAAAGTCATTTTGGTTTCGATTTTGGCGCGACTTTACCCATTCTTATCAGTTCTTGCGGAACGATTCTTCGGACATCCAAGGCTCCGCGATAGCGCGTAAGGATCGTTGAGGCTGCGCGGAAGATGGGCTCGTAGGCGGTCTGATCGGTTGCCGGCCGCCCGTCTTCAGCGGGGCAGCGAGCCAACGCTACCGACGATTTGCCGAAGCGCTCCAGACGGATACGGGAGACTGGCGTGTCCGTCGAGAGCATCGCGCGGGCGCTCGTTACCGCCGAAGCGCTGTCTTCGATGGAGACCTGCATCAGGTCTTTCGGATCGCGAACTCGGAGCACCAGAGTTTCGATCATGGTGCTGGCATCGATGCTGAAGGAATATTGAATGGTGCTGAAGGTAGCGGAGGTTAAGAATTCACGGCGCACGCGGACCCAGTCTGCGGCTGCGGCTTCGTTTGACGGGACTTGTTGCGCGCCGGGCAGCGGGATGTTGGGGTCGAGGGTGGAATGTCCGCGGGCCACTTCGTAGTCTTTGGCAAAGGCCGGCTTAGTGGGGATTTTGGTCAGAGCGGCGGATAGTTCGTTTTGTTCTTCGGACGAGGGAGTGCAGACGTTCAGGACGTTGACCTTGACCGGGGGCGATTGCGTGGACGGCTGCTGAACCGGTGTTTGCTGAGGCGACGTTTGCTGCGCGGATGACGGCTGCGCCGAAAGCGAGACGGACAGCGGAAGAGCGATGGCCAGGGAGACGATCAGGATTTTCGGAGGGGACACGGCGAAATTGTATCAGGGAGAAGAGAAGCTGCGAGCGGCGACACCGCGCATACGCTGCCGACGAGAGCAGGTCCTTCGCTTCGCTCAGGATGACAATTCCTAGTTAAATCAACTTCAATAAATCAGCGTCATTATTAAATCAGCTTCAACAAATCGACCTCTTCAAATTAGCCCAAGGCCGTGTAGCCGGACTGCTCAGTCGGCGGCGCTGCTGTCTGGTTCCGGCGCTCCGTGGCGGCGCAGGAGTTGCGGAAGATTCTGCGAGAAAGCCGAGCGCGGCAACACCATGTCGCATCCGGCCTCGTGCGCCTTTTGTTTCAGATCGCCTTGTACGTGCGAGAGGAAGCCTATGATCGACGTTCCTTTCTTCAGCTTGGCCTTTAATTTGGGAATCAGCGTCAGCGGCTTGGCGTTGGCGTTGTTCAAGTCGAAGATGATGAGCGAGGGCTTCTCTTCGCCGTTATTTTTCATGTGCTCGGTGAGATCTTTTTCAGTCTTGACGAACTCGACCTTGACATTCATCTTGCGACCGGTGTCCTGAATCTTGCTGAGGAAGAAAAGGTCTTCGACGAAGGCGAATACACGCGAGGCGGCGTCCTGGGCAGGCGCGGGAAGCGGCTCGGGATCGCCGATGGGATAGGCTGCCGCAAAGCCGGGGCGTCTGGGGCCTTTGTTGCCATTGTCGCCGTTTAAGGCGGCGCGATAGCTGTGATCCATGGGAGCGGTAAAGATTCCCTGGTGCTCCTGGCGCTGACGGGGCATTCCTCCGCCACCGCCGCCGGGACCTCCACTTCGCCTTTGCGAACGACGCCCGCGGCGCCGTTTGTGCTTCCCGCCTCCCTGAGAGGCGTGTCCGGGTCCTGCATTCATACGTTGTCTCTTGTTTGTTTTGAATTTAATCCCCGGCCCGGATTTGGGGGATCCAAGGCCAGTACACTTCGTGTTTTCCTTGTTGCGTTTTGGTACTCGTTCTTTCGCACTTCTTTTCGCACTTCGCACCACGACGGTGTAATGAATAAAGAAGCACAATACACCGGCCCGGCTGGCCGACCCACTTCGGCTGGGTGCTACTTAGGAACGATGCTGCCTGAGAAACTGTTCAATCTGTAATTGGGCGCCTGAGGTGATTGGGCGCGACGACTAGCGAGACGCATAGCCGTAAGAGAACATCTTGATGTTACCCATGATGGGGTGAGTTGCGCAAGGGGGGAAGGCATTAGTTTTCCACATTTTGGGCATTACGAAAGATTGCGGGCGGGCTTAGTGAGAAACTCCTTAAGCTCTGCCGCTCTGTCGCCGATACAAGAAAGGTGAGAGCCGACCCCTACGCAGAGCCTCTTGCAGCTCCGAGCAAAATTGCCGTGCCAGGGCAGCGTTTTGTTGCGCGGCAGCCGATTCTTGACCGTGCTCAGAAGGTGTTTGGCTACGAGCTGCTTTTTCGCAACGGGATTGAAAATTATTTTTGCGCCGGCGATGCCGAGGTGGCGGCGCGCTCGACGTTGGACAGTTCCTTGCTGTTTGGACTGAGTGCGCTTTGCCATAATAGCCGCGCCTTCGTGAATTGCACACACGAGATCCTGCTTAAGGATTTGGTGACGTTGCTGCCTCCGAGTCAAACGGTGGTCGAGATTCTGGAGACGGTCGAGCCGGACGATCGCGTGGTGGCGGCGTGCAAAAGATTGAGGACAGCCGGCTATCTGATCGCGCTGGACGACTTCGCGCCCAACGATCCGCGGATGGTCCTCAGCGAGTTCGCCGACATTATCAAGATCGACATTCGGGCTACACGCCTGGAAGAGCGCGCGGGCATGATGCGCCAGCTGGGCTCTGCGAAGTGCAAGATGCTGGCGGAGAAACTGGAAACGCCGCACGAGTTCTATCAGGCGCGGAACATGGGCTTCACTTATTTTCAGGGATATTTTTTCTGCAAGCCGGAGGTGGTGAGCGGGCGGGAGGTTCCAGCGAGCCAGGTGCGCTATTTGCGGCTGCTGGAGATGGTGTCGCGCTCCGAACTTGAAATGCGAGATCTAGAGACCCTGCTGAAGCAGGAGGCCGCGATCTGCTATCGGCTGCTGCGGTATTTGAACTCTCCGGTATTTGGCCTGGCGCTCGAAGTTAAGTCGGTGCGGCATGCGATGGCGATTCTGGGCGAGCGGAAATTGAGACGCTGGATCCGGCTGATTGTGACGGTGGGCGCGGCTGAGCAGGGTTGCGGCGAGTTGGTGCTGATGGGGCTAACGAGAGCGCGTTTCTGCGAATTGCTGTCGGAAGAGGTGCACTCGAAGAATGATCTGTTCCTGATGGGACTGCTGTCGGTGATGGGCGCGATCCTTGAGATCGACATGGGGGACCTACTGGAACGGATACCGGTAGATGCGGAGACGAAGGCGGCACTGCTGGGGCAGGCGAGCAGCCTTGGAAACCTGTATCAGCTGGTGCTCGCACAGGAGTCAGGGGATTGGCCGAAGGCGAGCGCGCTGACCAAAGAGCTCCGACTCCGTGACGACACCGTGGGGACTGCCTGGTGGCAGGCTATGACCTGGGCGCAGGATGTTTCGGGAAGCGTGTGAAGTCAGAAGTCAGATTGAAGAAGGCAGATTGCAGAAGTAAGCTCTTTTGGCGTCCAGCGGCTTTCAAATCTGCAATCTGACCTTTTAACTTTTTAACTTTCTAATCGTTTCTGCAATTGCTTCCGCAATTCCTTTCAGGGGGCTTCGATCAGCTCCATCTTTCCGTCGCGAGTGCGGTGGAGGATCATCAGCTTGCCTTTCGGATCGCGAAATACAAAGACGTCGCGGTCGCGGAAGTGCGCCTCTTTGATGGCCTCTTCAAGCGTCATGGGACGCAGCGCGATCGAGTCGGCCGAGCGGACGAGATGCACTTCTGTCGTCTTGGCGACGGACGGGAATTTATGAACCGTCACTGAGACGGTGGTGGTTTCGTCCAGACCTAACAACGGCTCGAGTCTTTCCTGAAGGGCCCCGTCGCCGTTAAATTTCTTGACTGCCTTGCGCTTTTTGCTGAGCCATTTCGTTTTATATTTCAGAGCCTGGCTGTGGAGATGGTCGAGCGCGTCGTTAACGGCTGAGACCATGTCATTGGCCTGCGCGAGCCCGACGATTGGGCCGTTCGGCGGGTTGATCGAGATCTCAGCTTTGTGGCGGCGCTTTTCGACCGCAAGAGTTACCTTGGTTTCGAATCTGTCGCCCAGGATTTTGCGGATTTTGTTAAGTCCGGTTTCAACTTCTTTGCGGATGCTGGAAGGAATTTCGTATTGACGGCCGGTGTACTCCACGTTCATGGAACGACCTCCACAAAAGTCAGAAGTCTAAAGTCAGATTGCAGAAGTAAGAATCGGGTGCAGAAACAGTCGGTTTGAACTTCTGCATTCTGACTTCTTACTTCTAACTTATTTTTTCACTCTTCTCTGGTGCGTACTCGGAATCTTCATGTCTTCGCGGTACTTGGCGACGGTGCGGCGCGTTACATCGATTCCCTGCGACTGGAGAATACGGGTGATTTGCTCGTCGGTCAACGGGCGCGATGGATCTTCATCTTCTATTAACTTTTTGACGCGGCGTTTCAGAATGAGAAGCGAAGTGCCTCCGCCTTCGGGGCCTTGCACGCTCTCGGAGAAGAAATAGCGCAGCTCGAACACTCCCTGCGGCGTATGCACATACTTGTTGGCAACGGCGCGACTGACCGTGGAAGGATGCACGCCGATCTCTTCGGCGACCTCCTTAATCATCATCGGCTTGAGCTGATCGATGCCGCGTTCCAGGAAATCCTGCTGACGCGCGACGATCGAATAGCAGACTTTGGTGATCGTCTGCTTGCGCTGCTCGATGTTCTTGATGAGCTGAATGGCGGACTTGTAGCGGTCTTTGACGTAGTTGCGCGTGTCTTTATCGTTGTTGTCGCGGGTGAGGAGGCGCTTGTAGGCCGGGTTCAGGCGCAACTGCGGCATATCCTCGTCATTCATGATGATGAGCCATTCGTCGCCGTGCTTGACGAAGGCCACGTCGGGCTCGATCAGGCGCGCGGGCGTTTTGTTGTATTGCAGGCCGGGGCGCGGGTCGAGGGTACGAACGTAGTCGAGCGCGGATTGTACGGCTTCGACCGGTCGTCCAACGGCACGGGCAATTTCCTTGAACTGCTTGAGAGTGACGGCGTGCAGGTGCTGATCGACAACCGCGATGGCATCGTTCAGAACCTGCTCGATGTTGTCGACGCTCGCGCCATTGGCGTTACCGTTATTGGCGGCGCTATTGCCGTTACTGCTGGCGTTGCCGTTGCGAACTTGGCCATTGCTGGTACGTCCCTGCTGCCATTGGTGCATGTGATAACGCAATTGGTGGAGCAGGCATTCGCGAAGGTCACGGCAGGCTACACCGGGAGGATCGAGCTGGCGGACGACTTCGAGAGCCTCGTGCAGGTCGGTTAACGTGAAGCGTACCGCCGTCTGTGCCGGCGCCGTGGCGGCGGCTGAATGTCCAACCGAAGACTGCCCTACGGAAGAATGTCCGGACGAAGAATGTCCAGCGGAGGCGCCGTTGCTCGACGGCAGGCTCGGCGAAACTGAGATGGGCGGCGCAGGCGGTGGGGTGTCTTGATCCACATGCGCGGTGACTGCACTGCTCGAGATCGAATCAAGCGAGGTTAAATCGGGCGTCCGCACGGTTGCCGGCGAGGTCGCTTCTCGCGTAAATGCAAAGCCAGTGCGATCCGGCGAAGAATAGCTGGCGGCTGAATCGGACAGCGAAAAATCGGTTCGGTCAGAATCGAACTGCGTCGGATTGTTTTCCGCGGCATCGTTTTCCCGGAGCTCGTTGCCGGCGGAATCGTTGCCCGCGAAATCGTCCTCCACGGAATCGGTGTCCGCGGGAATATTCTCCGCGGGCGAGCCGGTCACGGACTCGTCAGCGAGGGTCGAAATTCCGAGTGCTTCCGCCTCGCCTGCAATTTTCGCCTGCACCTGGGCGTCGACTTCAGGAGCGGCTGCCGGCACGACACCGAGGAGCTCTTCGTCGCTGGCGATTAAGTATCCATCCTCGCTCAGGTTCCCGATGATCAGCTCGGCGGCCTGATGGACCTCGGGGCGGAGTGAAATCGCTCCCAGTTGCCAGAGCAGGTGGTCGGTCAGATTGCCGGGCTTGGATAGAAAATTCTCGAACGACGGCTTTTCGATCTCTTCCATCTCGCCCGAGCTGCGATAGCCGGGGTCGAGATACTCCTGGAAGAACGAGCCGAAGTCGATCTCCTCGAAGGGATCTTTCTTTTCGGCCGCGGTGATGGGATTTTCTTCGGTGGTGGCCTTGGCGGCGATGCGGTCGCGCTCTTCTTCCTGGCGTCCCACATCGTCGAGCATCGGTACCGCGTCTTCGAGTTCCTCGAGGACCGGGTTTTCCACCATCTCAGCGTTGATCATGTCCTTAAGCTCAAGCTTATTGAGCGCGAGCACTGAGACCATCTGGACGAGGCCCGGGGTCAGAATCTGCCGCTGGGACAGCTTGACGTTCAGTCTATGTTGGAGAAGAACCATGATTTACGGTTGTTCCGCTGCTTTCTTTCGTTTATCGAAGTCGTATCGCAGAAGCCGAATTGAAGAAGTAAAGGCCTATGTCTCCAATGGCGCGAGCGAAAGGATCTACTTCTGCAACGTGACTTCTATCTTCCGACCTCTCTTCTAACTTCTCATGTGCGACGGCCTTTCGGCTTGGCACTAAGGTCCAATCTGCTTACGCGTTGGTAACTGAAATCTGGTGCCGGTTGCGGGATTTCAGTTGCCAGTAAAACAGTTCTCGGTTCTCAGTTGTCAGTTCTCAGTTAAATCCAACGCCGCCGAGCACTTGCCAGCGGTTGAACGTGCCGTCAACCCTTCGGTTTTTTCGACCCTTCCTCACACCAGCGAGAAGCTTTCGCCCAGGTACACTCTTCTGACCTCGGGGTCGCTGCCTAGTTGCTCGGGCGTCCCGGAACGGAAAATTCGGCCTTCGTTGATGATGTAGGCGCGATCGGTGACCGAGAGCGTTTCACGGACGTTATGGTCCGTGATCAGGATTCCTATGCCGCTCGCGCGCAGGTCCGAAATGATCTTTTGCAGGTCGAGCACGGCGATCGGGTCGATACCGGAAAACGGCTCGTCGAGCAAAATAAATGTCGGATTGATACAGAGCGATCGTGCGATCTCTACTCTGCGCCGTTCCCCACCCGACAGGGCATAGCCTCGATTCTGGCGGATGTGTTCCAGGCCTAACTGGTCGATCAGTGTCTCGGTTTTCTCCCGCCGCTCGTGCCAGGAGATGGGCTGAGCTTCCAGAACTGCCAGGATGTTCTCTTCTACCGTGAGTTTCCGGAAGACCGAAGCCTCCTGCGGTAGATAGCTGATGCCATACTGCCGTGCCCGTAAGTACATGGGAACGTTGGTGATATCTTCGTCGTCGTAAAGGATGCGGCCGGTGTCAGGCGGGATTAAACCTACGATCGCATAAAAAGAAGTGGTTTTGCCGGCACCGTTCGGTCCGAGAAGACCGACTACCTCTCCTTGCAGAACTCTGAGGTTTACGCCGTTTACTACGCGTCGGCCCCGGTAGGTCTTGCCAATTTCGTCGGTGGCCAGCGTGTGCATTTATCGTGCCACTTGCGTCCTTGTGACAGCTGGGGACGTTGTCTTCCCTTCAACGAGCACCCTATCATCGTGTCTGTAGAAAGTCAACGAATCGCCCGTGATTTTGCCGTGTTCGGCATCAAAAATGCTAGGAGTTCCGCCGGTCAAGACGTACTTGTCGTCGGCCGCAGTGTAAACGAGATGGTCGCCGGTCGCACGGCGGGCGGGTTCGACGACCACCACATCGCTCTCGGCGATGATTTTGTCGACCTGGCCCATCGAGGTTGGCGCGGCTGGTTGTTTGGCTACTCCGGCGGAGACGGGACAGGCCCCGTCTCTACATTGATCGCGAGATTGATCGCGAGATTGATTTTGCGCGGTGAGATAGACCGTCATCTGACGCGAGGTCATAGTGGCGTCGGAGCCCTTGGCCGTGACTCCGCCGGTCAGGAAGATTTTGCGGTCGGCATCCACGTAGTTGAGATGCGCGGAGTTGATGGTCACCGGCGTGACCTTTCCATTGCTGTCGGCATTGACCACGACGGTCTTCACAGGTTGGCTCGCGTTCCCCTCGGCGACGACCGAGCGATGGTCGCGGTCAAATTGGATGGTGGGCGCTTCGACCACGTTGCTGTTTTGCCAGAGGCGGGCGTTGCCCGCATAGACGGCGATGGCAGAAGACCGATGGGCGGTCATGGTACGGCTCACGACGTGAATCGGGTCGGACGAGGCCAGCAGGGCGCCGTTAGGCTGAGGTTTGAGGTCCGAGTAGGCGGTCTTGACGTTAGTGTCGGCGACGGCATCGCCGGTGACGCGATTGAAGCGGATGGTCTGGGCGGTGGTGGTCATGCCGCCGTCAACCACGCGGGGCGAGCCGCTAAGAACCAGCAGCTGATCGTCGTCGGTGTAGACGCCACGCTCGGCCCAGGCTTTCTGGGTTCCGCTGACGTAGATTAGGCCGCCTGTTTGTGTGATTGTCGAGATTCCGCCTTGCGGATGAAATTGCAGGTCGAGCGTGGGACTGGTGGAGACGCGGTCGGGCTGGCCCGGCTGGGTGCCGACGATCTTTGCGTTGGGCTCCCCGTGGAGCAGGTTCAGGTGGTTATTGGCGGTGAAGGTCGCGGTGAAACGGTCGGCGGTGACTACCGTCTTCTGGCGGGTGGCGGGTTGGGTGATGGTGATTTGGGGAGGGCCAGTCGTCGTGGCGGAGTCGAGCTGATTTCCGTTCTTTACCAGGAAGTCCATGATTGGCGCGGTCATTTCCACATCTTGCTGGTTCGACGGCGACTGGGAGGTGGACTGTCGCGACGACGCTGACGTTCTTGTCGAGGCCGCCGGTGAGGACGAGGCCGACGATGCGGCGGAAGACGATGCCGGCGATGTCAGCGAAGCGGAGCCGATTGCGTTTGGCCGTTGCTGTTCAAGGCGCACGCCATCTTCGGCATGGACGGTCTGAAGAATCTGGTTTGCGCCGAAGTGCAACGTGGCGCGACCCGCATGCCCCTCGGCGGGCTGCGCTCCCTCGGTATTCAGCTGGACGTTGCCGGTCAAAACTGCGGTCGTCAGCTGGCTTCGATTGCCAACCAGAAACATTTCCGCGTGGTCGGACCTGGAATGGGCGTCCGAAGTCCCGTGAAATACGCCCTGAACGTCGCCGTCTGCGAGAATGCGCTCGACCGTGTTGTCATCGCGCAGGAAGAATGTAGCCTCATCGGACTGCAAATCCTGCCGCTCGCGCGTCATGTGGACGCGGTCCAATACGACCGTGTGCGGGCTCTTGTTGATGACGCCATGATCGGCATTCAGATGGTAGGGATGGGGCTGGTGGACGCGCACATCGACCTGCGAGCGCAGGGTCATGGTGCCGGTGCTGGAGATATATTGAACTCCAACCGCGGAACCGGTTGCCTCCGGCGTCTCGAAGACGACTTTGCCGTTAGCGGTGGCGTCGCCGGTATTTCGGTTAAAGACGAGGTCGTCGGTTTCCAGGTGGACGGGTTTCCTCGTCTGCGAGGGCTGGGATTGGTCGGTGCCCTTGATGCCTTCGGGGTTGGCTTCGAGATCGATCAGGACTCGGCCTTTGGCGGTCACGTTGCCGGAAGCGGGATCGAATTCGAAGTTGTCTCCGGCGATGCGATCGAAGCGACCGGAATCCTTGCCATACACGACGATCTTGACGTCATGCAACTCAGCGCGGTTGCCCTGCTTGAACTGGACGGCTTTGGAGGCGCTGACCGTGAACTGAGTGCGGCCCTGCTCGGACTTCGAAATCGAAAAGCCTTCGGCGGTTTGCTGAATATCGAGGCCGAGCTTTGCCGGAATCTGATGAACGGCTGTGCTAACGCGCCAGCGCGCGTAAAAATACATTCCCGCCACGATCGCGATCATAAGAATTGCGCCCGCGGCAAACCAGCGGCGCAGGCGGACTACGCGTAGGGGCATGAGGGTAGTCTAAAGGAGGGCGAAGTCAAACGGCGGGCAAACTCGAAAGTCAGAAGTCAGAAGTCAAATTGAAGAAGTAAAACCCAACACCCTAAAAACAGGAGTCGCGGACGGATCTGCACAGATTCACTTCTTCAATTTGACCTCTGACTTCTGACTTTGTCCGGACCCATCGTCAGCCCTTGCGCGCGAGTATTAGGTCCGTCTCACCAGCGTTCCCGCCAGCATGTCATGCAGTCCCTGCTTGCGCTCGGTGAAGCCGACCATGATGAAGCCGATGCCGAGGATGATCCAGGAAAGATATTTCGCAAAATGTCTTCCCGTGGCGCGGACGAAGTCGATGCGGTTGCCGTAAAGATCGGTGACTTTCATGCCGAAAATCATCTTGCCGAGTGTGGCCTGGTACGACGAGCTTTCCATGAACGCCTCGTAGAGCCATGAGGCTCCGAAGGTGAGCAAGGCGATGACGCCGCTGCCGAAGATGAAGTAAGGGACGGCCATTTCGTGGCGATAGCTGTGCATGTCAAAGCCGCCCAGCGCGAGCCCGCCGAGTCCGAATACCGCTTTGAACGGGAAAAGGACCACGCGCACGACGAAGAAGTCGATGATGAACGCAACGACGCGGATCCAGAAGCCTCCGTATTGAACGAACTGGGCGGCAGGGTAAGCCGCAGGGTAGCCTGCGACGGGCGCGGGATAGCCGGATGCGGATAGTGGAACCTGGCCGGGCGGAACTGCGGCGCCGGGATTGAACGCCGTGCCGCAGCGGCTGCAAAACTGAGCGCCGGCATCGTTGGCCGTACCGCACTTGTTGCAGAAGAGAGTTGCATTCATGGCGGGAAATATAAGTGTTTCGCGCGAAAGTGTAAAGACGAGAAGTATAAAGACGGGAGAGACTCGTTCGAATCGAGCTGACCGTCATGCTTAATAGTCGTCCCGCCTCCCCGCCTACGATCTGGTGCGCACGAGGTCGCGAAGCGTCAGTTCCAGACCGCCGAATTCGGGGTGGTCGTTCAGACCCAGCGCGTACGCGATGTCGAGGCGGTCTCCGGCGAGGAGTTGCAGGCGCTCGCAGGACTCGCGCAGCCCCCAGGCCATGGCTTTGAAGGTGATATTGCTGCGCCAGGTTGGCGCGGAGGTCGATTCCGGCGAATATGGGGGATCCGCTACTTGAACTGAATGGTCGACTGTTTGCGAATTTCCGGTTCCTACATTTTTGGCGCTTGTATTGGTTCGTGCCCGCACGGGCGGGGCGCCCGTGCCTCCATTTTGGGTTGCGATTCCGGTTTGGGATTGGATCTCTGTTTGGGCTGGGGCGATCCTCAATCTTGCGTGTTTTTCTTTTACTGCTTGCGGCGGCGTCATCAGGCGAACTGCTTTCGCGGTGAAGACTGGTTCTGGATTCTCCATGCCGAATGGTTCGAGCAGGGTAAGGGCGCGTTGTAATTCGGGAG
>JBAWBE010000515.1:0-6094 GCA_049589635.1 Terriglobales bacterium
GTCCATGCCCGCCTCAAACGTGAGCCGCGTGCGCAGCGACGGCTTCTCGAAAAACATCACCATCTGCTTGCCCGCGAGTACGCCGCGAAAATCCGCCGGCCGCGCCTTCAGCATCGCAGTCAGATTAAAAAGCTGCTGAATCTCTGCCGGTGCCAGATCGTGGACGGAAATCAGATCGCGGGGCGCAACCGGCTCGGCCAACACATGCGCCGATGCCGAAGAAGCTGGATTGTTGAATGTCATGGTTTCGGTTCTCATCTGCGTTTTGTGCATTTCTGCGTCGTCACTCCGTTTCAAAAATCTGAATGTTCCCCAGCACATGGTGTTTTGTGCGATGTGTGGGTTCTAGCTCAAGCCAATTCACGAATCCGTGCAGCCAGCGCCTGCGCCTTTTTCTTGTCGGTCGCGATGACGAGCACCGTGTCATCGCCCGCCAGCGTGCCCACAACCTCCGGCCAATGCGAAGCATCAAGCGCCGCTGCTACCGGCTGCGCGCTGCCCACGGTGGTCTTCACGACCAGCAGGTTCTCGGCCTGGCGTATTTCGATCACGAACTGCCGCGCCATATGCATCACCGAAGGCAGCACCCCGTCCTGCGCTGCATTTTCACCGGCGCGCCGGTAACCTTCCGGCCCTTTTACCAGCTTCAACTCGCGAATATCGCGCGAAAGCGTAGCCTGTCCCACGTCAATGCCCTTGCGCACCAGGATGTGCTGCATCGCCTCCTGGCTCTCCACTGGGCCATCGTCGAGCAGATCGAGAATCGCTTTGTGCCGCGCCGTTTTAGACATGGATACCAGCATGAATAAAAATCCATTTCTATGAATAAGTATCCATAGAGACGAAGCGTGTGTCAAGCCTCAAAGTAGATCGATGTCGCTGTACCTCGCGCCAATGGGTCCGCAGGCCGCCGGTCAATCTGGGGTATACTCGGCAAATCTTCTGCGCCCCCTACCGGTGAGGTAATGTACGCTTACAACCGTGTTCCGTATAGTTGGTCTGGCCCTTCTCTCTACGTCAACTCTGGTTGCGCAGACTACCCCGCCCAATGAAGGCACCTTCACATCTTCCACCGAATTGGTGCTGATTCCCACCATTGTCAGCGACAAAACCGGAGCCCACGTTGCCGGCCTTAAGAAAGAAGAGTTCATTCTGAAGCAAGACGGGAAGCCTCACCCGATAGCAGTCTTCGAAGAAGTGAGAACCGATGCGACCGGGCTACGGCGGGCTGTCGGGGAACACGGAACTTTCAGCAACGTCGAAACTGGCGGCAGCGGTTATCATCGTCTCAACATCATCGTTTTGGATTTCGTTAACACTCCATTCGCCGACCAGGCGAATGCAAGAAAAGAACTGCTAAAGTTTCTTTCCGAAGTCGCTGAATCTGGGGAGCCGATGTGTCTCCTGGCGCTGACCCGGGGCGGCCTTACTTTACTTCACGATTTTACGGATGATCCGAAGGCTCTTGCCGAAGGAGTGCGTAAGGTGAAGGCTGATACCGCACCACTGATCCATGAATCGGAAGTCGACCCTGGGCACCCGCCCCCGACCGATAAACTGAGCGCAATGCTCACGCAGATGATTCGGGAGCAATTGCAATCCGAGGCCGTGTTGGCGTCGACTGAGGCCAAGGACACAGCTTTCATTACTGTCACGGCATTGCAGCAGATCGCCAAGGCATTTCGCGGATTACCCGGACGCAAGGCGCTCATCTGGGCCAGTTCCGGTTTTCCGTTCTCGTTGAGTTCGCCTTCCCAACTAATGTGCGAACCGGCTTGCCCGGTCCATCATGGCGACGAGATGCGCGCGGCCTATGACAATCTCTGGCGAATGATGAACGACGCTCAAATTGCCATCTATTCTGTCGATCTCCGCTCCACAGCAGCGAGTACGACCACGGCTGAGCAAGGTACTTTCACTCATCCTTATGATGTTGGTGATCCCGAGTTCGATACCGACGATCAAGCGAAATGGAAAGCGTACGACACGAGCAGCTCTCTCCAACTGTTTGCAGAAAATACCGGGGGCAAAGCGTTCCTCGGAGGAAACAACCTGGTCCAAAGCTTTCGGCAGGCAATTCAGGACGACAGCAGTTACTACATGCTTGGTTATTACGTCAGCCGGACTACCAGCAAGCCCGGATGGCATCAGCTTTCGGTTTCAATCGACAGAAAAAGTGTACACGCACGGTACCGGAATGGTTTTTTCCTCTCCCGTGATTCGTCCAAGACATCCGCTCTGGAGGAGATTCGGCTCGCGCTCGCCTCTCCGTTGGATTTCATTGGCGTGCCGCTTTCGATCACATGGTCCGACCGGAGCAGCGGCAAGTCTGCCGGGAAAACAAGAGTGCAGTTCGAGCTCGTGATGCCCGCCAACTTCGCCTCTGTGGATGAGTCCGATCAGAATCACTTAGTGGTCGATATTGCCGCCGTCGCAAGAAATCCCAAGGGAGAAGTGGTTTCGGAAATTTCTCAGCGTATCGACTCCCATTTGAAATCGGATGGATTGGAACAGATCCAGCACCACGGTATGACATACCGCAATGCACTGGAACTTCCCCAGGGAGAATTTACGGTTCGTTTTGCGGTTCGCGATTCCATGGGCAATCGCGTGGGGAGCGTAGCTGCACCCGTCGTTGTGCCCTGATTGTCAATGTGCCCTTATTCCGGTTAGCCGTCAGCGCTCCCTAGTTCGCGCCGCTCTTTTGAGCGCCGGCTGCTTCCCCCGCCGGAGGGAGCTTGAACTCCACGCCCGAAGCGTCGTTTGCCTTCTGCGTGGCTTGAATGTCGAGGTCCGCGATCAGAATCTTGTGTGTGCGATCGGCCGAAAAATCAAACAACGTATCGCCCACGATCGCATAGTTGACGACCTCCAAGCGATGTCCATCCTTAAAAACCAGCACGGTAGTCGGTTGCGCTACCACCGGCTCGTCAGGTGCGATTGAAGTGGCTTCCGGGGTTGCGTCGCCTCCCGCGCCAGATTCGGAATCCCCCCCTGCATCGCCTCCAGCTTGCTGTCCTGGGTCTTCTGGAATTCCGCCCGCGGCGAACTGGCGTCTTCCGGCATTCCTCCCGCCCCTGCCCGAAAGCTCTCCCGGCGCCCTGGTCTCGACAGGCGAGTCGAGACGTACACTGTCGTTTTGGTCGTCCGCCGCGTCATCGGAATCGTCGGCGTTCGCCACCGCGTACGGAATATAGAAAGGTTCTGCCACACCGACTACCGCGTCACTGCGTCGATGACGACGGCGATGTTCGCGGTGTCCCGTCACGACCGACGGATAGGGAACCAAGGGAGAAAAGCTGGAAGGGAAAAAGAAGCTCGCACAGCATCCAATAGCTGTAGCACCATTCCCAGTGACATTCGGCCTAGTCTGGGCTGCAGAAAACGCCGCGTTTGCTCCTCCAATCCCCGAAGACGGAACGCCGTGAAACTCCATCGAAGGAACCTGGGCGCGAAGCGGCCCGGACAAAGAAACGGCCAGCGACAAAAGCGCTACACAAAGCAGCGAGAAACGGAATCGTCGAGCGGCCAGCATCAGCGGCCTCCCCGGACCGTGGCTGAGAACTCCAGATCCTGAAGTTTGTTGGTCAGGCATTTCGAGGTTAATCGGGCCGTATTCGAACCGGGTGAGGTTGAGCGATCCCGAGCCTTAACCTATTAGAACTTACCACCCGCACCAAAGTTGCGTAGAAAATTTCAGGGTTGGAATCACACCCGCAAGAATTTGCACTCACGCAGCATTCACGGGCACACGTGAGGTGATCCTCCGCAATTCAAGAATCCGGTGCCGCACATAGCCGTCCTCCGTCAAATGCGCGGAAGCTGTGGCTTTGCGGCTGGTGGCGACCATCTGGTCGAGCGGTCGTCGTTGAATGAATTGCGGGTCCAGTTCCTGGCAGAATTCGCAGCGCCGACTGGAGCGCGTGTCGAAGCGTTTCATTACCTCGGCATCAATATGTTCCACGAAGCTTTCTCCTGAGAGATTGAGAATGGCTGGTTTATGAGAGCTGACGGTTCGACATGCAAGATCATAGTTCCGCTGAATAGTGGAAGATTAAGAAGGGTCTTTTTACTACAGACCGGGAATCTAAACAAGCCCTCGCAAAAACCCGCGTTTCATGCGATCAAATGCGAATGAAATCGGTAAAAGCCGGCAAAATCAGGGCAGTCGCGGCAGGTTCTCCCCTCGGCTGTCATCCCCGGCCGTCGGGCGGTGTCTCGCCGGCACCACCTGCAATCGCATAATAATCACAATAATAAGGTTGAAGCCATTCTCCTCCGCGAATCGTCATTTAATTTATGATCGGTCCCCAGGAGACCACGTGAACCACGCCGACGCATCCTCTCGCACCGTCTTCTTCTTCGATGTAGACAACACACTAGTCGACAACGATCACATCGCTGCCGATCTCCAGCGCCATCTCCAAAACAAAGTCGGTCCGGTATCAGCCGAGCGCTACTGGCAGATCTTCGAGCAACTCCGCACCGAACTCGGCTATGCCGACTATCTCGGAGCCCTCCAGCGCTATCGCATCGAACTGCCGCGCGATCCGAAGCTCCTCCAAGTTTCCTATTTCATGATCAACTATCCCTTCGCGAACCGCCTCTTCCCCGAATCGCTCGACGCGGTCGAACACGCCCGCCGCTTCGGCCAAGCCGTAATTCTCAGCGACGGCGACGTGGTCTTCCAACCCCGCAAAGTGGATCGCTCCGGCTTGTACGACGCTTTCGAGGGTCACGTGCTGATCTATGTGCACAAGGAACTCGAACTAGACGACGTAGAAGCGAAATATCCGGCACAACACTACGTCATGATCGACGACAAGGTCCGCCTGCTGGCGGCGATCAAGCAGCACTGGGGAACTCGCGTGACGACGATCTTTCCACGCCAGGGACACTACGCGCACGACGCCGCGCTAGTGGCAAAATATCCTAAGCCCGATATCACGATCGAGAGAATAGGCGAGCTGCAGAATTATTCGCGGGAGCAAATACTGGCAGCAGCCGGGTGAAAAACAACTTTCACACATCGCAACCTCAATGCCAGATGCTTAAGAGGTCGCATTTTGCGACCTCAAAGTTCTTGTCGTCATCCTGAGCGAAGCGCGCCCCGTGCAGTCGAAGGACCCCTGCACGCTCACCCGCACATCACAGCCTCAGGGAGTTGTCCCCGGAACCTCAGCCTGAAAAGCGGACCGCTAGACATACGCCTTCCAGAAAAAATAGGCGGTCATCGCCGTCCCCACAACAATCACAAACGCCCGAATCCACGCCTGCGGCATCTTCAGCGAATAGCGCGCCCCCAGATATCCGCCCAGGATCGCCCCGACAATCATCACCGTTCCTTCCCTCCAAACGACGGCGCCCTTGGCGATGAACGTAATCACGGCAACGCCATTAATAATCCCGCCCAGCACCACCTTAAGCGCGTTCATGGCGTGAATGTCGGTCATCCCGATCACCGCCAGCATCGCCAGATTTAAAATGCCGACGCCGCCGCCAAAATAGCCGCCATAGACCGAGACGATCAACTCGAACACTGAAGCAAATACCAAAGCGGAAGTAGAAATATTGTCGGCAATCCCGCTTCCGGATTTCCCGAGCCGCGCGCCGAAAACAAAAAGCAGCGTAGCTCCCAGCATGAGCCAGGGCAGCACGCGCAAGAAGGTTTGCGCCGGAGTGTGCAGCAAAAGATAAGCCCCGGCAATTCCCCCGATCACGCTCGTGATGGCGAGAGGAACCATCACCCGCCGCGAAATGTCGAGATGTTTGCGAAACGCGCCTCCGCTGGCGGTAACTCCCACCCAAAGCGCGACAGTATTAGTAGCGTTCGCCGGAATGGGCGCGACTCCGGTAAAGAGCAGCGCGGGAAAGGCAATAAAACTTCCGCCCCCGGCGACAGCGTTAAGGGCGCCGCCGAGCGCCCCGGCAAAAAACAGAAAGATGATCGTCTGAAGTGTCAAACATCACGTTGTATCACAACGGAGCGCTTTTCGGAGCGCGCCGGCGCCCTGCCGGCGGTTCCGGCGGCATCCCGCAGCCATGTCTCGCGCCAACCCTGCGGCCACGCAACGATCCGCTTCCACCCTTAGTG
>JBAWBE010000516.1:0-1910 GCA_049589635.1 Terriglobales bacterium
CTTCTTATTTCTGCGACTCCCTGGCTGAACTAGCGCGCAACCGCCAAGTCAACTTCTTCACCGCGGATCAAAACGGATTTGACGGATAAATCGTAAAGAAAAAAATCCGTGCGAATCAGTGGAAAAGAAGTTGATCTTAAGCACCGAAGGCCGGCGATTCGGCCCTACCCTCCGATATGCACCATAGTTCGCGAAGCTGGAACGAATCCTGGCTCTCCGATATGGTGCCGCTCTTCTTTCTTGTCGACGACGCCAACAATGAACTCGGCCAGCTCCCCATCCGACGACCCGCGCCGCATCAGCTCATGCAAATCGTGGTCCCACACTGAAAACAGGCAAGTCCGAAGCTTTCCATCCGAGGTAATTCGAATGCGGCTGCAGTGCCCGCAGAATGGATGCGACACCGGCGCAATGATCCCGATCTCTCCCACGCCATCGTCAAAGCGATAGCGACGGGCCGTCTCGCTGCGACCGCGTTCAATCTCAACCAGCGGCCGGTACTCCGACATGCGCGCCACAATTTCGTCGAGCGTAACAACCACTTGTGGCGTCCAGACGCGATCTTCTTCGAGTGGCATGAACTCAATGAAGCGCACCACCACGCCCTCTTCGCGCGCGAAGATTCCGAAGGGAATGACCTGATCTTCGTTGAATCCGCGCAGCAGCACGCAATTCACTTTCACCGGATCAAGCCCCACGCGATGCGCCGCGCGTACTCCGGCCAGCACGCTCTCAAAGCCATTCGACACGCGCGTGATGCGCGCAAAGCGCTCGGGATCGACCGCATCCATGCTGACGGTCACGCGATCGAGGCCCGCATCCTTTAAGGGCTGCACAATTTCAGCCAGTAAGTGGCCGTTGGTGGTTAAAGCAATTTCAGGCTTGCCGCCGGCGACGGTCCGGAGCGCGGCCAAGTCACGGATGAACTCTATGATCCCTTTGCGCAGAAGCGGCTCGCCGCCGGTTAAGCGGATTTTCGTGATCCCTAGCTCAACCAGCACCCGAGCCATGCGAAGGTAGTCCGCAAAGGGAAGCTCCGCGTAAGCCGCACCATTCGTCCCGGTGCGGCAATAGACGCAGCGGTAGTTACAACGATCTGTGATCGAGATCCGCAGATCGTGAATGGAGCGGCCGAATTTGTCAGTAAGAGGCAAAATGATCTCTTGATTGGATTCCGAACAGCGAGGAAAGAAGCTACCGGCGGGATGATGAACCCGCGAGCGTTTCCTTTCCAAGCACGGGAGGCGCAGGCGTTTCCACCGGCACCCTCGGGAAAATCAGCCGGGCCGATCTCCCCTCGCCCAAGCCGCCAGCATCGCAGGCGACTGGGGTCGGAAACTCGACCCCATTATAGGCCGATCCATCGATGTACAGGAGCGCTGCCGGCGCGGGCACAGTTTCCTCTTTTTCAATCTGACTTTTGAGTTCCGCTTTCTTCCACTACACTTTCTCCACTACACTCTCCCCATGCGAGCGCTAGTCATCCCCCGATTTGGTGGCCCCGAAGTTCTGGAAATTCAAACTGTCCCCGACGTCCATGTCGGCCCCGACCAAGTGCTGATCAAGGTTGAAGCGGGAGGGCTTAACTTTGCCGACCTTATGACGACCGAAGGCGGCTATGCCGGTACTCCCAAGCCTCCATTAATCGCGGGACGCGAATTCGCCGGGCTCGATCCCGCGGGCCACCGGGTCATGGGCTACACGCAGTGGGCAGCCTTCGCCGAGCAAACTGCCGCCCGTCGCGCATTGGTCTGGCCGGTGCCGGCCAACTGGTCGGCGGAGCAAGCCGCCGCCTTCCCGGTAAATTTTTTCACCGCGTATTTCGCGTATTGGAAAGCCGGTCTGATGGATTTGGATTTGAATAAGGACAAGAACGAAAAGAACGAGAAGAAGGACAAGCCCGCCGGCAG
>JBAWBE010000517.1:0-2123 GCA_049589635.1 Terriglobales bacterium
CGTTGCAGGACCTGGTGAATTCGCAGCCGGGCTGGCTTTATGAAGGCAACGCGGTCTTGCACCCCCGCGGCTCCGAGTATCAAACGCAATTCGTGGTGGACGGAATTCCGCTGACGGATAACCGCTCGCCGAGCTTTGGGAATGAAATTGAAGCGGATGACGTGCAGTCCATGAGCATATACACCGCCGGTATTCCCGCTGAGTATGGCCGCAAGATGGGCGGGGTCATCGAGGTCAACACGATTCAGGATTCCGCGGCAGGCTTACACGGTCAGGTAGTTCTCTCCGGCGGGAGTTTCGACACTGCCGGCGCGTTTGCCAGCGGCCAGTACGTCTGGGGGAAGAACACGCTCGGGGCAAGCGCCAGCGGCGCGATGACTGACCATTACCTCAATCCCGTGGTTCCCGAGAATTATTCGAACACTGGCACCACCGGTGATTTTTCCATGCATTACGCTCGCGAACTCACGCCCAAGGACCGTCTGAGCCTGAGCGTTCGGCACGAGATCGCTCGTTATGATCTGCCTAACGAATTCGTCCAGCAGGCTCCTCATAGCACGCCGCTTGATCCTTCTCTGCCGCCCGGGGTGCAGCGCCAGAACGCAGATAACCTGGAGACGATGGGTATTATTTCTTATCAACATATATTTTCTTCGAACGTAGTTGCCGATTTTCACGGCATGGTGCGGGACACCTCGAACGATTTCTTCTCGAACGCGTACTCGACGCCCATACTCGTTTCCCAACACAATTGGTTTCGCGAGGGATATTTCCGCGGCGGCGTCACGATCAATCACGGCCGCCATGAAATCAAAGCGGGAGCGGAGTCAGACAATATCTATCTGAATGAGAATTTCGGCTACGTCATCACCGACCCAACGCAATTTGATCCGAGCACTCCGCCGACCTTCGGTTTTCGGGCAAACCGCCCGGATCTCGAGCAAGCCGCGTACGTACAAGATCTGATTCGACTGGGAAACTGGACGATCAGCGCGGGACTTCGTTGGGATCATTATCAGCTCTTGCTGAACCGGCAATCCGTGGACCCGCGTTTTTCGATTTCCCGATATTTTCCGTCCGCCGATATCGTGGTGCATTTCTCGTATGACAGGGTTTTCCAGACGCCTTCGTTCGAGAACATTCTGCTCTCGAGTTCAACGGCGGCCACGAACCTTAACCCGATCTCCCTGCAACTGCCCGTGGAGCCTTCCGAAGGAAACTACTACGAAGTGGGCTTGACCAAATCGTTCTTCGGGAATTTCAAGCTGGACGCCAATTATTTTCGCCGGGTCGTGAGCAACTATGCGGACGACGACCAGATCGACAACACGACCATCAGCTATCCGATCGCGTTTCGGAAGTCCATCATTTACGGCGCGGAAGCGAAAATCACGCTGCCTGACTGGCGTGGTTTTTCCGGTTTTGTGACTTATTCCTACACTCTGGGCAACGCGTGGTTCCCCGTGACGGGCGGGCTATTTCTGGGCGACGACGCGGTGATACCCACCGCCGGGCATCTACCAGATTCGCAGGATCAGCGAAACACCGTTCGCGGACGTCTTCGCTATCAAGTGAGCCACCGTTTCTGGGTCGCGGGAGGCGTGCAATATGACACGGGTTTGCCCTTCGATTTCCAGGGCACCGTCGATCAGGCTCTCGCGCAATATGGCCAGCAGGTGGTGAATCGTATTAACTTCGCTCGCGGCCGCATCCTTCCTGCTTTTCAGGTGAATGTTTCGGCGGGCGCTGATATTTACAAATCGGACCGGATGAACGTGCGGCTGCAGGCGGATGGACAAAATCTTAGCGACGTCCTGAACGTGATTGATTTTGGGGGGCTGTTTTCTGGGAATGCCATTGGACCTTCGCGGAGCTATGCTCTGCGCCTGACGACTAGCTTCTAGCAGCGTCAGGGCCGCGCTCTTCACGTTTCGCCTTCTGGGGCTGCTTGATGTGAATTTTAATTTTGCGCATGGTGTCCTCCTTCTCTGTTAACACAACATTGTAGTAACCGTGGGGAATACATTCGCCTCTGATCGCCGGTGAAGTTGGGATAGTATTGACGCCGCCCAGAGGTGATCCATGAAACGCCCAGCCCTTGTTGTGCTCTTGTGTCTTTGCGG
>JBAWBE010000518.1:0-4176 GCA_049589635.1 Terriglobales bacterium
GCTAAAATTAACCCAGCATGCTCCTGCCGTTCGTCCGCGATATTTTCGCGGAGGTGGAACTTCTTCCAGCTTTTCGGCGTGCGGCCTCCCATCTCCGGGAGAGCACGGGGCGGATCAGTGTGTCCGGCCTCAACCCCGCCGCTAAAGCCTTGATCGCCGTTCTCCTTCAGCACCGCGCCGAACGCCCTGTCATCCTCGTAGTCCCCGACAATCGCGCCGCCGAAGATCTCGAGCCCATCCTGGCCGCCTTCGCCGAACTGACCGGGGCCGTCGATCCCGACAGCATCGTCACTCTTCCGGCCCGCGATGTTCTCCCATTCCAAAATCTCTCGCCGCACCCTGAAATTCAGGAAGAGCGCGCGACGGCTCTCTGGAAAATTGCCACCGGCCGCGCGACCATCGTCATCTCGCCGGTAAGCGCGACAACCATCCTTCTGCGCTCGCCCGAGTACTATGCCGATCTCGCCCGCATCCTCCGCCGCGGAGAGACTTTCGACCTCGAAAAACTCCTCCAGCATCTCAACACCGTCGGCTACACGGCGACCGACGTAGTAGAAATGCCCGGCCAATACGCCACGCGCGGCGGCCTGCTCGATGTCTATTCTCCGGAATCCGATCGTCCGGTCCGCATAGAATTCTTCGGCGATGAAATCGAGTCGATGCGCAAGTTCGATCCCGCCAGCCAGCGCTCCTCCAATCCAGTCGATGAAGTAGTCCTCCAGCCGCTAACCGAAACGCCCATCAACGAAGAGTTGCTGGGAGCAATCAACGCACGCCTGAGCGGCAAAAGGATTGAAGGCACGACCGAAGCCATCGAGCAAGCCGCGCGCGACACCGGTGCAGGTGTCTTTCCCGGCTGGGAATTTTATGCCCCAGTAGCCGGAGCCGACCGCACCCTATTCGCCCTGCTCTCCGAAGCCAGAGTGATCCTCGACGAACCCGAATTGCTGATGAAGGAGTTGGAAAAAAATTGGGCGCGCATAGAAGAAGCCCACGAGCGCAGCGGAGTAGGCAATCTGGTCCGCCCCGCCGATCTTTATCTGACGCCAGAAAAATGGCAAGAGACAGTGAGATCGCTACCCGGCGTAGACCTGGAATACTTAGCGATCGCGCGCACTCCGGAAGCAGGCACTCAAGAAGCTGAAGCGACGGCCGCCTCCGCTCGTCCTGCACAGACTACCGCCGAGAACGGCGCATTCCTCTCCCAGCCCGCTCCCCGCTTTCACGGCAACGTCCAGAGCATGATTGAAGAAGTAAAAAAGCTGACAAGCAGCGGAACGCGCGTCATCCTCGCCGCCCCCAACACTGGAGAAGTCGAGCGCCTCGCCGATATCTTCACCGAATACAACGCCAGCTTCCGCCTGGGCAGCCGCACCAGAGGTGGCGAAAGCTACGCCGACGAGACCGCCTACTTCGCCGGAGAAATCTTCACCACTACGCTCCTGAAAGCCTACATTCCCGACGGCTTCATCCTCCCCGATGCACACGTAGCCGTCTTCGGAGCGAGAGATCTTTTCGACGAATCCGATTTGGTTGCGAACCGCCCCGGCCGCCAGAAATCCAAAGTGAGCGCCTTCCTCTCCGACTTCCGCGATCTCCAGGTTGGAGACTACGTGGTTCACGTCGAGCACGGCATCGGCCAGTATCAGGGGCTGAAAGAAATCAATCAGGGTGACGGCACCGCCGAGTTCATGCTGCTCGAATACGCCGAGGCTGCCCGCCTCTATGTCCCGCTGACTCGCCTCGACCTGGTTCAGAAATATCGTTCGCAAGAAGGGGCTAAGCCAGTTCTGAATCGCCTCGGCACTGGCCAGTGGGAGAAAACCAAGGCACGCGTAAAGAAGGCGATGAAAGACATGACCGACGAACTGCTCAAGCTTTACGCGCAGCGTCAGTCTGCGCAAGGACACGTCTTTCCCGCCGATACCGAATGGATGAAAGAATTCGAAGACGCCTTCGAATACAACGAGACGGAAGACCAGGCGCAAGCCATCGCCGACGTTAAGCGCGACATGGAGGGCCAGCTCCCCATGGATCGGCTGCTCTGCGGCGACGTAGGCTATGGCAAAACCGAAGTAGCCATGCGCGCCGCGTTTAAAGCGATAAGCGACAACAAGCAAGTTGCCGTGCTGGCTCCAACAACCGTCCTGGCCTTCCAGCACTACGAAACTTTCAAGCAGCGCTTCGCGGCGTTTCCCGTCAAAGTAGAAATGATCAGCCGCTTCCGCACGCCCAAACAGGTCAATGAAATCCTCGAACGAACTGCGGTCGGCAAAGTCGATATCCTCATCGGCACGCATCGCCTGCTCTCGAAAGACGTCAAGTTCTCCGACCTCGGTTTGCTGGTAGTCGATGAAGAGCAGCGCTTCGGTGTGCGCCACAAAGAGCGCATCAAACAAATCCGCACGCAAGTCGACGTACTAACCATGTCAGCGACGCCCATTCCGCGCACGCTCCACATGAGTCTCGTAGGACTGCGCGACATGAGCGTGATTGAGACGCCGCCCAAAGATCGCATGGCGATTCAGACGGTCGTAGCCAGCTGGGACGAAAAACTGATCCAGTCCTCCATCGAGCAGGAACTCGATCGCGGCGGCCAGGTCTACTTCGTGCACAACCGGGTCGATACCATCTGGGAGATCGCCGCGAAGCTGCAAACGCTAGCCCCGAACGCGAGGATCGCCATAGGCCACGGCCAGATGGGCGAAGGCGAACTGGAAAAAGTGATGCTCAAATTCATGCATCACGAAGCCGACATCCTGGTCTCGACCACCATCATAGAAAACGGCCTCGACATTCCTCTCTGCAACACTATCATCATCAACCGCGCCGACCGCTTCGGGCTCTCCGAGCTCTATCAATTACGAGGCCGAGTAGGCCGCAGTAATCGCCGAGCCTACGCCTATCTGCTGTTGCCAGCCGAAATCGAACTGACGCCCATAGCCCGCCGCCGTCTAGCGGCGTTAAAAGAATTCTCTGACCTGGGAGCAGGCTTCAAGATCGCAGCTCTAGATTTAGAACTACGAGGCGCAGGCAATCTGTTAGGTGGAGAGCAAAGCGGCCATATCGAGGCCATCGGCTTCGAACTCTACACGCAGATGCTCGAGCGCGCCGTACGAGAGATGAAGGGCGAGACCGGAGTCGAAGTAACCGAAATCCAGCTCAACCTCGGCCTGAACATCCGCATCCCGTCCGACTATATAAAAGAAGAGAACCAGCGCCTCCGCATGTACAAACGCGTAGCTGGAGTAGAAACCGAGTCGCAGCTAAAAGACGTAAGCGGCGAATTAACCGACCGTTACGGCCCGCCGCCGAGCGCCGTAAGAAATCTGCTAGCCTATGCCGCGCTAAAGCTCCAATCCATGCGAGTAGGCGCGACCGCCATTGAGCGCAAGCGGGAAATTGTGAACATAAAATTCGCCCCGACCGCGACCATCGACCCCGGAAAACTAGCAAGATTCGTAGCCAGCCAGCCAAAAGCCCAATTCACCCCCGACGGCACCCTGAAGTTCACCATAAAAATAGCCAGCGCCGAAGCCATCCTCGAAACCCTACGCGATCTACTGGAAGAGCTGCAAAACCAGGAAGCAACGGTCCTCTAGCCCAATTCAACGTAGCGCGGGCGCCCCGCCCGCGAGGCGTCGCGATCATTTCCGCTCCAAGTTGCCCCAAAAATGACGATCCGTTCCAGGCCCCGCAACCAATTGTCCGCATGTAACTTAACAATGATTGTACGCATAGTATGATACGTACGATAACGGGCAAATATATCCTTGACACACATGTTGGTTTGGGATATAGTTTTATTCATGCGAGACCCCAAAACACTCCAAGAAGCCATCGTTTATTTCTCCGATCCTGACCGCGCCTTTGAGTTTGCCAAGACGCTCCGTTGGCCGGACGGCAAGGTTGTGTGTCCGCGTTGCGGCAAAGCGAAACACTCGTTTATCAAGACTCGCCGCATCTGGTTCTGCTACGAGTGCAAGAAGCAATTCAGCTTGAAACTCGGAACCGTTTTCGAGGATTCGGCGCTTGGACTCGATAAGTGGATGACTGGTTTTTGGTTGCTGGTCAATTGCAAGAACGGTGTCTCCAGCATGGAGATTCATCGCGCTTTGGGTATCACACAGAAGGCGGCATGGTTCATGCTGCAACGCCTTCGGCTCGCTATCCAAG
>JBAWBE010000519.1:0-2850 GCA_049589635.1 Terriglobales bacterium
GGATAAATATCAATTCCAGTGGTGGGCCTCTTGGTTGCTTGGAGCGCAAACTTACGAAACCAAAAAGGGCGCGGATCGCGGGATTGACGGAAACATTTACTTTCTCAACGGCCCCTATGGACATGGGCGAATTATAATTTCAGTGAAGGGCGGCGACCAACTCTCACCTGTAATGGTTCGCGAACTTGCAGGAACCGTAGAGCGTGAAGATGCCGCGATGGGAATACTTGTAACGCTAGGCCAACCAACAAAGGCAATGCTCACTGAAGCCGCAGGCCATGGCTTTGTCAAAAATTCTGCGCATGGGAGACTCCCACGCATTCAGATAGCTACTGCGCAAGACCTTCTCGACGGACGCCTCCCAAAATTGCCTCCAATCCCACGGCCTGTCGATCAGCGCCCACGGCGCAAATCTGCGAAGGAGCGAGACCAACTGGATCTGTTGTTTCCATTTGAAGGTGACAGCCTTCGCACTGGCGACGGAGCGTTCATTGACCCACAATGGATCACAGCGAACCGCCGCGCGTCGTGAAGAGCATCAATTGGCTTTTCCTCCATTGATAACTCGCCATCCACGCTTTTCCGTAGCAACGCGGTCTTGAACTACTCCATCCAGCGAGGCATCAATTAGTTCTCCAACGGACCAAACATGATCCGTTATGCCTAGATGCATAGCGGGAGTTATCCGAAGCGCTTCGTGGACACGGCAGAAATTGTAGTGCGACGCATATAGTGCAATCGCCGCGCAATGATTCTCATACTTCTTACTAAATCCATTTGACAACCGCGTGAGCCGCCGTTGCGACATGCGAAGCGTCAGGTTCTGACGTTCTATGAAGCTTGTGCTGATCGTCTTAGGCGTGCCGCTTATCGCAGTGCGCTCAACCTTTACCAGAGTTTGCTTCGCATAATATTTTTCGGCGTCTGGTCCTTTGGCGACGACCACTTCCTGTTTGTCCACGATCCCATGGTTTGCGGAGCCGTCGAATGCTTCGTCTACCGCTCGGATGTACGGGGCGTAGCCGTCGGTGGAGATTTCAGGATTGCCTAAGACACGATGGCGAACGTCTTCCACGAAGCGGATGGTATTACGCGTGTTCCGTTTACCGATCAGCCAGGAGATAATGGCTTTACCTGTACTATCCATAGCTAGATAGATGAACTGATCACCAACCGTATCCGGGTCGCTTTCCGCGACGTTGCGCCGTTTCTTTTTGACGAAGCTCCAGACCTCATCAAGCTCAACGCGACCGACTTGCAGATTGACCATGAGCTTCCCGTGTAGCGCACAACAGCCTTCACCTACCGTGACCCCGAGACGCATGATCGTGTCCCGGTGAAAGCCGGTAAGCCGCTCCGTCGCATGAATGCTCACGCCCTCACAAAGGGCGGCAATCACTGCGGACTTCTGATCTCCTGATAACTGGCTCATAGGGTTTGCCATTAAAGACGAAGCCACCGACCCATCCGAGCCGGTGGCTTCCTTGGTCTAAAACTTGCCGGATTTCGTTTCGCCCAACACCGCCCGGCTTAGCGGCTTGGGCCTTCACTCTTCTCCTCAACACCATCTCCTGCATCCTTTTCTGTCGATAGCACACGATATGTCCGGTTTAGGTAGCACACGATCTGTCCGGTGATACTGGGCTCTTTTGGGGAACTTGGATGCGCCGGACTGAAGTACTTCAGGGTGTGCGAATGATGAAGTTCCGGAGCGTTTTGGACCGTTATGAGGCGAGCGAGTTCAATCAAATGGAAGCGGCTGAGTTGCTTGGGGTCAGTGAGCGGACGTTTCGGCGCTGGTGCCAGCGCTACGAAGAGGCTGGGCCGGGCGGCTTGCTAGATCGCCGTCTGGGCCGGGCGTCGGGCAAACGGGTGCCGATCGACCGTGAGCAGGAGGTCGAAGCTTTGTATCGCAGCCGCTACAGCGGTTTCACGGCCAAGCATTTTCACGAGCACCTTACGGGCGATCACAACTTCAACTGGGGCTACACATGGACCAAGATTTTTCTGCAATCGAAGGGCTTGCTGGAGCGTGCCCATCATCGCGGCGCACACCGGCGCAAGCGGCCGCGCCGGCCGTTACCGGGGATGATGCTGCATCAAGATGGTTCCCGGCATGAGTGGCTCGCAGGCCTGGATGCAATGGATCTGATCGTGACGCTGGATGATGCGACAAGCACGATCTACTCAGCGTTCCTGACGCCAGAGGAGGGCACCGCGTCGACGTTTCGGGCTTTATCGCAGGTGTTTGGCCTGCATGGCCTGCCGTTGAGCCTTTATACGGATCGCGGCAGCCATTATTTCTACACGCCCGAAGTGGGCGGTGCCGTCGACCGCAAGCACCCGACGCAGGTTGGCCGGGCGCTGGCACATCTGGGTGTAGAGCATATCGCGGCCTATTCCCCGCAGGCACGCGGTCGCTCGGAGCGGCTGTTTCACACCTTGCAGGACCGGCTGGTGAAGGAGCTGGCGTTGGCCGCGATCACGACGGTCCAAGCGGCTGATCGCTTTATCCACGATGTCTATATCCCGGACCATAACGCTCGGTTTGCCGTGAAGGCGGAGCAGGAAGGCTCGGCCTTTGTCGCGATCCCGGGCGTTGATCTGAACGAGATCCTGTGTGTGCAGGAGGACCGCCTGGTCGGCCAGGACAATACGGTGGCGTTCCATCGCCTGCGGCTACAAATCCCGCCCAGCCCGCTACGGGCGCACTTCGTCAAATCCAGGGTCAAGGTGCGCCAATATCATAACGGCACCCACGCGATCTTCCACGGGCCACGCTGTCTGGCCCGCTACGACAGCGCAGGTGTGCTCAGTCAGGATACCAAAATGGCCGCCTGACCTTCCGCC
>JBAWBE010000520.1:0-8245 GCA_049589635.1 Terriglobales bacterium
CCATCGGGCAGCCCCTCAATCGCCTGCCGCAACAAAATTCCATCCATCGATCCCGTTTCAATCACACCAATCACGCCGTCGGGCGCACGCAAGCCAGCCCGCGCAGTCTGTCGCCGAAAATTCCCTGCGAACGTATTCAGAATCCGCACCTGCCCATAGCGTTTCAGCAGCGCGCGCTTGCCGGCAAAGCTCTGCGCCATGATCGCCTTCATCGGCACAAACGGACTGCGGATTGCGCGCACTCCGCAAATTTTCGCCGCCCGCAGCATCGCCCGCAAAATCTCCGGGAAAATGTGCGCGTGCTTGTGCGAGTCCAGATGACTCACCTCAATTCCGGCTGCCTGAATCTTCCTGATCTGCGCGGTGATTTCCAGGACTAACTGCTCGCGGTCAAAGCCCCCCATGGTGGCGCGCGCCGCAAACGCCGAAAGCGAAGAGTAGAAACATTCCGGCTCACCCGACCGGATTGCGAGTAGCGTATCCACCGCGCCCGGCGCCGAAACCGGAGCGCCGTCCACCAGTACCACGTGGCATCCCACTGAAAGTTCTGGCACCGCTCGCGCCAGTTCGACCGCCTCGCGAAACGTCGCATCCTCCGCCGTCGCCATCAACGTAGTCGACGACACCACACCATCACGGTGCGCCTCAACGATGCCCCGATTCACTCCTGAAGTCAGCCCGAAATCATCCGCATTAACAATTAATTGCCGCACCCTGCCAGTTTAGCAGCGGAGAAGTGCAGCCGCGCCTTGCGTCATTGCCGGATCCGAAAATTGCCGGATCCCAAAATCCCAGCCCCGCAGGGGCGGTCAAAAATAGCCCAGCGCTTGAGCGCTGGGTAATCGGCCAAATCGAAAATCAAGTCCCGGAGGGGACGGTCGAATTCCTTCGTGCCGTTAACCGCAAGGTCGAGGGCCAAAAGCACGTCGAAGTTTGACCAGCAGGGAGCCGTCCGTTATTCTCAATTCAACTTTCCGCAACCGCAGATCATCAGGAGTGCGGTTCGCCCTCGCCCCAAGTGGGCGGTTAGCTCAGCTGGTTAGAGCGCCTGCCTTACAAGCAGGAGGTCGCAGGTTCGAGTCCTGCACTGCCCACCATTTATCGGAACAAGCGATCGGCCCGCGAATCCCAAGAACTGATCATTTTGGAACAGTCTCGGAACCTAGTTCCAGTCATACTCTCCATGACCCTCGCAGATGAAGGTGGATTCAGTTGCACTTGAATCGTGCTGCACTGCCGCGAGGGGGGAGAGAGAATGAAAACGAAGACGTGGACGGTGATCGCCAACACGGGCAAACAAGCCGATCTTGAGTCCGGCCTGGAGAAAAAGGCAGTTCAAAAGCCTGCACACATCAGCGTCCGGGATTTTAGTCGTTGGTTAGCCGCCAAGAGCCGTATCGATGACGCTCCTTTGCAGTCACTGTTCAAGCGGTAAGGGTGAAATTAGATCCGAATCCAAAGCCTTGCAATTAGGCTTAAACTGATCTCGGAATCGGTCAGATCTCCAAAAGCAGGAAGCCACGATGAAGGCGGAATTGCTGCGATTCAACGGCGCTGTCGAGCGCGATCCCGCCATCGATGCCTGGATGCAGACGAAGATGAAAGCGAAGACGAATGAGGATGCAGGTGAACTCGGAGCTATGGCGCATCAGTGGTTTGAGGTGATGCGAAAATGCGGAGACGAAGTACGGGAGCTCCTGCATGACGGCTGCCCGGTTGCATGTTTGGGAGATGCGCCTTTCGGCTACGTCAATGTATTCACTTCGCACGTAAACGTGGGATTCTTTCACGGCGCTGCACTGCCGGATCCGGCACGCTTGTTGCAAGGCACCGGCAAGTTTATGCGCCATGTAAAGCTGAGACCTGGAACGGCCGCAAATGCGGCGGAACTAAGCAAGCTCATCGATGCAGCGTATTCGGATATAAAGGACCGCGTCGAAAACGGTTAGCTCAGTCATTCGTACTCGGCGAGCCATCTCGCCACCAAATAAAAGGCGGAACCAAGAAGGTCCCGCCTATTTCTCTCTTACAAACTGCCTACCTTACTTGCCGGTTCCGCTCAGCGCGACGCTCTGCGGACTGCCCGCTGCGTTGTCCGAGAACTTCACGGCGCCGGTGCGAACTCCGGTCTGTGTGGGCGTAAAGCTCACCTTGATGATGCAGGTCGCACCCGCAGCCAATGCTGTTCCATTGACGCAAGGTGTCACCGTCTTGGTCGCCTTTACCGTCACCAGCGCAAAGTCGCCGGTAGCAGCAATGGTAGTGATGTTCAGCGTCGCGTTACCCGTGTTGATGACGACCACTTTCTTTTTGCCAGCTGCGGTCGTGTGGATTGCAATTTTGCCCCACTTCAGCGAAGCCGGAGTAAAGCTGATCCCTGGATTTCCACCGCCATCCGAGCCCGCCAGCGCATTGATCAGGCCCGGTCCATTCGGACTGCCCCAACCAGTCGCCAAGTCATAGCCCGCAACCGCCGGATAGCCATTGCTGCCGGAGGTGATGTCGTGGAAGGCTGCACCGTAGCCCGCACTCAAGCCCAGCGTGTAGACCGTCGGGTTGATGAATCCGAGCACCGGATTGCCGTTCTCGAGCGCCTGCTGATTCACCAGCGCCATGTAGCCAGCCCACATCGGAGCCGCAAAACTCGTGCCGCCCCAACCGGTCTGGCATGCTTCCTGATCGGCGCAGGTGTAGAAGTCGAAGTTCGCCTCCGCCGCAACGTCTGGAGAGTTACGCAGTGTGGTTGACCCTTCGTTCTTCGAGGTGATCACGCCCGGCGTCTTCTGCCACGATGGAATTGGAATCGCGTCCACCGTGAAATAGCCGCCACCGCCATCGGCCCATGCCGTCTCCGAAGCGTAGGGTCCGCCTGCGCTCTGCGTCGTGAGGTCCGTCCCCCCGACCGACGTAACGTAATCGTCGTCCGCCGGGAACACGTACTGAGATCCGCTGTTATAGGCGCCATCGTCGCCCGCCGCCTGGAAGTAATTCTGGCCTTGCGCCGCGAACTTTTTGAAGTATGGATCGTCGGTGCTCGGGTCGCCCGGCTGCCATGTCCACGAAGAGCCGATCTCAGAGACCAGCGGTTTATGCGTGGTCATCGAACTCAAGATCGCCGTGTCAGTTGATCCCACATAAACATACAGCCCACTCGCGCCGGGGGCCATCGAGATCGCCTGCGTCATGTCAAGAATCTGTTCCCGATCGTCGCAGCCCTGCGATGCCAGACAGTTCAGCGAAGTTCCGTCGGTCGAGATGCCCGTCACCGGCACAGCCTCGGTCTGCTTGACGTTCTTGAAGTACGTGTTCAAATCGGCAATGTCGTATCCCACGTATTCGAGCAGTCCAATGTTCTGGCCGCTTCCTGTCAGCGGTCCGCTGCCGTAGTACGCAGCGCGCATGTCGCTGCCGCAATACGAGTTGTCGGGGCAGGAGCCCTTAATGCTGGCGTGTACATGGATTTTGTCGTTGCGACGAGCAACCTGCGCCCGCGGAATCGAGTAATTGTCCAGACCGGAAACGTGCCACAGGGCCAACGGCAGATTCACCAAAGGCTCGCGATCCGGAGCATAGAACGACCGGTTTTCCGTGGGATGCTGATAGAGCCCCATTTTCACATTGAAGGCCTTCTCAACCTGCGCAACCGTGCCGCGCAGCTGAAGATCCATGCCATCGCGCGAGCCGCCTACGATGGCGAAGCCGTTCTCCTGCGCGAAGCGCACTACCGCGTCCCAATCTTCCTGGCTCGGACCAAAGCGCGCGGTGAACTCTTTCACCGATACGAAGTGCCGGAAATTCGGGCTGGTCGGGTCATAAATATCCTGCAAGAAGTTATCGAGCTCAGGCGCATGACGCAGCGCCAGCACAACGTCGAAATGCATGGTCTGCGATGCCGGCAGTCGGCCAAGCGATTGCGCTTCGCCGTTAACGACTGCACCCCGCGTATGTCGAGTCAGCATTGGCTGCGACGCCGCCTGGGAAACAACACTCGGGATCGTCAAGACCGCGACGAGCGCGAGAGAAAACACACCGAATCTTCGAATCATGAACATCTCCTTCATAATTGGGTGGCTACTTCGTGGAAGAACCCCTTCTGGCTCGTGCACGCCAGAAACCACAGGGGAATCTGTAGGCAAAGCATACATCGATTTGCGCCTGCGCAACAGTGTGAAACATCTTGCAGATAGAGTGGAAAAGACCGCGTAGTTACTATCAATAGTCGTATTTGGTAGTGTGCCAAACAGCTTCGCCACCAGACGCGCGAAGCCGTGAAAAAGAGAGCGGGACCCGAAGGTCCCGCCCGTTACTTTTTAACGATTCAACCGCGTCTTATTTGCCGGTTCCGCTCAGCGCAACGCTCTGCGGACTGCCCGCTGCGTTGTCCGTGAAGTTCACGTCGCCGGTGCGTAGTCCGGTTTGCGAGGGTGTAAAGCTCACTTTGATCTCGCAAGTCGCGCCCGCAGCCACGCTGATGCCGTTCGTGCAAGGCGTAACCTTCTTGGTCTTCGCCACAGCTACCAGCGCAAAGTCGCCAGTGGCAGCGATGGTTGTGATGGTAAGTGGAGCGTTACCCGTGTTGGTGACGACCACTTTCTTTTTGCCTGCCGCGGTCGTGTGGATTGCAACTTTTCCCCACTTCAGCGAAGCCGGAGTAAAGCCGATCCCCGGGTTTCCGCCGCCACCCGAACCGGCCAGTGCGGCGACTAGCCCAGTATTCGGACTGCCCCAACCGGTGACCAAATCGTAGCCGGCGACCGCGGGAAAGCCGTTACTGCCGCTGGTGATGTCGTGGAAATCATTGGCATATCCCGACCCCAAAGCCAACGGATAGATGACTGGGTTAATGAAGCCGGCCGGCGAGTTGCCGTTGAGAGCCGCCTGTTGATTGACTAGAGCCGTGAAGCCAGCCCACATGGGCGCAGCAAAACTGGTTCCACCCTCCCCGGTACCGCATCTGCCGTCGGCGCACCAGTAAAAGTCAGTGTTGGCTTCCGCTGCGACGTCCGGACCGTTGCGTAAGGTCTTCGACCCTTCGTTTTGGGAGGTGATCACACCCGCCAGTTGCTGCCAGGAGGGTATCGTAATGCCGTCGATGGAAATTCCGCCGCCGCTATCTGGCCAGGCGACTTCCGATTTCCATGAGCCGCCCGCTCCGTTGGTTTGTAGTTCCGTGCCTCCAACGCAGATGACGAAGTCATCCTCGCAAGGGTAAGCGAAACCGTTACGGCCGCTGCCAGTAACCCAGTGGCCACCGTCGCCGGCCGCATCATAGAAGCTCTGGCCTTGGGCCGCCATCTGCTGATAGTAGGGATCATCCGTGCTCGGGTCCGCCGGCTTCCACGACCACGAACTGCTGATTTGCAGACTCAACGGAGCCTGAGCAGTTGAAACCATGGAACCGAGGCAGGCGGTCTCGTCAAAAGTTCCGGCACCAAAGGCATCGCCGCACACATACATATAGAGCATCTTCGAACCTGGTGCGAAGCCCATCTCCTGAGTCATATCGATGGTCTGCTCGGTATCGTCGCAGCCGCCGGTACAAGTCGTGGCGTACCCGCCCGTGGAAAGCAGAGTGGGGGTGTAAGGTTCCGTTTGCTTCGCGTTCTTGTAGTAGGCCGTCAGGTCGGACAAAGTGGTGCCGGCTAACTCAAGCAGCGCCATGTTCTGGCCTGAGCCAGTGAGGGGCCCTGAACCGTAATAAGCCGCCCGCATGTCACTACCGCAGTAGCTGCCGTTGGGGCAGGAACCTTGCACTAGCTGGGGATCCTGTCCGACTTCCCGATGATGCATCGCACGCGGAAGTTCATAGTTGTCCAGTCCCGAAACGTGCCACAGCGCGAACGGTAGGTCCACGCTAGGCTCACGGTCTGGCGCAAAGAAGGTACGGTTTTCCGTCGGGTGCTGATAAAGGCCCATCGTCACATGGAAAACCTTCTCAACCTGCGCAACGGTGCCCTTGAGCTGAAGGTCATGCCCATCGCGGGTGCCGCCAACGATTTTGAATCCGCTCTCTTTCGCGAAGCGAACCGTAGCATCCCAATCTTCCTGGCTCGGTCCAAAGCGCGCGGTAAATTCCTCCGGGGTCACGAAGTGCCGGTAGTTCCCGCTGGAAGAATCGTAGATGTCCTTCAAGAAATTCTCGAGTTCCGGGGCATGACGCAGCGCCACAACGACGCTCACATTCATGGTTTGCGTTGCCGGCATCCGGCCAAGCGATTGCGCTTCACCGTTCACCACCACATCGCGCGTATGCCGAGTCATCGTCGGCAGCGGCGCCGCCTGAGAAACAACACTCCCGATCGCCAGAACCGCGGCGAGCGCGAGAGAAAACACACCTAATCTTCGAATCATGAACCTCTCCTTTAATTGGATGGCACTTCCTGGAAGAATCCCTTCTGGCTCGAGCATGCCAGAACCCACAGGAGGAATCTGTGGGCAAAGCATACACCGATTCGCGCCCGCGCAACAATGTGAAAGAACTTGCAGAGAGGGTCGAAAAACTCACGCAGTCTACCCACCAGGGTGCGCGAAGCTGTGAAAAAAAGAGCGGGACCCGAAGGTCCCGCCCGTTACTTTTTAACGATTCAACCCCGGCCTTATTTGCCGGTTCCGCTCAGCGCAACGCTCTGCGGACTGCCCGCCGCGTTGTCCGTGAAGTTGACAGCACCGGTACGTAGTCCGGTTTGCGAGGGTGTAAAGCTCACTTTGATCTCGCAAGTCGCGCCCGCAGCCACAGCGATGCCGTTCGTGCAGGGCGTTACCTTCTTCGTCTTCGCCACAGTTACCAACGCAAAGTCGCCGGTGGCAGCGATGGTCGTGATGTTCAGGGTGGCGTTACCAGTGTTGGTGACGACCACTTTCTTCTTGCCAGTCGCGGTCGTGTGGATTGCAACTTTCCCCCACGTCAGCGAAGTCGGAGTAAAGCTGATCCCCGGGTTTCCGCCGCCGCCTCCTCCGGTCAGCGCGTTGATCAGGCCAGCTCCGTTCGGGCTGCCCCAACCGGTCGCCAGGTCGTAGCCTGTAGTGGCCGAAAAGCCATTGCTGCCGCTGGTAATGTCGTGGAAAGAGGTCCCGTAGCCTGACCCCAGACCAATCGTATAAACGGCTGGGTTAATGAAGCCCGGTGCCGCTGCTCCCGTGGATGCAGCCTGTTGATTCGCCAGAGCCAGGTAGCCGGCCCACATGGGCGCGGCGAAACTGGTTCCGCCGTATTCATTTTCAGTACAGCCGCTTTGGTCCGCGCAAACGTAGAAAGTGAAATTCGCGTTTGCCGAAACGTCGGGCACGTTGCGATCAGTCTTACTGCATGCCGAACAGCTCGCCAATATGCCCTCCTGCCAGGATGGAATAGTAACGTTCGTCCCCCAGCCGCCGCCGCCGTCGGCCCACGCTGTCTCAGACTTCCACGGCCCGGCCGCGCTCTGTGTCTCCAGATCCGTGCCGCCCACTCCGGTCACAAAAGCCGAATTCGCCGGCCAAGGAGCGCTGCCTCGATAGGCGCCACTGTCGCCAGTCGCTTGGAAGAAGCTCTGGCCTTGCGCCCCCATCTTTTGGAAGTATGGATCGTCCGTGCTCGGGTCCGCCGGGCTCCACGTCCACGAAGAGCTCAGGTTCAACGGCAACGGACTATTTGTCGACATAGAACCGAGCAGCGCCGTGTCGCTGTTGTCGCTGACAAACACATACACCGTGGTGACGTTCGGCGCCATGCCGCCCGCCTGCGTGATGTCCAGCGTCTGCTCCGTGTCGTCACAGCCTTGCGACGCGAGGCAGTTCACGCTGCTTCCATCCGTGGAAACGCCAGTCACCGCGAACGCTCTGGTTTGTTTCGCATTTGTGTAGTAAGTGTTCACGTCGGCGATATCGAATCCGGCATATTCCAGCAGGCCGATATTCTGTCCTGCACCGGTCAGAGCCGATCCACCGTAGTACGCCGCCCTCATGTCGCTGCCGCAAAAAGAAGCTCCCGGGCAGGAGCCGGTTGTCGCCAACGGTCCCTGTTTGCCATCGCCCTGCGTGCGCACAACCAGCGGACGCGGAAGCGAGTAGTTGTCCAACCCCGTGACGTGCCACAGCTGAAACGGCAGATCCACCGATGGCTCACGATCCGGTGCGAAAAACGTCCGGTTCTCGGTCGGGTGCTGATAGATCCCCATCTGCACGTGGAAAGCTTTCTCCACCTGCGCGACCGTGCCCCGCAGCTGAATGTCCATCGCATCGCGCGAGCCGCCGATAACCTTGAACC
>JBAWBE010000521.1:0-4384 GCA_049589635.1 Terriglobales bacterium
GCCTGATTCGTCGACGTGGCAAAAACCCCGACGTAATGACTCCCATCCACGAAGCTGAGGTCAATCGTCTCGTTCTGGTTAATAACTCGAAAAGACCATTGTTACTCCTCGCAGGCGAAGTTGTAACTGGCGGAAAACAAGACCGTGTTATAGGCAAAGATCGCATTGTGCCTCCCGAGAGTGACCCGGTTGACCTGAGTGTATTTTGCGTTGAACCAGGACGATGGGTAGCAGCAAACGGCAAAGCCGACTTCAGCGCGGGCCGCGCGAGCGGTGTGGTGGGCGGCATCGTCGCCTCACCTAGCGTTCGCGCCAGCGCCATGGCGGCAAAGAATCAGCAGCAGGTGTGGGACCAGGTGGGCAAGGCGAAGCAGGCCATGTCCGAGTCAGTCACCGTCGAAGCGGGAGCTTCTGCCGTTGAAATGAGCACCACGTCTTCCTACGCGCGCGTGATGGAAAACAAAGATGTGCAGAAACAAGTCGATTCCGTCGCCGTTCCCATCCAGCGCGATTACGAAAGCGTGATTCATCAACTGCGCGATAAGAACGCGGTGGGCGTGGTCGTCGCCGTCAATGGAGAAGTCGTTTGGGCGGATATCTTCGCCAGTACGCAATTACTGCAAAAATACTGGCCGAAGCTCGTTCGCTCCTATGCGACCGAAGCGGTCATAACTCGCGCCAAGGCCGCGCAAGTCTCGACGAAAGAAGCCCAGAAGTTTCTGGATACTCTCGATGCCCGTCATGAAACGTCTGACGTCGAACCCGGCGTATATCGCCAGACCGAAATCAGCGGGGACGGTTTCAAAGTTTTCGAACTAATGTCCCTGCTGCCGAAAACCGGCTTCCCCGTGCACATCGCCAAAATGGCAGACTAGATATTGAATGCGGAGCGACGGGCGCCCCTTCGACAAGCTCAGGGCAGGCTCTCGAAGCGTCCTCCCAGACTCCGCAAGTCGTCAGAGTCGTGCTGCGAACGCGCACGACTCCCGTAGAGGACACTCGTCGCAGTTCGGCTGTGAGCGTTTGCAAAGCTCCTGGCCCTGCATGCGCAACAATTGATGTGCAGTGGTCAGAGACTCGCAGTCCTTAGGAAGCTGGCCAGATATCGCGTGCTGCACGTCACGATAGCTGGCCGAGTAACTTTTTTGTTCCTGCGCGAAGCCGAGCCGAAGCAGTACGCGAAGGCCGTTCGATTCAAGACCAAACACGGGATACCGGCCGGCAAACATTAGAATTTTCTCCGCCCCCGGCTCGCCGATCGAAGGAAACTGCCGCAAGGTCTTCTTAGCCTTTGCAAGCGATTCTCCGAGCGCCGCATCCAGACGGCCCTTCAGCAGGATTTCCGCGATCCCCGCAATCTGCCGCAGGCGCTCAGCTCGCACCTCGGGAACGATCCCTCCCAGGCGCGTCGCGGCCAGCAGTTTTTCCGGCTTTGCCTTGAGTATTTCTATCGGGCTTGTCCCGACTGTCTTTTGCAGTTGTGAAAATGCCTGGGCTCGCCTTTCATCATCCGCAAGGTAGGCGACGTTTTCCCAGAGTATCTGTTCGAACGGATCTGTCACCGGCGGCGGAGGCGGATCGCCGTAGAACTTTCTAAGGCGCGCAATCACTCCCGCAAATGTGAGGCCTGTAGCCATATTTCATTCACGGCTTTGCCTCTCGCCGCGTTGCATCAATCCCTCGCTGTCGACCGAGCCAGCCCTTTCAGCACCACATCGTTCGCATCATAGGCAAGCTCGAGCGCCGGCAAGTCCTCGCGGCTGTACCACCTCGCCTCGGCTGCGTCGCTTCCAGCTTTCAACGCGCCCGCGACCGGTCGGCACAGAAAGTCGATCAGCACGTAGTGATAGCGGACGCGAGCATCCTCGCTGCGGATTATGCGCTCATACACGCCCAGCATTTCTCCCACCTCAACAACCAAGCCAGTTTCCTCTCCGGCCTCACGGATCGTTGCATCGCGAAGATTCTCGCCACATTCGAGCACGCCGCCCGGCAACGACCACTCGCCGAGTAGAGGAGCCTGCCCGCGGCGGATCAACAGCACACGATTTTCCTGCACGATGACGGCGCCCACGCCGACAAACGGCTTGTCAGGATATTCGCGGCTCATATGGCCTACTTCGGCGCCACCTGATACTGCTCGATCTTGCCGTCCGGCATAATGCGCTCCCAAACCTGAAGCGTCTTCTGCGGAAAATGTACTTCGAACAAACGGAATGTCATTCCGCCGCGCTCCGATTTTGACTCTTGTGCAAACTCAGTCGGCGTCCCGAGCGGCCCGAGGCTGTCCCCAAAGTCTCTCAGCGCCTGCTCTGTGAAATAGCTGCTGCAATTGTCGGTCAGCAGTGATCGATCGATCTTCCCTTGCTGCAAACCTGCAAAAATCGCCTTTGACTGCTCTTCCTGTCTAGCAGCATCGGCGTCGCGAAAAAGCAAAGCCGCGATCTTCTTTGCCAGATCGCTGGATGCGGGAACTGCGTCCTCGTTTGTGACCACGACCACTGCTATATGCGAGTCGGGAAAAACTATATTGTTTGCCGTGAACCCGGAAACCTCGCCACCATGCTCAATTGCTCGTTGCCCGAGTTCGTTGCGCACCGCGACACCCAAACCGTAGTGTGTTCCAAGTCCATTCTTCAAAACAGTCTCACGCTCCATCGCCGCATAGGACGCAGGCTTGAGCACAGTCTGATTGATGATGCTGATGTCCCACTTCGCCAGATCCTCAGCCGGCATCGCCAGTTCGCCCGCCGCGAACAACCAGCCTTTGCCTTCCTTCGGCGACGGCCGTAAAGGGCCAGTCGCGTACCGTAAATAGCCTACGGCGTCGGTTTCGGTCAGGCGCTCCTGGTCGATATTCATCACGCTTTTCATTCCCAGCGGTGTGAAAATGCGTTCGCTCAAAAACTGCAGTAGCGGCTTGCCGCTGGCCTTTTCGACGATCAGCCCTGCGATCACAAAATTTGTATTGCTGTATTGCCACGCGGTTCCCGGTTCAAAATCGAGCGGCTTGCGCGCCCACAGATCCAGAATCTTGTCGGCGATAACGGGTTGCAGCATGGAAGGCATGACGTAATCCTGAGGCCAGTAATCCTGATAGCCCGAGGTATGCGACAACAATTCACGAATCGTGACCTCATTGCCGCGCGTGAGCTTCGGCACAAAGCGCGACACGGGGTCGTCAAGCGATAACTTGCCATCTTCGGCGAGCAGCAGAATTGCCGTCGCAGTGAATTGTTTGCTGATTGAGCCGATGCTATAGCGCATGGTCGGCGCGGCAGGCTCGCGCGGTTCTATGCGGGCATCTCCATAGGCCTGCACGTACGTGATCTCGCCGTTTTGCACGATGGCGATGGAAGCGCTCGGAACTCCGCTATCCGCGACGGTTTTGCGTGCGACCTCATCAATTTTTTCTCGTAGCGCGCTTGGGATTTCCTTCGCGGCCAGAATTGAGACAAACAACAAAAAAAGGAAGCCCGTTGCAAGGAGAGGCAACGTTCGCGAGCGCTGATTCATGGGAGCTCCTCGGAAACGAATCAGTATAGCGTCCCAATCGAATTCCGAGCCTGATGCGAGCCGGATCTGCCAGTCGCGTGGCAACCTGCGCAGCGGGCTTCGCATTACAATACCCATCATGTCGCTCGACGAATACAAACGAAAACGGCGCTTTGAGGCGACGCCCGAACCTCCTCCGAAGGTCGAAAAGAAATCCAAACACCGCTTCGTGGTACAGTGCCACCGCGCCACCCGCCTGCACTACGATTTCCGTCTCGAGTTAGATGGCGTGCTGAAATCCTGGGCCGTTCCCAAGGGCCCGTCGCTCGATCCGAATGACAAGCGACTGGCCATGCAGGTCGAGGATCATCCAGTTTCGTATTTCGATTTTGAAGGCACCATCCCCGCGGGCAACTATGGCGCCGGCACGGTCATGGTTTGGGACGTCGGAACATGGGAGCCGCTCTCGCCGGTTGCGATCAACGGGAAATATGTACCCGGAACCGACGAAGAAGCCGCATCGATGCTCGCCAATGGCGACCTGAAAGTTCGCCTCAATGGCAAACGCCTGAAAGGCGACTTCGCGCTGATTCACATCAAAGGGCGCCGTCCCGGCAGCAAGGGAACCGAGTGGCTTTTGATCAAGAAGAAAGACGATGAAGTCGTTCCGGGATACGACATCGAGCGATACAACACGTCGGTGCTCACTAAACGCACCATGGCGCAGATTGGCGGCGACACCGATTCCGCCGAGTGGACGAGCAGCCGCCCCGCCAGCCGAGGAAAACTGAAGGCCGCATGGCTAGCGGACGCCGTGGCCAAAGCCGACCGCAAGAAAGCCGCCGGTAAAAAAAAAGCCTGACGACAGAGAAGGCCTTAACCGCAGAGC
>JBAWBE010000522.1:0-3271 GCA_049589635.1 Terriglobales bacterium
TCCCCGCACCGCCGATTTACAGCAAAACCAATCCGGCCGACGCGCCCGTCCTGACGCTGGCCATCACCTCCGACACGATGCCGCTTTCCAAAGTCGAAGACCTGGTCGACACGCGCCTCGCCCCAAAAATTTCCCAGCTCACCGGCGTCGGTCTGGTCAGCATCAGCGGAGGCCAGAAGCCCGCCGTCCGCATTCAGGCAAATCCCGTAGCCCTCGCGTCCTACGGCATCGATCTCGAATCGCTGCGCACCGCTCTCACGCAGACCAGCGTCAACGCGGCCAAGGGGAATTTCGACGGTCCGCGGCAGGATTACCAGATCGACGCCAACGACCAGCTCACCACCAGCGCCGACTATAGCGACATTGTGATCGCCTACCGCAACGGCGCGCCGGTCTTCCTCAGAAATGTCGCCAGCGTAACCGACGGCGTCGAGAACTCCCGTCAGGCCGCCTGGATGAATGACACACCGGCAGTCATCCTCAACATCCAACGCCAGCCGGGTGCCAATACCATCACCGTAGTCAAAAGCATCCAGAAGCTGCTGCCCCAACTCGAAGCCAACCTCCCTGCCGGCATCAACGTCACCAAACTCACCGACCTCACCACCAGCATTCAATCGTCGGTGAATGACGTCGAATTCGAGCTGATGCTCACCATCGGCCTGGTTGTTTTAGTCATCTTCCTTTTCCTGCGCAGCCTGAAAGCCACCATCATCCCCAGCGTGGCCGTGCCCTTGTCGCTGGTCGGCACGTTTGCCGTGATGTACGTTCTCGGCTACAGCCTCGACAATCTGTCGCTCATGGCACTCACCATCTCAACCGGCTTCGTGGTTGACGACGCCATCGTCATGATCGAAAACATCTCGCGCTTCCTCGAAGAGGGCGACAAGCCGATGGAAGCCGCTCTCAAAGGTGCCGAGCAGATCGGCTTCACCATCGTCTCGCTCACCGTTTCGCTGATTGCCGTCCTCATTCCCCTTCTGTTCATGGGCGACGTGGTTGGCCGCCTTTTCCGCGAATTCGCCGTTACCCTCGCCGTCACCATTGTGATCTCCGCGGTTGTCTCGCTGACGCTGACTCCGATGATGGGCGCCCGCATCCTCAAGCACACGCCGGAGTCCGAACAGGGAAAGTTTTATCGCTGGTCTGAAAACATTTTCAATCGCATGATCGCCTTCTACGGCCGCACGCTCAAAAGGGTGCTGGAGTACCAGACCATCACGCTCCTGGTAGCCGTAGCCACACTCGCGCTCACTATCATCCTTTACATCTTTATTCCCAAGGGGTTCTTCCCTGTCCAGGATACGGGCGTAATTCAAGGAATCTCGCAGGCTCCTGAGCCCACATCTTTTGACGCGATGGTCCAGAAGCAGCAGCAGGTCGCCGACATCATCCGCAACGACCCCGCCGTCGAGAGCCTCTCTTCCTTCATCGGAGCGGACGGGACTAATAGCACGCTCAATTCCGGCCGTTATTCCATCAATCTCAAGCCGCTCGACGAGCGCCATATGAGCGCCTCCGATGTAATCCGGCGTCTGCAAGGATCGATTGGCAATCAGGTGCAGGGATTCCAGATATTTATGCAACCAGTGCAGGACATCACGGTCGACGATCGCGTGAGCCGCACGCAATATCAGTACACGCTGGAAGATCCCGACGTAAACGAACTCAACGACTGGACCAACAGATTCGTGGGCGAAATGGAGAAGATGCCGGAACTGGAAGATGTCGCGACCGACCAGCAGACGGGCGGACTCGCCGTCTCGTTGACGATCGACCGCGTCACCGCCTCGCGACTCGGAATCGCGACTTCGACCATCGACAATGCGCTCTATGACGCCTTCGGCCAGCGCCAGATCAGCACCATGTATACGCAGCTCAACCAGTACCACGTAATTCTGGAGGCGCTGCCCACATTCCAGACCACCCCCGACAAATTGCAGTCCATCTTCCTGCAATCGAACGCCTCTGCGAACGCCACCGGCGCGGGTGCCGCAACCTCATTCTCGTCGTCCAGTTCCGCGTCCGCGGGCTCGAACGCGACGACTGAGTCTGCGCAGTTCACGCCGACCCCCGCGCAATCCTTGCTGGCCCCGTTGCAAACTGCGCTTGCCAAAACAACGGTCACCACGAACACGACGAATAGCTCGCAGCTCGCCAATGCCGTTCCGCTCAATACCTTTACTCATCTGCAACTGGTTCGCGAACCGCTGACCATCACGCATCAGGGACAATTCCCTGCTGTCACCATCTCGTTCAATCTTGCGCCGAAGGCCTCGCTCGGCACCGCGATCAGCAAGATTGACGATCTCGCGGAGAAAATGAATCCGCCCGCCAGCCTGCAGACCGGCTTTGAAGGCACAGCCGCATCGTTTCACAACTCGCTTGCGAACGAGTCGCTTCTCATCCTCGCCGCCCTCGTCACCGTTTACATCGTGCTCGGAGTTCTCTACGAAAGTTTCATTCACCCCATTACCATTCTCTCCACGCTGCCATCGGCGGGCGTCGGTGCTTTGCTCGCCCTCATGCTGTTCGGGCAGGACCTGAGCGTCGTCGCCATCATCGGAATAATTTTGCTGATCGGTATCGTCAAGAAAAACGGAATCATGATCGTCGACTTCGCACTCGAAGCCGAACGCGAACACGGTAAATCTTCGACCGATGCGATTTACGAAGCCAGCCTGTTGCGATTCCGCCCCATCATGATGACGACCATGGCTGCGCTCCTCGGCGGACTGCCGCTGGCGTTCGGCTCCGGTCTCGGATCGGAACTGCGCCGCCCGCTCGGCATCGCCATGGTCGGAGGCTTGCTGCTGAGCCAGGTGCTCACGCTCTACACCACGCCAGTTATCTACATCTTCTTTGATCGGATCGCGCAGCGCTTCTCGAAGAACAGCGAACACGACGAAGGCCACACCCCCGGCAACATCACGCTGCCCCCACAGACTGGGACACCACAGGAGGGACCGTCGCCGGCATAGGGCGTCGTCAGGAAACGCATGAGTCTCTCCACTCCATTCATTAAACGTCCGGTCGCGACGACCCTGATCACGGTCGCCATCGCCATCGCCGGCGCCATCTCCTACACGGTGCTGCCCGCTTCGCCTCTGCCCCAGGTCGATTTCCCAACCATCAACATCAACGCCGGGCTTCCCGGCGCCAGCGCCAACATCATGGCGTCGTCCGTCGCCACTCCGCTTGAGCGGCAACTAGGCCACATCGCCGGCATTACCGAGATGACCTCCTCCAGCTCTCTCGGCAGCACCAACAT
>JBAWBE010000523.1:0-3348 GCA_049589635.1 Terriglobales bacterium
AGCAGCGCGTCTGATGCGTCGATGCCAGACACGAGAAGCCCGCGCGCGCTTGCCATAGATGCGAACATTCCGGCCCCGCATCCCACATCGAGAAGAAACTGTCCCGGGTTGAGTGCGAGTTTGGCTAGGATGGTGCGATAGGCGGCCGACATCTGACATTCCTGGACGTCCGCCCAGTCGCGTGCCCGCCACCCCCAGAGCCGTCCATTTGCCAGCGCGGTCACCATGAGCCAGGGTAGACCGACGCGTGCGCATGGCCTGCCAGGTGCGCGAATAGCGCGATCACGAATCCCGGCTGCGGATGCCCGGCCTCGCGAAACAGATTCGGGTAGCGCTTGGTCACGTCGACCTCGCCGCTCTCGCCATCAAAGCCGCGGATTTGTGTTGCGTTCATCGGGCTACTCCCTTTTGGGCGTGCACAAAGCTATCCACACGGCCAGTGCGTCCCATCCTGAGTGCATCCTCCCTTGCCGCTATTTTTCATGCTTGCAAATTTCTTAGTTCGTTCGAGAAGGTGGCGGGCACGCTAGTAAGGTGTTCAGACTCTTGCAACTAACTTGGCGAGCGCATCTCCGCTCCACTCAACAATCTCCGGCGGGCCCTCGTTATAATTGCTATAGCGAATCCACGTTGGCCGCACGCGCACATAAGTAATGTGCTCCCACTTCAAACGCTCGCGCCCATCAGGAAATTGTTTGAAGTAAATCTCCTCCTGCACGCGTTTGAGTTCTGCTCCACTCGGAATATCTGCAATTCCCTCATACTGAACCGTCCGCTCGTCATGACCGCCGCTCACGTACCCACCCGCCGCGCCAAACACCACCGCAACTCGCCCGTCGCGCTGCACATTCCGGAACTTCCGCGAATTATCTACCGTATCAAACACAAGCTCCAGCTGATCGCTGGCCGCCACGCCCAATATCGCCGCTTGCGGCGCGCCATCCGGCGAAATTGTCGCCGTCGTCACCAGCGGTACGCTTCTCATGAACGTCAATAACTCGTGTCGTCGAATCACTGGTTTTTACCTACGCCAGCGCCTCGAAATCAGCGTCCCGCCTTTGTGTTCGTGGAGCGCCATCCACGCGTCCAGCGCTGCTTTCTTCTGGTCCTGCGTCCATGGCGAACCGAGGCTCTTTCCTGCATTCGCGATTTGTTTCATTATCGCCGCAGCCGACCTTCCCAGCGAGGTGTTCGCCACGCTCTCGATCTCGCGCTCCCGCACTCGCAATACGCTCAACCTTAGCACTTGACACGCCGAGCAGATCGCGTTGCGAAAAAACTCCCCTTCCGCGGTGTGAATCAGCGGATGCGCCGCAAGTATCCTCACAAGCGGCGGCAGTTCGCGCGCCGACGCCGTCAGCACCGCGCAGTTCGCCAGCCGATAGCCGCGTTTCTGCAAGTCCTCTGTCAGCCCGCGAATCGATTGCGTCGCCAGGCGCTTCGACTCCGCTGCGCAGCACGCAAGATATTTCTCCGCTTCGTTCAGCGCCAGATTTCTCGCGCGATGGTACGGCTGCCGCTTCCCGCCAGCCTTCTCGTCTATCACCTCGATCCGCTCCCGCGCCATCACGTTCACGCGCCCGTCCTCATTCGCCACAACCACCAATGCGCCCCATCCAGAATGCATCTGCACGCCCATCGCCGCCATTTTCATGTCCGAAGGATCCCCGCCAACCATCAAGAGTCTAGGAGGTTATCCGCAGCGCGTCTTGGAAAAATCGGCCACGCGCTCGGGTACAATTGCTCCAGGACTTGCTCCAGCAAGCTGGGCAACCTCGTTGCTCATGTGCGCCTGATCGAAATAACCTAGCTCCAGAGCCGTTTCCGTTGGCTTCTTCTCAGAAGATGTCTCGGCGCGTTGCAAGAACGCCTGAAGTCGAATCACACGCGCCAAGCGCTTCGGCGGCAGACCTACCCACTTCATCAACAGCCGGCGCAACTGCCGCGCGCTGACTCCGCATTTGCGAGCCAGTTCCTCAATACGTATTTGCCCGCCGTTTTCTTCGATCCGTTTGAGAAACAACGCAACGCGCGGCTCGACTCTCGCTCCTGCCAGCCGCTCAACGAGGAATCGCTCCAAAATGTCGATCCGCTCCCCTGCAGTGGCCGCCTCACCAAGGCTTTTTGCGAGTCTGCTGCCCTGCCCAGGCATTGCCATTTCCAGCGTGATGCGACGCCCAGCCATTTTGTGCATCGGGACTCCGACCAGTGCGAAAGCCACGCCGGGCCGCAAACGCACGCCAAAAAGTTCCTGTCCCGCTCTCGGTCGGCGCTCTCGTGGCGCTAAGAGCGGCCCAACAAGAAAACAACGCGCCGGTCCTCGCGTGAGCACCTGGCACGAAATCGTCACGCATGCGTCCGGCAAGCTTCGCAGACGCGTCGCAACAGAAGTCCTAATTGTCCAGAAACACCCAAGATAGGAACGAAGACATTCAGCCGGCTGCCGCAGCCTTAGCTCTGCGCCCTCGACCATCGCGCTTGCAAAGCTCACACTCCGACTCTCCACGAATCAGCAGCACTCTTCGCGCACAACTTCACGCCAGCGCCTTCGGAATTAATTCTATCAAGCAGTCTTGAAAACATCGAAATAATGATTCTGGCCTCACCCTCGCACTCGCTCGTGACAGTCAGGCCAACGGCGGAACACTACCTGACCCAACGCCGTAAAGAAATTGATCACAAATACGACTTTAGCAGCTCGCGACTTACAGATGTCTTGGGGAGACTTTTGTATGAAAATCGACTCGGCGAGGAAGATCTGAGTGGATTGTGCGAGGATAGGCTGGAGTCGATCCGTTCTTTCGCCAAATTCTTGGCGGAAGACGCCGCCGCTTGAATCTGTCTAGCAAACACCGATGCAGACTAAAGCGGTTAGTGAGCGCTAACGCTGATTTCGACAATCATCCCTTACAATTTGCGATCTGTGAGGAGTGGAGTTCGAGAGTGCTGGATAAGATCGAGAAGAACCAAACCCGTGCGGGAAGCCTTTCTTTGTTCTCCGCAGGGTTCAGAAATCGTTGCTCAGCGGGTGTGCCGGCCGGCATGATGGCGCTGCGTTTTGCCGGCGTTGCCGCAGCTCAGGACGACAAGGACTGGAATGGTTCCGACACGAACGGAGCCGCTGCGCAGGCAACCCAGACGTATCCGCTGAATCGCCCCATTCCGGAAACACGAAAAAGGGTCCGTGCCATGCCGCGCAAGACGTTGAGTGAGACGTATCGCAAGTGGCTGGACGAAGACGTGTATTGGATCATCACCGATGAAGAACGTTCGGCCTTCCTGCAGCTCTGGAACGACGACGAGCACGACCACTTCATCGAGGCTTTCTGGCAACGGCGCCTATACGGC
>JBAWBE010000524.1:0-15211 GCA_049589635.1 Terriglobales bacterium
TCCGTCGTCATTGCGGCCGTCCAGGTTTTCTTTCTTCTGATTCTGAATTTCGCCGCCCATCCCTTTGCCATCGAACGAGGAGGCATTCCGCCTGACGGCACCGGCCTAAATCCTCTTCTGCAATATCCCGAGATGGTCATCCATCCGCCCATGCTCTATCTCGGATACGTCGGCTTCACCATCCCCTTTGCCTTCGCCTTAGGCGCGCTCATCATGCACTACCCCGGCGAAAAGTGGATTCACATCACGCGCCGCTGGACGATGGTTACCTGGTGCTTCCTGACCATCGGCGTCTTCTTGGGCGCGCACTGGGCCTATGCCGTCTTAGGCTGGGGAGGCTACTGGGGTTGGGATCCCGTAGAAAACGCGTCGCTGATGCCGTGGCTCACGGGCACGGCGTTTCTGCACTCGGTGATGATGCAGGAAAAGCGCGGCATGTTGAAGGTCTGGAACATGTCCCTGGTCTTCGCGACGTTCCTTCTCTCCATGCTGGGAACATTCCTCACTCGTTCCGGCGTAATCAGCTCCGTTCATGCCTTCGCACAATCGTCCATCGGAAGCTGGTTCCTGGTCTTCATCGGAATTACCGCTGCGGTCTGCATATTTTTCCTGATCAAGAATCTGCCGTACCTCAAAAGCGAACACAAGCTTGAATCGCTGGTTTCACGCGAATCGAGTTTCCTGTTCAATAACCTCCTGCTGCTGGTAGTCTGCTTCACGATTCTTTGGGGCACGTTCTTCCCCATCATTTCGGAATGGGTGCAAGGCCACAAAGTAACAGTGGGCCCGCCCTTCTTTAATCGAGTTGCGATCCCGGTAGCGCTCCTGCTAATGCTGCTGACCGCAGTAGGCCCACTGCTCGCCTGGCGCAAAACTTCCGTCGAAAGCCTGAAGCGCAACTTCCTCTTTCCCGCCATCGGATCGGTAGCAGTCGGCCTGATGATGATTCTCTTCGGCGTCAAGCCCTGGGAAGATCCGTCGTACTTCTATGCGACGATGGCCGCGATCCTTTCCGCACTGGTCATCTTCACTGTGATCTCGGAATTCGTCCGCGGAGGCCGCGTCATCGCCGGCAAGAGCCACCAGAACATCTTCGCCGCCATGCTTCAGCTCAGCCGCCGCAACACGCGCCGCTACGGTGGCTACATAGTCCACTTCGGCGTCGCGCTGGTAGTAATCGGAATCCTCGGCACGCCCTTCAACAAAGAAGTAGAAAAAGAGATGGCCTTCGGCGACAAGATCAACATCGGGCCGTATACGCTCGTTTGCCAGTCCTACACGCAGGACGACAATCCGAACTACGCGAATGAGTGGGCCATCATCAACGTCTTCCGCGGCGGCAAGCTGATCACCACCATGTATCCCGAGCGCCGGTTCTACAAAGCGAGCGGCCAGCCGCAAACCCTGCCGCGAATTTATCCGAGCTTCCGCGAAGATCTATTCCTCGTGACCGACGTTTACCTCGTCTACGAAGGCAAAAACGAAACCACCGGCCGCCCGATCATCAAAGCACACCTTAACCCCCTGGTTCCGTGGATCTGGATCGGCTTGATCATCATGGTTTTCGGAACGGTAGTAGCGCTCGTGCCAAACACCGTGCCCGTCCCGGTCGCCGTCACCCTGCCAGTCCGTACCGAAGCGCATGCTGGAGCAGGGGACTGATGAAACTCGCATTCATGACGGAGGGACTTCGATTTGGGGTGGCGCAGCGCTTAAGCGCTGCGATAAAGGCAGTCTCTTCAGTGTCGGCTTTAGCCGCCGAGGGTCGGCGGACGCAGTTGATCCGCACCGTTCAAGCCCTGAGTCTCATCGCCGCCGTCTTCCTCTTCCTGGCCGCCGCCCCCACTCCCGACGCCCGCTTCCACGACCTCGGCCATCGCATGATGTGCGCCTGCGGATGCGCTCAAATCTTGTTGGAATGCAATCACGTCGGCTGCACCTACTCCGACAAGATGATCAACCAGCTCCAAACCGCGCTCGACAAAGGCGACAACGACGACCTCATCCTCCAGGGCTTCGTGCAGGAATACGGCCCCACGGTAATCGCCGCGCCCACCGCCACCGGTTTCAACCGAGTCGCGTGGATCATGCCCTTCGCAGTCTTAGCGCTCGGCATTGCCTTCGCGGTTCACACAGTGCGCTCGTGGAAGAATCGCCCCGCGCCCGCCCTGGCCGATGGCATCGTGATTCCGCAAGGCCACGAACTAGACGACCTCCGAGCCAGAGCCCGCAAGGAGACGGACCTATGAGGGGTTTGCTAAGAACTGACGACTGAGAGCTTTATGTCAATGATCTACTTCATCTGCGCCGTCTTCTTCCTCGCATCCTGGTACTACGTCTTCTTTTTCCCCGGCGAAGTCTACGCCGGAGAAGAAAAAACCCGCCTCGGCTATCTCCGCGAGCGCAAAGAATCGGTCTACGACAACCTGCGTGACCTGAATTTCGAATACAAAGCCGGCAAGGTCCCCGACGCCGATTACCAGTCCATGCGCAACTCGCTGGAAGAAGAAGCTGCCGCCATCATGGCCGAAATTGCAAGGCTGGAGCTGGCGGTACGGCCGTGATAGCCCAAACCATTCATGATAGGCATTTGCCTATACAATTGCATACCTCTGTGCTAGCATGATTTTGCAGGCGAATGGCTTCGACTGGGACCGGGCCAACCGGGCCAAATGTGAAAAGCATGGGCTTTCGGTAGAGGTGATCGAAGAACTATTCACTCGCCCTCTCGCTATTCTCCCCGACGCGAGCCACTCACAGCGGGAAACGCGTTTTCGCGCAATCGGGCGAACGGAGAAGGGCCGTGGCGTGTTCATCGTTTTCACGCTTCGCCATAAAGGGGAGGACCTGTTGGTTCGGGCCGATCAGCGCTCGTTATATGCACAAAGAGGAGATCGATGCCTTCGAAAAAGAAAATCCCGAGCTTTAAGAGCGACCGCGCCGCAGCGGCTTTCGTGGATAAGGCCGACCTGTCGCGATATGATCTTTCGGGCGCGAAACTAGTACGCTTCGAAATTAAGCGCAAGGGCAAATCGATCAACCTGCGTTTGTCCGAAGAACTCTATGATGCTGTCCGCGACCGCGCTGCCCGCGCCGGTTTGCCCTATCAGCGTTTTATTCGGCTGACGCTTGAACAAGCTCTCGGCGATTCGAAGTAGAATGGTGCCCGACTGAAAAAGCCCGCTGCCGAAATCGCAAGGCTGGAGCAGGCTGCGGGGCAGGCAGTGCGATGGTATGTCTACAATCAGTTATCGTCAACGTCGGAGTTGACCAAGAATAAGGCACGTTTGACATTGCCGTTCACTTTCCTGTTCTTCGTAACCGTTTTCGCTCATGCACAAACACCCGAGGGATCGATCCGTGGCACGGTACTCGCCGACGATGGGAGTCCAGTAGCAAATGCTCACGTCTACGCGGAGGTAATGCGGGGCTCGAAGATTCTGACTGTTTTGAACACGAAGGCGGACGATCTTGGGATCTTTGCGTTTTCGCAGCTAGGGATTGGGGAGTATCGCATTTACGCCGACAAACAGGAAGATGGTTACCTCTCTACCCGGCCCGACATCTTCACTCCTGATCCATTTCTTGTTGTTGCCCTCAGCCCGGGCTCCCCGACAGCCACCACTGTCATCCATTTCGGCCCCAAAGCGGCTATTATCACAGGCTGGGTGAGAGATTCCGCTACAGGCAAATCAATTGCTGCCCGCTTAAGCTAAGCTCCTGCCGATCGTCACGCTTGGTCAACCACCGGCACCGCTGGTCGATTTAGGTTTCGATTGGCGATCCCCGCCGATACGCCAGTTAACTTCGGAGCATGCGCGGAGGGTTATAAGCCCTGGTTTTATGCCGACCCATCCGATCCGTCTCGCCCTGCTGCGCTGGAGCTAGAATCGGCCACCAAGCTGAAGATCGACATCAACCTCGAACACACTGACGGAAAACTGCAATTACCCTGCCTCTCCGGCAAGTACTAGCGACGCAATCCCCGAGGGCTTCGCCTCTTGAGATATGACAAGTGACAATGTACACTTTACAGAGTACTCTTAATGATCAGGAGTTTTAAGCATCGCGGTCTCAAACGGCTTTACGAGCAAGACGACCGCAGCGGAATAAGGCCTGACCTGCTGGACAAGGTCGAACGAATCCTGACCGCGCTTGATTCTGCGGTTACGCCGCAAGCTCTCGATATTCCCGGGTATCGCCTGCACCCGCTGAAAGGGAAATGGAGAGGGTCTTGGTCGGTCACGGTGCGGGCGAATTGGCGCATCGTTTTTCGCTTTGAAGGGACCGACGCTTTTGACGTTGAACTGATCGATTATCACTGAGGGCAAAAGGAGGAGACGCAATGCCGATGAAGAATCCCGCACATCCCGGCCGTATCGTGCGGCACGATTGCCTCGAGCCCTTGGGCCTGTCCGTCACCGAGGGCGCGAAGGTTCTCGGTGTCAGCCGGCAAACGCTCAACAACGTCATTCACGGCAAGTCAGGCATCAGCCCCGAGATGGCAATTCGCCTCTCAAAGGCCTTCGGCAGCACACCCGAAACCTGGCTGCGGATGCAGCTTGCCTACGATCTGGCACAGGCTCGCAAGGACGAAGACAAAATCAAAGTGCGTCGTCAGCACGTGCCCCAGGAACTGCATGCGGAATAGGGCGTCGCGACGTGCAGCGCCGCAGCATTTTTCCGGGCCTCTGCGCGGTATTTTCACAATCTCGACAGCATCGCGCCGGGGGGCGGTGATTGCGTAAGCGTTTCGCTAATTTTGCTATGGTGACCATTGCCGTAGCTATCGTCGCTCTACCCATATTCTGGCTTGAGGGCGGAATCCATTGGCTTGACGCAAAGGTATTCCCCCCGAAACGCCCACGGTTCATGCCTGTGGGCTCCGTCTGGATTGATGGCCCGCCACTTCCAGTCTCTTGGCATCACGGTTGGTGGTTTGGATGTGCATTATCATCTTCAGGAACAGCTGACTACTGCCGCTTGGTTGGTGCCGACGGAAAGCTCGTATATGGTGGTGAGTACTTGCCTTGCAGCAATCACTCGCCTGTCGACGAAAGTAGCATGCACCTGATGCCTCCGCCGGACGGCGCGAGCATGTGGCTCTTCGGCGAGAAAAGCGATAGGGTAGTCGGCTTTGTGGCGGGTGGCGACTTGCTGCTACCCGTTTCTGCACAAGGCAGATGCGAACAGGTGAAAACACGTTTGACTCGTACAGTACGCTAAATGCCGAGTAGTTTTTCCAAGGAGTTCTTTTGACCAATCTCCCCAAGTCGTCCCTACTGATCGCCCTCATTATCGCGTCGTCCCTGGTCGCCGCCCACGCCCAGACACTCTCCGGCACCGTCACCAATGGCACCACCAACAAGCCCGCCACCGGAGATGAAGTCATCCTGATCAATCTCACCAACGGCATGGAGATCGCCGCCACCACCAAAGTCGACTCCACCGGCAAGTTCAGCTTCAAGCTCAACGACAGCAATCCCGCCGGTGGCCCGCACCTCATCCGCGCCGTCCATGAGGGAGTCACCTATCACCAGATCGCGCCGCCCGGCACCGACTCCGTCGAAGTAAAAGTCTATGACGTGGTGAAAAAAGTCAGCGCGATCAGCCTTACCGCCGATGTGGTCCGCTTTCAGGCCGACTCCACCAGTCTCCAAGGTGTGCGCCTGTTCGCGGTCGACAACAATTCCACGCCGCCCGTCACGCAGATGAACGAGCACAACTTTGAGTTCTATCTGCCGGCCGGCGCCAAGGTCGAACAGCTACAGGCGCGCGCACCCAATGGACAGCCCATCACAGCCGAAGCCCTGCCCCAGGCAGAAAAGAACCTCTACGCTATCAACTTCCCGCTGCGTCCCGGAGAAACGCAGTTTCAACTCGAGTTCACGCTTCCCTACACGGGCTCACTCAAGGTCGATCCGCATCCGCTCTATCCCGCCGAGCATTTCGTCGTCGTTCTGCCCAAGTCGATGCACTTCGCCGCCGCCGATGGCGTCACTGCCTTCAAGTCGATGAACGACCCCAACACGCCCGACACCACGGTTCAAGTCGCGCAACAAACCAAAGCTGGTCAGGCACTCGGCTTCATGGTCAGCGGCACGGGGACAATCAACGACCAGCCCGCACCTGCCAGCGGAGGTCCCCAATCCGGCCCCGAAGCTCAAGGGGGGCCGCAATCCGGGCCGCAATCCGGAACCCAGTCCGGGCCGATGAACGAAAACCCTCAGACCGAAAGCACCCGTCCAGGCGGAGGCCTCGGCGTCCCAATCGACGCGCCCGACCCTCTGGAGAAATATCGCTGGCCGATCATCGGGACTTTCATCGTTCTGCTCGCTATCGGCGGATGGATTGTCACCCGGCGCCAAGGCGCTGTGTCGGCCGCGTCGGGATCGCGCGCGACGCTCGGCGCGGGCCCTCTGGCCGCTGCGATCACCGGACCAGGGTCGAGCCAGATCTCCGGAACGCCGGGCGGGAATTTGTCTCATTCGAACTCAGGAAAATCAATGCTCCTGGAAGCGCTGAAAGAAGAATTATTCCAGATCGAAGTCGAGCGCAAGCAGGGCAAGATCACGCCCGAGGAATACGAAAAAGCCAAAGCCGCTCTAGATCAAACCCTCGACCGCGCACTAAAGCGCCGCGCCTAATCGCACCCGATGCGTGTACGTGAGAAGTGAAGTTCGCGGGGGCCTCTGTGTACTCTGTGGTATGCGCCTTTGCCGACACTGAATCGAAACAACACGCGCTCCTGACGCGTAAGTCCTGTGTTTTCAAAGATCAAATTTGTAAGCCCTTTATTTTCATAGATCAAACAAGACAGCAGCTGCCGATCCCGCGAATCCAGGACGAATTATCCGCATAAATGTATTGTTGTTAATTAGATAGCTCACGTTCCACAAGAATGGCTGCACCCGAGCAGTAACCCGTTTGTTTTCAATGATCAAGAGGGGATTCACCTCTAATTTATTGATTCTAAAAGATCAAATGAAGGGGGTATACAGTACTCCATAGTAAACACCGTCCAGTCGCTCTCGCCGTCCGCATCAAACGGTCCCTCCTCACATCCAATAACCAGAATCCCTGAGGCCACTTCCATGAGCAACATCTTCAAAACCACCCTGCTCCTCACCGTTATGACGCTCCTGCTCATGGTCGCAGGGCGCGCCTTCGGCGGCGAAAACGGCATGTTCATCGCGCTCATCTTTGCCGGCATCATGAATTTCGTCTCCTATTTTTTCTCCGACAAGATCGCGCTTGCCATGTATCGCGCGCAGCCCGTTACGCGCGAGCAGTTGCCGCGCGTCTACAACATCGTCGAGCGGCTCTCGCAAAAAGTCGGCTTGCCGATGCCCAAGGTCTACGTGATCCCGAACGATTCGCCGAATGCGTTTGCGACGGGGCGCAATCCGAACCATGCTTCGGTCGCCGTAACGCAAGGCATTCTGGGCTTGTTGAATGATGACGAACTTGAAGGCGTAATCGCGCACGAACTCGGCCACGTCCGCAATCGCGATATCCTGATCAGCTCCATCGCAGCGACGCTTGCGGGAGCAATCACCTGGCTGGCGCACATCGCGCAATGGGGAATGATCTTCGGCGGCTACGGTGGCCGCGACCGTGAAGAGCGCGGTGGAGGCCTGGCCGCAATCATCATGATCTTCCTCGCTCCCCTCGCGGCCACGCTGATTCAGTTGGCGGTTTCGCGCTCGCGCGAGTATGGAGCCGACGACACCGGCGCTCACTGGACTGGCAATCCCTACGCGCTGGCGAGTGCGCTCCAAAAAATTGAAAACTATTCGCGTCGCGTGCCGCTCGTTGCCACGCCCTCAACCGCGCATCTTTTCATTATTCAACCGTTCCTAGGAGGGATGAGCTTCGGCAACCTGTTCTCGACGCATCCGCCGACGGCAAAGCGCATTGAGCGCCTGACCGGACGCCCAGCAGAGTTATCGCAGTGATGTTTGCGATGACTTTGGCAGTGACATCGGTAACCGCGTCTGCATGAGTCGCACATAGTAAAATCGCAACCAATGGCTCCGGAAACTCTGGTAGCAACCGCTCGTCGCGCCGCCGAACTTGAGAACGCTCTCCGCCGCGTCATTCGCGGCAAAGACGACGTTCTCCGCCTCGCTCTGGTTTCGATCTTCGCCCGCGGACATCTGCTTATAGAAGGCGTTCCCGGAGTCGGCAAGACCACGCTCGGTCAGGCGCTGGCACGCGCCATCGATTGCACTTTCCAACGTGTGCAGTTCACGAGCGACATGCTGCCCTCCGACGTGCTCGGCATTTCCATCTATTCCGCCATCGAGCAGAAGTTCGAATTCAAACGCGGTCCCGTCTTCGCCAATGTGCTCCTGGCCGACGAAGTCAATCGCACCACGCCGAAGACGCAGTCCGCCTTGCTCGAAGCGATGAACGAAGGGCAAGTCACCGTTGACGGGTATTCTTATCCGCTGCCGCAACCGTTCCTTGTTATCGCCACGCAGAATCCAGTCGAGCATCACGGCACTTATCCTCTGCCGGAGTCGCAACTCGATCGCTTCCTGATGCGGGTACGCATGGGATATCCGGAAGCTAGCGCCGAGCGCGAAATCCTGCGCTCCGAAGCGGGCACCGCCCAGCTCGAAAAGATGCGCCCCGTGCTCAATGCCAGCGATGTCCTTGAAATCCAGCAGGCTGTGACTGAGGTCCACGTCGACGATTCGTTAGTAACCTACGCGCTCGCCATCGTCGCGAAAACCCGCGAATCCGAATATCTTTCCCTCGGAGTTTCTCCCCGCGGCTCGCAGATGTTCTATCGCGCCGCGCAAGCCATGGCCTTTCTCGATGGCCGCGACTACTGCACTCCCGAGGACTTCAAGCCGCTTGCAGTGCCGGTTTTCGCGCACCGCATAGTTGTCAATGCGCACTATGCTTCAACCCTGAGGAAGTCAGAACAATCCGATCAGGTCTTGAAGGAAATCGTCGACAGCGTCCCCGTGCCCGTGTAGTGCTAGCGCCGCTAGTCGCCGATCGAACGCCGCGCTCAAACCGTGAGCCCCAAAAGCCGCGCGGACAGGGACTTCTGGGTAAACTACCCTGAATCGTATTACATCCGGTCCACGACTTTTCTGTTGAACGCCCGTCAGTACTGTGGTCCAATCAATTCAAGTCCCCTCGACGCTATCCGCGTCCTCTATGAAAATTTCTTCCAGTCCTTTCTCCAATGCCGCCTTTGCGCGTGTTCGCCGCAGTGTCATTTTTTGCTCCTACACCCTGGTTTTGCTCGCCCTGGCGCTTTCGATATCTGCCGCCCTGGTTCAAAACGCGGCTGCCCAGGATTATCTGCTGACGAATGATGACTCGTTCACCAACGGCGTTTCTTTCTACACGATCGGCTCCGGCGGCGCGCTCAACTTTGCCATGGAGGTCCCGGGACCGGGCCTCGGCATCGGCGGCGGTCTGTTCGGAATGTACCGAGTTGTCGCCGTAAATAGCGGCACTACGCAGTGCATCTATGGGGCCGAAGCTTTTACCAATGACGTTTTCTGGATTGTCCCAGGCACCGGCTTGGCGGGTGGCTCCGCGAGCGGCTCGCAAACCGATGATGGCTCAGCCAACGGCTTGGGTCTCGCCGCGAACGCGCAGTACGTTTACGCAAGTTTCAGTTCATCGAGCACGATTGCCACATTTCAGGTCCAATCCGCTTGTGCGCTCGCGTTCGTCAATGACGTGACCGTCGGCGGGCTCAATGGCGGAACGATCGATGGCATGGCGGTTCACGGCGGAATGCTGATCGCTTCGTATGCCGACGGCTCGATCGAGTCCTTCAATATCGCGTCCGGTATTCCGGTTTCAAATGGTGATAAGCAGAATTCCACCGCCTCCTCCGGCGGCGAGAGCTATCCGAACGGCATCGATATCACGCAGGACGGCCACTTTGCCATCTTCGGCGACACCTCGACCGCTGATATCGTCGAGGTGTCCGACATCTCGTCCGGCAGACTTTCTCCCACCGTCGTCTATCGCACGCATGGCGGGATTAATTCAAGCAATGTGCTATTGAGTCCGGATGAAACCATCCTCTACATCAGCAATACCCAAGGCGACGTAGTCAGCGCTGCCTTTTTCAACAAAACGACGGGCGCGATCACGCGCGGCTGCACTTCAACCAGGGTCCGCGGGTACGTCGATTCGTGGTCCTATCTTGGCGGCATGGCGTTGCAGCAGATCACCGGCAACGGCGGAGGCGTCTTCGTAGCGGAGTTCGGCGGGCCCTCGGGCATCGCCACGCTGAACCTGACCGTCAACGGCGCGAAGTGCACGCTGAAGGAAGCAAAAGATTCTCCGACTCCGGATGTGTATAGCCTGGGGTTGCTCTCGGTGGGCAGATTTCCCCCGCGTCAGTTTTAGCGGAAGGATTCTTAGCGGAACGCTGAAAGTGCGTTAAACACGCGTTAAAGAAGTATTCAGGTGAGTTAGCTAATTATGAGTGTAATAAGTTTTGCAAGATATTTTGTCGCAGCCGTCGTCTTAGTCGCCTTGTCTGTCACCGCGTCCGCACAGTGTCCGGCGCGGCCAGCATCTGGCACGGAGGTGAAGGATCAATACACCATCAAGGCGCAAAACGGAACCCTCACAGCCGACCTCTCTCTGGGTGAATCCGTCGATGGCCAAGGCTATACGCATTACTGCTACCAATATCAAGGCCCGAATGGCGTAGTCGAAGCGCCTACGCTCCGCGTCAGTCCTGGAGACACGTTGCAGCTCAACCTCGCCGACGTTATTCAGGATAGCGAAGCCTCGAAGATGAAAATGCACCATGCCGCCTCAGGCGCAGTTTGCGGCGATGGCGGCACGGCGACGGTCAGCTCGACCAACATGCATTTCCACGGCATGCCGGTTCCGCCAGTTTGCCATCAGGACGATGTCATTAATACCCTCATTCAGCCCGGCTCGCCGGCCTTCAATTTCAACATTCCGATTCCGGCCGACACCCCGCCCGGGCTTTACTGGTATCACCCGCATGTGCACGGCTTCACTGAGTTCCAGGTCAATGGAGGAGCCGCCGGCGCTCTCATCGTCAACGGCATGGAAAAGGTAAGGCCTGAAGTAAAGGGCCTCAAAGAGCGCGTGTTTGTCGTTCGCCAGCAATACCTTGTTCCATGGATTCCCGGCCCTTATCAGCTAAGCCTCAACTATCAGGTGTCGCTGTTTCCGAATGGTGCTGCTCCGTTCATCAACATGAAGCCCGGCGAGCGCCAGTTCTGGCGCGTCGCCAACGCCACACTTCAGGACTTCATGCCACTCCAGGTATTTATCAACGGCAAGGTTGAAAAGATTGAACTGATCGCGCGCGACGGTTACCCGCTCGCGAAACCGCGCAGTGTCGAATCCATTCTTATTCCGCCCGCGGGCCGCGCCGAATTTATTGTTACGGGCCCGCCAGCCGGCGGCTTTGGCGAGTTCGTGGTCGGCCCCTATGACACCGGCCCAACCGGCAATCCCGATCTTTCGGCTCTGCTTGCTGCGATTAATCCGGTGGCGGGCGATGTAGCCGGCGATTTGAACACTTCACAGCCGCTTTCTTCCGACGAGACCTCTCACGTTGCGCCCGTCAAAATGAAATGGTCGGATCTGGATAATGCGAAAGTTACAGCCGAACGTAAGCTTTTCTTCTCAGAAGAATTCGGCGGCACTAACGGCCCCATTCAGTTCTACATCACGGTCCAGGGACAGCAGCAAAAGGTCTTTGATCCCAACGAAAAGCCGGTGATCAAGACGAAGGTCGGCGCGGTCGAAGACTGGACGATTGAAAACCGCGCACTCGAAACCCATGCGTTCCACATTCACCAGATACATTTCAAGCTGCTCGAAGTCGATGGCAAGCGCGTCCCCAACACCGACATGCTTGACACTAAGGAGATTCCTTACTGGAGCGGCTCAGGTCCGTATCACAGCATCAAAGTCCGAATGGACTTCCGCGATCCAACCATTGCGGGCACGTTTCTATTTCATTGCCACATCCTGCTTCACGAGGATTTGGGCATGATGCACAAGATTGAAGTCGATCCGTAACTCACAAATTCGTAACCGACAAATTCAAGGTGAGAAAATGACCATCCACATTACGAGGAAATCTCTGTTCATTCTGTCCGCATTGATCTTGGTAATTGGAGGATGCTTTTTCGGAATCCATCTGCAATCGCCGCGCGTCGTTCACGCCGCCGCGCCGGCCGAGGGCGTCGTCCCAAAATCCTACGGACGCCTCGTCGCAGCCATCGCCGACCAAATCGGCACCGGCCTCGTCTTTGAAGACAAAGATGGCGTCATCCGCTTCGTCAGCATCAATGGAATGAAAGAAGGGCAGCTCAATCGCTACGATCAAACTCCGACCAAAGGCGGCATTCCGAAATCGTACGGCCATCTCGTCGCCGCCGTTGTGAATGGGAAGGGCACGGGTTTGGTTTTCGAAGATGCAGACGGCGAGATCCGCTTCGTAACCATCACCGGCGAGATGGAAGGCGAGCTGAAGCGCGAATAGATCGCGGCGCCGCAATGCTTGTTCTGAGAACTGAGAACCGGGAACGCTTTCTAGATTTCAAACACCCGAAATGCCCTCGAGGGTTCCTGCGCCTGCAAGAGAGTGATCGCCACGTTGTGCACCGGAACGCCCGTGACGGTTTTTCCGTCGCGCGTCCCATGGTGAGCATGTCCGTGTACCACCAAATCCGCGCCGTGCCGGTCAATCACCTCCGCCAGCCGCGACGTTCCGAGGAACGGATAAATCTCCGGATTCTCCCCTGCCACTGTGGCGGCGATCGGCGAATAGTGCAGCACGACCACGCGCTTTGAAGCCCGCAACTGAGACATCGCCCGCTCCAGCTTCAGCGCCTCGTCGATCGAGGCCTTCACAAAAGTTTTAACCTCCGGTTCGCCAAAGGCGGTGAGAACGCCGCGCCCAAAGCCGCCGACGAATCCCTTCGTCCCCGCAAACCCGACACCATCTCTCTCGTATCCAGTGCCATCCAGTACCTTGATGCCTCCCGAGGTCATCATCTGCGCGAGTTCTTTTTCCTGCCCGCACTCGTAATCGTGGTTGCCGAGGACAGCGATCGTAGGCACGCGCAGCCGCACCAGCGCGTTGATGAGCGGCTCCATCTCCGCGGGCTGGCCGTAGTTGGTAAGATCGCCGGCCACGACGAGCACGTCCGCTTCATCGCGCACTTTGCCCAGTTGGTCGAGGAGCGCTGAATGGCTCGACGGCACAAAGTGTAAATCGGCGGTGGCAGCAATTCTCATTTTTGGGTTTGTCAGTTTCCAGTTCTCAGTTCGCGGTTCGCAGTTTCAGCGGCCCCGGCCTCGAATGTTTTTGAGAACTGCGAACTGCAACTGAGAACTATATTGGTTTGATCTTCACACGTCGCGCCTGATTCTCTTTGAGAATGTCATCGAGGCCCCATTCCTCGACATCGATCGCAAACATCTTGTCATCGATCAAGCTGCCACGAAACCTGGCGTTAGGACTGGGCAATTGCACCTCCTTCGCAAAACGTCCAAGCAACTCTGTCCAAACGGTCTGCGGGACGTAGTTTGTTTGCGCCGGATAAACATAGCGAAACAGCACGAGCGCCCACAAAACGAGTTCCCAGTGTTCGCCCGCCAGTTCAAGGATCCGTTGCCAATCGAGCCGGCCCCCGAGTGCGTAGATCACGTGCACGATGTCAGCTCCATCAAAGCGTTCACGCCGCGTGATGAAGAGTTTCGAAGCAATCAACTCCTCGGGCGCGAGCACTCGTGTCTCGACGCCGAGAACAACTGCCGGATGAGAACGCTTGATCCACTCGGCGTCCACCGTGATTGCCCCATTACTCATGCCGGTGATAAGGTCAACAAAAAAGCCGTCACGTCGTGCCTTCGCGAGCCAAACTGGATCCTGGACTTCGCACTCGAATCCCTGCCTCGCCAGAATTGGGAGTGCCGCGTTCGCGTCAGCGGGGCTAAGGAAGATGTCGAGGTCCTTTGTGAAACGGCAAATGCCGGTGTGCTGTTGAAGCGCGACTGCACCGGAGATCGTGAACGGCAGGCGCTCTTCCTCGAGGCGCAAAAGCACCTCGCGGAAGAGTGTCTCCTGAGCCTCCGGAAGTTTCACGGGGACCGAGGAGGTGACTGGAAGTTCGTCGGCTCTCGTACCCATAAGAACTCAGCTCCCTTCCTGACCCGCTCACAGTTCATCTCCAGCCATCTTCGAAATGGAGATGCGGCTCACGTGCGGAATAGGCGCAGACTGAGCCGCGCCGCCCTAGACCGCCTTCTTCAAGTCCTGCACGCGTTCCGATTCAGAAACACTCCCCGGCCCAACGCCGCAAGTTGCGCATCCAGACACCGCTTCTTTGCGCCGCTCGCGCAGACGCGCCTGGAAAGTGTCCCAACGTTCTCCAATTCCGGACGCGCTGTTGCTGATCACCACCGAATCCGCTCCGGCGGGAACGATGCGTCCTGTCGGCGCCTCGGCCGCTTCCAGAGAAGCGCGGTCTGCCCCGCCAGTCATGGGCCGCAATTCCGACTCATTGCCCGATGCCACTGCCGAATTGCGATTGCCCTCCATCTGCAGCGTTGTGGGCGTGATGTTGCGATCGGTCTCCGCGCGATGCATCACCGGACTCGCCTCCCACTTCGCACGGTAGCGATCTTCATAGTCCGTCCATTTCGCATGCGTATTCAGATCTTTTTCGTTGTACGGCGGAAAGCTCTCGACCTGCGTCTTAGTGAGATCGCAGGCGAAGTCGCCATCATGCTTGTCAGACGCGCGCAAACGATCGGCGGGCACGACGAACTCTTTCGTCGTCAGCCATCCTCCGGTATCGACCACAACATAGCCAATATCGCCGTTCGAGTGATTGAAAATCACATCCTGAATCTTGCCGAGTTTCTCGTCTCCCTGTCCTTTGTCATCGAGCCCATAGAGCGAAGCTCCGCGAATGTCCTCAGCCGCATTGCCAAATCGATAATCCCCTAATAGTGCGTAGTGCGACATACCTTCCTCCATCGTGCGAGTCGTTGCCAACGCGCGTTAGATGCCGGAGACCCCCTTAGGTGTTTGAAAACTTGGGGATTGAATTCGAAGACCTGAGGTGAGGTGTCAGGAGAACGGCGAGAATGCCCGGAAAAGAAATAAGCCTGGGACGCGCCCGCCTGCCGCGCTCCCAGATTCATCGCAAAGACAACGCAG
>JBAWBE010000525.1:0-2711 GCA_049589635.1 Terriglobales bacterium
CCACCATCAGGCCTAAACCCGTCATCGGGTTTTCGCTCAACTCCTTACTCTTAGGCCAGCGCGGCAAACTCCCTAACAAAGCCACAATAAAAAGAAAAGCGAAAACTACGATGAACATGGCAGTTGACCTCAGTTCCGAGAGCCTTGTGCAACGAATCGGTCAATATCTTACTCAGCGCAACAGGCTTAGGACCATACGGTAAATCACGTAGTTTTGCGCGGCGCATTTACGTAGGACAAGAATTGTAGGGTGAATTGTGAATTACCTAAGCTAGAACCTTGAGCATTTTCTTGCAGTTGCAACACGAAGGCGCGGGTGACTCTGGCCGCGTGCGGCCAACGTGGCAACACCGCGCAGACCTCCCCAAGCGCCAACCCTTCGATGCGAATCCCCATTTGGCAGGTGGTGTAGGGAACAGCACACACCGCGATCGCCGCCGCTGATCTTGTGGCGCCAGGGCCGGCTTTCAGTTATTCTTCTGCCCCGTGCCTCGGATCGAACATCCCAGCCTCGCGCTGAGTGCACTTCTGTTGTTGACGGTCGCTATTACTCCGTCCGCGCGTCCTCAATCAAGCCCAAGCCCTATAACTCCTGCTCACAGCGAATCGCAGGCCCCGCCATCGGCAAGCACCGATAGGAATTCGAACGCCGCCAGCAGTGCGCCCGCGCAAGCAAAAACTCCAGTCCCGCCCGCAAAGCAGCCCGTCGCCAAATCGAAGTCTGCTGATTACTCCAAAGAACCGCTCGTAATTGAAAGCGTCGTCAGCACCTTGAAATTCGAAAATGACGGCACTTACTCATACGAAGTGACCCAAAAAACGCACATCCAATCTCAGGCTGGAGTGCAAGCGCTCGGGGTCTTACAGTTTAGCTACGCTGCGGCCACCTCGTCCTTCGACCTGGGGTACGTGCGAGTGGTCAAGCCGGACGGTCGCACCGTCGAAACGCCCTCCGAAAATGGGCTCGACATGCCGGCGGACATTACCAGGCAGGCGCCTTTCTACAGCGACTTGCACGAAGAACAGATCGCCGTGAAGGGACTGGAAATTGGCGACAGGTTGGAAACTCAATATCGCATCACGATCAAGAAACCACTCGATCCCGGCCAATTCTGGGAGTCCTACAATTTTACGAAGAGCGCCATCACGCTGGACGAAGATTTGGAGGTCAGCGTTCCACAAGAGCGGGCCGTCATGGTCAAAAGCGCGTCGGTCCAACCCATCACCACCGTTGCGGACAGCAGGCGAGTCTACCGCTGGAAGACCTCGAACTTGTCCATTAAGAAGGCCGCAAAGGACGACGCCTCCCAAGATCCCGATGAACCGAAAACGTCCGACATTCAGATCACCACATTTGGCAGCTGGCCCGAGATGGGACAATGGATTCAATCCCTGGTTGCTCCTCGTGCCGCCGTCACGCCGGAAATCCAGGCCAAGGCCGATGAACTCACACGCGACGCCAAGACGGACACGGAGAAGATCCATATCCTTTACAACTTTGTCTCTACCAAATATCGCTACATCGGAGTTGCGCTGGGAATCGGGCGGTACCAGCCGCATGCCGCAGCGGACGTGCTAAGCAATGATTATGGCGACTGCAAGGACAAGCACACGCTCTTTGCGGCGTTGCTGGCGGCAGAAAAAATTACGGCGTTTCCGGCGCTCATCAACTCGAACTCAAAAATAGACCCCGACGTTCCGTCCCCCGTACAGTTTAACCACGTGATTACTGCCATTCCGCAGCGCGACGGATTTCTGTTCCTCGATACGACTCCGGAAGTCGCGCCCTTTGCATACTTGAGTCCCGTTTTGCGCAAGAAACAGGCGCTGGTGATTCCTCTCACCGGTCCCGCGCGCCTGGTGCAAACTCCCGAAGATCCGCCGTTCAAATCAATTGACACGTTCGTTGCCGATGGTGCGCTTGACGATTCCGGTACGTTTCAAGGGAAAATGCAATTCACCCTGCGCAGCGATTCCGAGATTGCCTTTCGCATCTGGTTTCGCCAGGCCGGCCAGTCGAAGTACAAGGACGTGATGCAAAGCGTCTCTTCCAATTTCGGCTTCGGCGGCACCGTCAGCAACGTCACCGTCACGCCTCCGGACCAGACCGAGGTGCCTTTCCACATCGAATACGACTATGAGCGGAAGAAATATTCCGACTGGGAGCATCGCCAGATAACCGTCCCGTTCCCGCCCATTTTCGTTCCCGCGGCGCCAGAGGATTCGGTCGGTGATTTGAAACCAATCCGATTGGGACCGCCGTACGAAGAGGTGTACCGGGCTACGGTGAAACTACCCACTGGCGCGGACCCGCACTTGCACGCGCCGATCTATTTGCACGAAGATTTCGCCGAGTACCATTCGACATACTCTTTGGATAAAGGCGTACTCCACGCGGAACGCCACTTGATCGTAAAACAGCCTGAAGTGTCTGTTTTGCAAATTGCGGCATACCGCAGTTTCGTGAAAGCGATCGTCGAGGACGAATCAACCTACATACCGCTGTCCGGAGCATCATTTGCTTCCGGATCCGACGCCGATTCCACGGAAAGCTCTGTAAATCCCGATGTGTTTGCGCTCGTCCAGCACGGACGCGAGGCTTGGCAGGAGCGCGACATGCCCAAAGCCATTGATTATTTCCGGCAGGCCGTCGCGAAAGATCCCACCTTCGCCGCTGCCTGGATGTCGCTCGGCGCAGCGCACTTCATGAA
>JBAWBE010000526.1:0-8317 GCA_049589635.1 Terriglobales bacterium
GCCCGGCTCCGAGCGTATCGACTACGCGCGCCGCGCCGAGAAAGCCGCGCTCGACACCGACCCGCGTCTCAAAAATTCCGACGGCGGCGCATTCGATGCCGCGACCGGCCGCAAGATTCTCGCCAACTCTCACGGATTTGTCGGCGAATATCGCCGCTCGTATTGCGCAGTCTCCGCTGTCCCGATCGCGCAAGATGATGCCGGCAACATGCAGCGCGACTACTGGTATTCGGTCGCACGGAGTCTGGCCAAACTCGAATCTGCCGAAGCAGTCGGCAAAGAGGCTGCCCGGCGCACTCTTCGCCGCCTGGGCGCACGCAAGGTGAAAACTGCGCACGTTCCAGTGGTGCTCGATCCCATGGTGGCCGCCTCCATGCTCGAACATATTTTCGAGGGCATCAATGGCGACTCGGTCTATCGCGGAGCATCGTTCCTCGCGGGTAAACTCGGCGAGCAGATTGCGGGCTCAAACGTTACCGTCATCGACGATGGCACGATGCCCGGCGGCTTCGGCACAGCTCCCTTCGACGGAGAGGGGATTCCCACTCGACGCACGGTCGTCATCGAAAACGGAGTCCTCAAGTCCTACTTGCTGAATACCTACACGGCCAAGAAGCTCAAACTTGAAACTACCGCCAACGCGTCCCGCGGACTCGCCGGTACCCCGGGAATTTCTCCCGGCAACTATTTTCTCCAGCCCGGCACGAAAACTCCGCAGCAGATTATTGGCGAGATCAAAGACGGTCTCTACGTCACCGAATTCCTCGGTCACGGCGCAAATCTCGTCACCGGCGATTACTCGCGCGGCGCGTCGGGCCTGTGGATCGTCAACGGCGAACTCGCCTATCCAGTCGAAGAGATCACGGTCGCTGGAAACTTGAAAGAGATGTTCAAGAACATCTCCGAGATCGGCACCGATCTGGAATTCCGCGGCAGCATGGCTTCGCCCACGATTCGCATCGACGGGCTCACTGTCGGTGGCGAATAGGCTCACTACGCCGCTGCACGCCTGCGCCCAGCAAGACTCGCCAGCATCACTAACGCGGTCTCGTCTAAAATTCCAACCATGAAATTCGCCAAGACTGTTTTCTGGGTCGCCGCCATTTGGGGATTTCTGGTCCTCACTCCGCTTTATTTCATGTTCGATCTCATCGGCGCCAAGGATCCGCCACGGATCACCCATCCTGCTTTTTATTACGGTTTCGTCGGCGCCGGGCTTGCCTGGCAGCTTGCCTTTCTGATCATCGCGACCAATCCCGCGCGCTTTCGGCCGATCATCCCCGCAGCCGTAATCGAGAAATTCAGCTACGGCATCGCCCTGATCGTTCTCTACTCTCAAGGCCGGCTGCATGCCTCTGACCTGACGTTTGCTGGAACGGATTTGCTCTTGGGGATTTTGTTTATCGTGGCATTCGTGAAGTTGAAATCAGAGCCCGGAGCCTAGTCTCACTCCCGATCCGCAATGCGTCCCGCGGCTTGACTTGGGCATCTCGTCACTGCAGCTTTGCGAACTCGGCCTTAGCTTGTTTAAAGACGGGGATTTCTGGATCGGCGTCTTTCCACAACGTCAGAAAGTCTTTGTAGGCAGTTAACGCCCGAACGCGGGCGGCATCGGCGTCAGCGCCCTGCGATGCGTTCGCTTGCAACACATTCGCGCGCGCGATACCCAAATGCGCCATCGCTCCCGTCCAGCAGTTCCAGACCAGTCCGTCATGATCGAGAATCTTCTGAAATTCGACGGCTGCGGCGCTTCCCTGACCGGCAGCCAGATAAGCTTCCCCTCGAACGTACGCCGGATAAAGGCACGAGAGATTCTCGCCAAACAGAATTGCTCCTAGCTCGATTGCGGAAGCGTGGAACGCGTGCACCGCTGACAGAGGATTTCCCCGCGACAGTTCCGCTTGCGCGCGAATCGTCGGCAGCCATAACTCCTGCATCTGCGTATTGAGCGGCGCAGCCTTGTCGAGATCCTGCACCAGCAAATCCGCGCGCGCCGCGCTACCCGCTATGGCAAAAGCCAGGCTCGACTCTGACTTGGCTGGCTGACTGGCGGGACTGATTTTCAATGCCTCGGCCGCGGCTGTGTCGCCTTCCGCCGCATTTCCGAACGCGGCTTCGCGCTGCGCGGCAACTGCCTGCCAGATCGCTGCGTTCTCACGATTGTCGTTCTGGATGGCGGAGGCAATCGCTTTCTCAGTCAGTTCACGCGCTTTCCCCAGATGGCCTGCATAAGCCTCGGTATCCGAAGCGAGTGCTAGGCCAGTATTCTCGGCCGGAGGGTTCGCCTTAAACCAGCTGAGTTCTTGTGCCATCGCATCAGAATTATGCTGCAAAAATGCGATCGCATATAACGCGCTGTGCAACTGCGAGTCGTCCAGCTTATGGTTTCGCGCGTCCTGAATGGTTTGTTTCGCTTCGTTCAATCGTTGCGATGCCAGGTAAAAAACCGCCAGATTGTCGTAAGGTGGCACCCGGTTGGGATCAATCTGCTGCGCGCGGCGAGTGATTTCTATGGCCTTATCGTACTGCCCCTGTGCGCAATAGATGATGCCTAAATCAACGCAGCCCTCGCATTGCCCGGGATAATTTTCGATCTCCTCTTCGAAAGCCTGGGCCGCCTTGTCCAACTCCCCGGTCGCATTCAAGTAGTAAGCCGCAGTAATCGCTAGCCTCGCTCGTTCGCTGGCATGCTCGCGCAACTGAAACGCCTTGGCGAAATATTCGCTGGCGCGTCCCGTCTCTCCGAGCCCCGAGTAATCTTCACCAATCGCCATATAGCCCGCGGCGAAGTTTGAATCGAGTTGAATGGCGCGTTGATCGTGAGGAAGAGCCGCCGCGTCTCCCTGCTGGCGTCCAGCAATCCCGCCAAGCGTGTAAGCCTTCAGCGCCTCGAGCGATGAAGTGGTGATTCGCGCCAGGGGAAGATCGTATTTTTGCAACGTTGCCGGCGGTTCGCCAAGATCGCCGCGCAGCTTCGAAGCCGCGTTGCCCAGCATGTCCAGTATTTTCTCCTCATCGGGCGCAGTGACTTGCTCCTGGGCGAGCACGTCCCCGCTGTGGCAGTCGGCGGCCTTCAACGCGAGCGCAAATTCCGATCCCGCGCGCGCGATGGAGCCCGCGATATAGACTTTCCCGCCGGCCCGCTGGCAGAGGTCTTGAGTTCGCTCCGCATTGAGTTTGGCATCCGGCGCAACACTCATCGACTGCAACGTCTCAGCGACCTTACTTTCCGGAAGGAGGTTTATGAATGGAGACTGTTGCAGCGCCATGGTGAGCGCGGTTTTAAGCGTGTCGTCGAAGATCGGGTCGCCGGTGGTGTTGGCGAAGTCGGTGAGCACGACGGTGTCTTTGGCGCTGAGCGGTTTGGAATGACGCGGTCGCAAATATAAGAAGTAACTGGCCGCGACAAGAGCGACAGCGGCGATCGCGGCCACGAGGATAAACGGCTTGCGTTGGCTAGGCACATGAACGGTGCCGGCAGGGGCGACTGTCCTTTGATCTTCCGAATGCGGAGCCGCAAGTCGACTCGAGGCTGAGGCTGAGGCTAATGCCGCCGCACCCGGCTTTCCACTTGAGCGAAGCTCCGGCCTTGAGCTCGATTGGACTCGCGCAATCTCGGAGCTACGATCGGCAGTGATTTCGTCCGCCGCCAACGGCTCGGAAACTTCTAACGCTAAACGCCCGGTCTCGGTATCGCGCTTGAGCCGCTGCAAATCCGTTCGCATGTCAGAGGCATGCTGATAGCGCAGCGCGCGATCCTTCTCCATCGCTTTGGAAATGATGTCTTCCAGCTTGGCGGGCACGTCTGGGTTCATCCGCACCGGCGCAACCGGCGCGCGATTCATGATGGCTTCGCAAATTACGGCCGCGCTGGCTCCATGAAAGGGCAGCGAGCCGGTCGCCATCTCGTAAAGCACGGATCCGAACGAGAAGATATCGGTCCGCGTGTCGAGCTCCTTGGCGCGCACCTGTTCGGGTGACATGTACCCGACGGTGCCAACCATTGTGCCGGGGCTCGTCAAGTGGTCTTCGCTGATCGGAATCGTTTCCGTATCGAGGGAGCCAATCCTGTCCAGAGACGAGCCGCCGACAAATGTCACCTTCGCCAAACCGAAGTCCAAAATCTTCGCGTGTCCGCGCTTGGTGATAAAAATGTTCGCGGGTTTGATGTCGCGGTGGACAATGCCTTCCGAGTGCGCCGCATCGAGAGCATCGGCGATTTCGATGGCGATCGGCAGAAGCACTTCGAGATCGAGCGGACGGCCCGCGATCCGATGCTTGAGAGTCACGCCATCGAGGTATTCCATGGCGATGAACGCGCGTCCACCCTCCTCGCCGATGTCGTAAATCGTGCAGATGTTGGGATGATTAAGCGCCGAGGAAGCCTGCGCCTCGCGCTGGAAGCGGCCGAGCGCCTGTGGGTCTTCGGCCACATCGTGCGGCAGGAACTTCAACGCAACAAAGCGAAGCAGCCGAGTGTCTTCGGCTTTGTAGACAACGCCCATTCCGCCGCCGCCGAGCTTTTCGACGATGCGGTAGTGCGAGATGGTCTTCCCGATCATGATTGAACTAAGCCACCTTCGACGAAGCGGCATTCAGCAAGAGGCGAGCCGAAGAATTCACATGGTTTTAATACTAGCGCTTTCATTCAACATTAACATTTCCCCTATGCCTGATCAGCCACTGCTCATTGAGGAAACTGCCGGTTCAAGGGAAGGGATTCGAATTCTACGATTGTCGGGGCCGCTCTCGCTGACGAACGTGTTTGGCTTTCAATCGAAAGTGCGCGCCGACCAATCGCGCGCCCTCATTCTCGATTTCACTGCGGTGCCTTTGGCGGATTCTGCGGGAATCGGCGCCCTCGTCGGCGCCTATGTCACCCGCGAAAGGGACGGGCGAAGCCTGGGATTTGTAGGGGTGAATCAGCGGATCCACCATGCGCTCGAAGTCACGCGGGTCGATCATTTCTTTCGGTTCTTTGACACGGTGGAGGATGCGGAGAAGGCCGCGTAGGGATCTCAGTACGTAGAGCTCTCAGTAAAACGAATCGTACTTCGTTACCACCCAACCGTCGATTTTTCTCTCTTCCGTGACGGAAAACAGGTCCTCGTAGGTAGCGCTCTGAGCGGGAGTCGAGTAACGCTTTCCTTTGTAGTGCAGGATCACCAGCGGCGGCGCATCTTCCCACTCGACGATGTGCCACGAAATCAGCGGGTGCTGGGTTTCAGAATCGCAAACGAATTGAGCACGCTTCTTGCGGTAATCCCTCTCCCAAGCGGCCAGAAGCAGGCGGCAATTGCCGTCGCGCATCTGGGTGACAAATTCGGCCGCCGTACGTTCGATCGTACGATCGCGCAGCGGGTTCATGGTAATGCTGATGGGCATGTTGGTCAGAGGGTCGCGCTCTTCCGATCGCGCTAGTACCGGTCCCTGATTACTGAGCCAGTTCAGATAGCCGAGAAAAATCGCGAGTAGCAGGCCACCCGCACACACTGCGATGGCGATATGGACCTTGGAAGCCTGCATTAGAGAAGCTTGAAGGAAAGGTAACCTCGGTGCAAGGTTACGATGGGCACAATGGCAAGCGGCTGATTCTCACGAGGCACTACCAACTGTCGCTGGTCTTTTCTTGATTCGGGCTTCGATTTGGGCCATTAACTCTTCTGTAATCGGCGCCGTCAACCCGTGGCGCTTGGCCGCGCGGACGATGGCCCCGCCAATCGCATCGAGTTCCGGCGAGCGTCCATGTTCAACGTCTTTCTGCATTGAGCTGCGCATGCCAGCAGGAGCGTTCTTGATCATCTTCAGGACAGCATCCGCGTCGACCTTTGCACCATCTGCTTGCCCAATTGTGCATACTTCGCGAATGCTTCCTTCAAGTTGCTGCCAGGTCTTTGGGTCCGAAATGACTTCGCCGACGGTCCGATCGAAGGCGGTGGTGGTCAGCGCGAGAGGACCGAGGAAAACAAGCTTGCTCCACATCAATGTTGGTTCATCGTCAATAAAGTTGCAGACCAACCCAATGCCTCGCAGCTGATCGGTCACAGTCTGGAGCAACTCGCGTCCTAGTGACGAAATATTCAGCACCGCAAACGGCGTTCGATGAACGAAGTGTCCGACGCTGACGCGTTCGAATTCACCGGCGATGGTCGCAGGAATAACGCGCTCTACACCAAACTTTTTGCGCAACACTTGCAAGTGATCGAGCCCATTCAAAAGCGGCACAACTGCGCGGATCTGTTCGACGTTAGCGATCGAACTCAGCGCACTTTCGAGCTGCGTAGCCTTAATCGTCAGCCAAAGAACATCGCATGCCGGAACCGCTGCGGCCCAATTCACCTCGGCCGCCCAGTTTCCCAACGGGCTTTCAAACTGAAGCTCCTGGGGATGCGTAGCGAGTGTTTCCGGACGAACGACAAGCGTTACCGATTCGCCTGAATGTGCGAGACAGGCGGCGATGAATCCACCTACTCCGCCGGCTCCTAAGATTGCATGTCGCATGGTATTAAATGATGCGATCGAATCAGCTTCGATTCTAACTGCGGTTTGTCTTTTCAGAAATCGCGGCGTATAGTTAGTGATGAATACTGTTGTGTCGTAGTGTCAGGACTGTCGAAGCACACCAGTGGGCGAAAGCCCACTTTTTCGTTGGGGGCAGGTTCAGCACGGCGGTTTTGAAGTAAGTTACTGAAAACATGGCTTTTGATAAAGAAAAGCTCCGCGAGATTGCGGAGCGGGTGGCGGGCTCGAGCGGGCTTGAAGTGGTCGATCTTGAAGTGCTCGGATCCGGCAAACACCGGACGCTGCGAGTTTTTATTGATCGGCCGGGAGCGGCTCCGTCGCCGAATCATCCGGATGGCGTGACGCACGAGGACTGTTCGTCGTTCAGTCGCGAGTACGGAACGATTATTGATGTCGAAGATGCGGTGCCGGGCGGATCGTACGTGCTCGAGGTTTCGTCTCCGGGGCTTGATCGAAAGTTGACGAGGGCGAAAGATTTCGAGCGCTTTCGCGGGCATCGCGTGAAGTTGATGACGCGCGAGCCGGTGAACAACAATCGGCATTTTGAAGGACGGCTGGAAAGTTTTGAAAACGGCAAGCTATTGCTCGACTTGAGCGCGGCGCGGCGAAAAAACCGTCAGAAAGATGGCGCGGAGTCGGTCGAGGTTGAGTTAGGAAACGTGGAAAAGGCGAATCTGGTACCGGAGATTTAGCACCAAGTAGTAATTGGATTGTCGGCCCTCTACTGAGAACTGATTTTTATGGCTAGCGAGCTTTACAACATCATCGAAGGCGTCAGCCGGGAAAAAGGCATCGACCCGCGCATCGTGGTCAGCGCGGTAGAGGATGCCATCGTGGTCGCGACGCGGAAGTATTACAAGACGCAGGAAAATCTGCGCGCCGTCCTCGACAAGGATTCTGGCAAGATTAACGCCTATGCGGTGAAATCGATCGTAGAGGGTCCCGAGCAGGTCGAGGACCCTAACCTTCAGGTGACGGTGGAACAGGCACGCAAGCTCGACCCCAGCGCCGAAGCCGGCGGCGAGCTGCTGATCCCGAAGGTGACCGAAGGAATTCTCGGCCGCATCGCCGCACAGCTTGCGAAGCAAGTCATTTTTCAGAAGGTGCGCGAGGCCGAGCGTGACACGGTTTACAACGAGTACATCGGCCACGTCGGCGAGATCGTGAATGCGACCGTGAAGCGGATTGAAGGGCCGGACGTGATCGTCGATCTTGGAAAAGCCGAAGCCCGCATGGGACGCAAGGAGCAGTCGCGGCTGGAGTCCTTCGCCGTCGGCGAGCGGATCCGCGTTGTAATCTCGCGCGTTGAAAAAGCGGTCAAGGGTCCGGGCGTAGTGGTTTCGCGCGCCGCTCCCGAACTCGTGCAGCACTTATTCCAGACCGAAGTGCCGGAGATTTATGACGGCACGGTGGTGATTCGCGCGATTGCGCGCGAGGCGGGCGAGCGCACGAAGATCGCGGTCATGTCGAAAGATAAAGATGTCGACGCCGTGGGCGCGTGCGTCGGCATGAAGGGAATGCGCGTGCAGTCGATCATCCGCGAGCTGCGCGGCGAAAAGATCGACATCATCGAGTATCACGAGGATTCGGTGACCTTCGCCGAAAAGGCGCTCCAACCGGCCAAAGTGAGCCGCGTCACGGTTGTAGACGCCGCCGAAAAGCACCTGGAGGTCGTCGTAGACGACACGCAGCTTTCGCTGGCCATCGGCAAGAAGGGCCAGAACGTTCGCCTGGCGGCCAAACTGCTCGGGTGGAAGATCGACATCAAGAGCGAGGAAGAGAAGCGGCAGGAAGT
>JBAWBE010000527.1:0-5932 GCA_049589635.1 Terriglobales bacterium
GCCATCGCGTCTCCTCTCCGCTGCAGTATACGAGACGCGTCAACCCCAGTTCTCACACAGACTCTGAAGCCCCGCCCTTCCGGTTGCCCTTGGCTCGTGCGCGTCGACGCTACGGAAAGCAGATCCCTCGCTGCGCTCGGGATGACAATCGTACGACTGAGACAATGCGTCGAGTTGCGATGAAGCGTGACGTCAATTCCAAATCAAAACCAACGGCTGCCCGCTACATAAACCTAACAGCCGGCGCTACGAAGCGGTCTCTCTACCAGCCGCGGGTTTGCAGTAGATCTTTTTCGTCCATTTGGCGGATGTCTAGGCCTTTCATGGCGTCGCCTAGTTCTTCGGAGGCTTCCAGCACCGCTTTGGGATCCTTGTAATGTGTGGTGGCTTTCACTATCGCTCTTGCGCGGACGCTTGGGTCGCTGGATTTGAATATCCCGCTGCCTACGAAGACTGCTTCGGCGCCTAGTTGCATTACTAGGGCTGCGTCGGCGGGAGTGGCTATGCCGCCGGCGGAGAAATTGGGGACTGGGAGCTTGCCGTGCTTTGCTACCCAGGCGACCAATTCGAACGGCGAGCCTAGTTCTTTCGATTCGTGGACCAGCTCTTCTTCGCCTAGCGTCGTGAGGCGCTTCATCTGGCTGACGATGGTGCGCATGTGGCGTACCGCTTCGACGATGTTGCCGGAACCGGCTTCGCCTTTGGTGCGGACCATGGCTGCGCCTTCGGCGATGCGTCGGAGGGCTTCGCCGAGATTGCGCGCGCCGCAGACGAATGGAACTTTGTAGCCGTGCTTCCAGACGTGGTGCTCTTCGTCGGCGGGAGTGAGGACTTCGCTCTCGTCAATGTAATCGACTTCCAGGGCTTCGAGGACTTGGGCTTCGGCGAAATGGCCGATGCGGACTTTGGCCATCACTGGGATGGAGACCGTGTCCATAATTTCGCGAATGATGCGCGGAGCGGCCATGCGGGCTACGCCGCCTTCTTTGCGAATGTCCGAGGGGACGCGTTCGAGCGCCATTACGGCGCAAGCGCCGGCGTCTTCGGCGATTTTGGCTTGTTCGGCGTTGGTGACGTCCATGATCACGCCGCCTTTCAACATTTCGGCGAGGCCGACTTTCACGCGCCACAAATTATTGTTCATCAAATCCATGTGCATTCTCCGTGACTGCTCGATTTTAGAATTCTACTGCGATTCCTGTTTTTGGCCGCCGCCATTTCCCTCTTGCTTTTGGTGGATGACGACGAAACGTCCGCGGGCGCGAGCCAGCACCTGGCCGGCTTGATTGCGAATTTCGCCGGCGATGTGGATGTTGCGGCCGTTCATTTCGATTTCTTTGCCTTCGATCTCTAGGTCTGCGTCTATTGGAACTGGTTTTAGGTATTCGATCGTTAGCTCGGCGGTTACGGCGCGAGCGTTGCGGAAGCGGCAGACTTTGCCCATTACTTCGTCTAGGACTGTGGCGATTATGCCGCCGTGGACGAAGTTGGAGCCGCCTTGGTATTCGGGGCCGAGGCGGAACGCGCCGCGGATGCGGTTGGTTACGTCGTCCTGGTCGAAGGTTAGCTGCATGCCGCGGGGGTTGGCGCCGCCGCAGCCGAAGCATTTGTTTTCCGGATTGGGGGTGAGCAGCATTTTTAGTTTATTTAAACAAATGGACCACCGGCTGACGCCGTTTCACTCTGTTAATCACAAACTCCAAAGCGCATCCAAGCACATACCACCACAAAGTACCGACGACAAAAATCCACACCACCGCAAGAGTAGAGTTGCTACTGAAGGCCAACACATACGCCACGATTGAAATGGGGAGATCTGCAGTCATAATAAAAGTCCACAGGATTCCCCAGTACTGCAATCCCGGTATCACGTAACCTGGAATGCTCGCGAGGCACAGACATAGATGGGCGAGCGGGAAAAGATAGACCCAACGCCTGTGGCTCCTGACCTTGAATATGCTGTCAACCAACTCGTTACTCCAGCGTCGCCTACCATGTTCCCCTCGAAGGAGGCGCCCGCACAAAAAGCAGATCCCTCACTGGGTTCGGGATGACAACGCTAAAACTAAAACCATCAAACCAGCGCTACGCGGGATTGCGATTCGGCGCGGGCGCCTCGTTGGCGTTTGCGAAATTCGCTTTTTAGTTGGTCGCCTACTTTTTCTATGCCTCTTGCGATTTGTTTTTCGTCGACGCTGGGGAAGCCCAGGCGCAGCGTGTTTGGTTGCGGATTCTGGAAATAAAAAGTGCGGCCGGGGATGTAGAGCACGCCGCGTTCGCGGACGTGGATCAGGAGATCGCCGGCGTCGAATCCCGGTGGAAGCGTGACCCAGACGGACATGCCGCCTTCGGGGCGGGTCCAGACGACTTCTTCGGGCATGAATTTTTCGAGAGCTTCTTCCATCGCTTCCAGGCGGCTGAGGTAGATTTTTTTCATCTTCGCGAGATGCTTGCTGAGATAGCCGCGGCGGACGAATTCGGCGAGCGTGGCTTGCGCGAGCTGGTCGGTGTGCAAGTCGGTGGATTGTTTTACGAGACGCAAGCGTTCTATGACGCTTTCGGGGCCGATGCACCAGCCGACGCGCAGGCCGGGAAAAGCTACTTTCGAAAAACTGTCGATTTGAATCACGTTGCCGGAGCGATCGAGCGATTTCAGCGATGGTACCGCTGCGCCGCGCAGACGGACGCGGGCGTAGATGTGATCTTCGACGACCGGAACCTGGTAACGCGCGGCGACTTCGAGAAGACGGCGGCGTTCGGCGACCGGAAGGACAGTGCCGGTAGGATTGTGAAAATCCGGAGTGACCAAAAGGAATTTCACGCGGTTCTGGAGGAGCACGGATTCGAGCGCGTCAATATCGAGGCCGACGTGGCCGATGCGCTGGGCATTTGTTTCGACGCCAACGGCTAGCATGCGTACGCGGGCGGCGCCGAAGATGGCTAGCGCGCCGGGATACGCGGGATTTTCGAGAGCGACCGCGTCGCCGGGACGCAGCAGAGCTTTCCAGAGGAGTTCGATGGCTTGCTGGCAGCCGCCGGTGATTAGCAGCTGTTCGTTCGAGACGTTGAGACCGTCTTCGCGGAGGAATTCGATGAGGACGCGCTTCAGTGGTTCGTAGCCGTCGGAGGAGCCGAGTTGCAAAACTTCGCGGCCGGAGTCGCGGAGGACGGCGTTGCAGCAGCTGCGAAATTCCTCGACCGGGAAAAATTCCTCGGGAGGGCGCGCGGTGACGAAGCCGATCGCGTTGCCGGGAACTTCGGGCATCATGCGGCTGAGGGCGTCTTCAGCGCGCTCGTCGGCGAAAAGAGAATCCCAACGCAGCCCACCGCCGTTGCCATTGCCGTTCGTGCGCGGAGCCGGAGTAAATTGGCGGACGGGCGAGCCGCAGATGTAAGTGCCGCGGCCGACGTGGCCTTGGATGAGGCCTTCGGATTCGAGTTCGGCGTAAGCGTTGGCGACAGTGGTGCGGTGGACGCCGAGTTGCGAGGCGAGTTCGCGGCTGGCGGGGATGCGGTCGCCAGTGCGGAGATCGCCGGAATGGACGAGGGCGCGGAGTTGATCGCGGAGTTGTACGTAGAGCGGGATGTGGCTTTCGGACTGAAGATGCAGAGGAAGCATTGGCTCGCTCCTGTAGGCCAATATACAGGTGAGATTTTAGCAGTAAAGAGCCAATTTGTCTTTAGGCAGGATCTCTCTGGTGGTGGGTCAGTTTACGATGACGCGGCTGGTCGGGACTTAACCCGGACATTGCGAACTATCGGGCGAGTTTTTCTTCAAGATGAGCAATCTCACGTCGTAACTGCGCGATTCTTGCGCGAACCCAAATCATTGGGTCTCGCGACTGTGCTTGTTGCATCAGAGGTCCCAACAAATCGCATATTTCGTCGTGTCCGGCAAGACGCGCTGTTGCCAACGGGGCATCGCCTTCGCTTAATGCAAACATATTTGCGCCCTTGTCAATCAAGAGCCTGACCATTTCAACGTTGCCCCGCATGCAGGCAACGTGCAGAGGAGTATAACCAAGATCACCCGCCTTATTTACGTCAATGCCAGCGTCGATGAGAGCTTGGGCCGCAGAAAGATCATCCCATCTGACAACACAGTGAAGTCCGTTATCGCCATCACTGCTACATGCGTTCACATCTGAAAAGTCGGTTTCGGCAAAGTCGCAGGTTTCGCGCAGCCTGGCAAATATGTGCTTTATTTGATCATCCATAGACGAACATTATGGGACATTTGTGATTCGCAGCGATGCAAGTCTTTCTCAAGTCCCGAATAACGCCTTGTCTCTAACAACGCCGGGCGGCGTCGTTATGACATCAATCGGAGAAGTGGTCCACAGGCCATCGCTCCAGACACCGACAAACCATGTTACGGTCATTACCCTGGCGGCGCATGGGAGCAGCAGAATTGACTAGTAAGCGAAAGCAGGAGGGCAATGCCCTCAGAACGATTTATGATTCCGACCTCGAACGACGGGTCTGCTTTTATCGAAACTCGGATGGAACGTTCGGCTTTCTTGAGTGGAGTTTTTGGGACAAGGAAGACAGTTGGGTGCCAACTAGAGTCGGCCAAGGTTCTAGATTGAGCACGATTGAGGATGCGGTTCGTGAAGCAACAGGCAGAGTGCGTTGGCTTGCCTCCGCTCTAGGTCCTGATTAACGCTCTAATCGCACATGTTGATTCAAGTTTCCGATTACGCCACTAACGAAGCACTTGAGCCAAACCATGATAAATTTCTGGCGGAAGGGCCAGGCTGGCTGACAGTAGCGATGGCACGAATCTCAAAACTACCGGTAAAGAGACATGACGGCAAGGCGAGCCTATTCCCAAGCACGTAATTGTGGTTCGCGTCGCGTCCTTCGCGTTTCGGTTCGAGACCGTTGAGCGTTTGCGAGAGTGTATCAAGTATTATGAAAAGAAAACGCGCCCTAGCAGTCGAATCGCGGCTAAGACTTTTGCCGCGGACCTCGGGGAAGATTGGAGAGAGCAGCGAGGATGGGAAGTAGAGCGCTGGTTTGAACGTCTCCCCATGTACCTTCTAGAAGAACCCAAGCGGCAGAAAGTGCTCAAAGCCCTGTCGAGAGCTTTAACGCTCGCGGAAAGCTGTAGTTTTCAACTCCTGATAAACGCATTTGCCGGAAGGTGGAATCCGGACAAAATCACAGGTCCGCTCATGCGGCGGGTTGGCGGAATCGTCTGCTACAATTGCGGCCATGCAATGGCTGTCAGCGTTGAGCATGGCTGCCGCGGCGGTGCTGGGGACTGCACTGGTCGCGTGCAGCGGTGGTTCCGCGGAGGTAGGTCGGGCCGCTGCGACGGAAGAAATATCTCCCAAGCCGCAGTACGACGCGAAGGGCGATCTACTGCGCCCCGCGGACTATCGCGATTGGGAATTTCTCTCAGCCGGTTACGGAATGAATTACAGTCCTGCTCCCGGCAGCCACGACCTATTCACTAACGTCTTCGTGCAGCGCTGGGCCTATGAGGAATTTCTTGAGAGTGGCAAATGGCCGGAGCACTCGATGTTTGTAATCGACGAGCGCGACGCCGAGAGTAAAGGCTCGATCAATAAGACGGGACACTTTCAAACCGACCTGATGGGCCTGGCCGTTGAAGTGAAGGACTCTATCCGAAATCCTGATAAATGGGCTTACTACGAGTTTGAACCGAATGGCAACACAGCCGAAGCCGAGCCGAAGGGCAACTGCTGGTCCTGCCACGAGCAGCACGCCGCGGTTGAGCACACCTTCGTGCAGTTTTATCCAACGCTGAAGCCTGTGGCGAAGAAGTTCGGCACATACAACGAGGCTCGCGAAAAGGAGTGAGTGGCGTCAACATCAGTCCCGATTAACGCTGCCAGCTCAACCGGTCGATGCAACACCATCCGGTGCGTTGATTCGGTAATGCTTTCGCGGATCGAGCTTAGTG
>JBAWBE010000528.1:0-9163 GCA_049589635.1 Terriglobales bacterium
CGCGTATTCCGGAGTTAACCGAAAACCAGCTAATTGGCCTGCGTTTCGCCTCCGACGCCGAAGTCCCAGCCCTCGTGCAGCGGGCGCTGACCGAAAAACTGCCGGCCGCTGAAATCAAAAAGTTGATCAAAATCTGGCGTCCCGACAACTTCCGAGTGTGAATGTTTTTGCCCCGGCGAAATGAGGTCTTTTACTTCTTCAATCTGACTTTTGACTTCGATCTTCCATGCTAGTTTCCGACTTCCACTATGATCTTCCGCCCGCAAGCATCGCTCAGGAGCCATTAGCCGACCGCGCATCTTCCCGTCTCCTGCATCTGGTGCGGCAAAACAAAACCTGGCAGGATCGTGCCTTTCGCGGTTTCCCCGACCTCCTTCGCCCCGACGACCTCCTGGTCCTCAACAATACCCGCGTATTCCCAGCTCGCCTATACGCCCGCCGCAGCGGTGAACGCGCCCAGCCCCTGAGCCCACACAACCCCGCGTCGCAAGAGTTTCTTCGCGGACGCGTCGAAGTCCTCCTCACCCACCAAATCAGCGAAGACCCAAACGAATGGGAGTGCCTCGTCCGCCCGGGAAGAAAAATCGGCATCGGGGAAAAACTGTCCTTTGACGATCTTTCCTGTGCTGATTCTTCCTCTGGCGATCTTTCCTTTGACGATTCCTCCTCGACCAATCCCCGCTCAGGTCTCACGCCCGCGCTCGAAGCCGAAGTCGTCGGACGCGGCGCCTACGGCGAGCGCCGCATCCGCTTCCTTCCGACCACCGATTTCTTCGCCCGAATCGAGCGCCTCGGCCATGTTCCGCTTCCACCCTACATCGCCCGTGAAGACCAATCCGCCGACCGCGACCGCTACCAGACCATCTACGCAAAGGCGCGCGGATCAGTAGCCGCTCCCACCGCCGGCCTGCACTTCACGCCCGAAATTCTCGATCGCATTCGCGCCCGGGGAATCGAAATCGCCGAAATTACTCTCCACGTCGGACTCGGCACGTTCCAGCCCGTGCGCACCGAAAAAGTGGAGGATCACAGACTTCACGTGGAGTCCTACGAAATTTCCGCTGAAACCGCAACAGCTATCAACTCCGCGAAAGCCAGTGGCCGTCGTGTAGTCGCCGTCGGCACCACCACAGTGCGCACTCTCGAATACGCTGCCAGCCTCGCTAGCGAAAACGCCGGTAAAGTGAACCTCGATCCCGGCCGCAGCGAAGCAAACATCTTCATCTACCCCGGCTATCAATTCCGCGCAGTCGACGCCCTGTTAACCAACTTTCACTTGCCCGAGTCCACTCTGCTAATGCTGGTCTCTGCCCTCGCCGGAACCGATCTCGTTCTCCGCGCCTACCGTCACGCCGTCGAGTCTGGCTATCGCTTCTACTCCTACGGCGATTGCATGTTTGTGGAATAGACAGGCATAGCAAGCCAGTGAGCCGACCGCTGACTGATGACAAGCATAATAGTCAATATGTCAATGTTACTTGACATATTGAAAAGCTTGCTATACATTCGAAATCGAACGATTCACCATGACTACCCGCGGTCTCAACTATCGCTCCCGTCTTCTGCGCCAGGTAGTAATTTGGCCAACCATCGGGTTGATGGTCGAGCTTGTTGTCAACTACTCCTCGGTTCCGAGGTGGGCAACGCTTCTTCCGCTCGTGCCCATGATCTTTTTCATCGTGGCACTCGTCAGAACAATCTTGCGAATGGATGAACTGCAAAAGCGCATCTGCCAGGAATCGGCCTTCATCGCCTTCGTTCTCACGCAGATTCTAGTGCTGGTTTTCTTCGGTCTCGAACGTCTAGGTATCGCGAAGCCAAGGTGGAACGATATGGGTGCCTGCATGCTTTTACTGTGGGCGATCGCCTACGTCTTTACCGCCAGGAGGTACAAATGAAAACTGTACAGAATCAACCCGCCCTTCGTCCGCAACAATGCAGCGTCGCCGGGCTATACCGCATCTGGGGAGCCTACGCCGCCGGCCTGGTGTTTTTCGCTTGGACCGCGCACTGGATCGCCTTCGGCTTCTTCCTCGTTTTGGTACCCGTCGGAAAACTCTTACAAATGCGCTTCTACTCGCAACTATCCAGCCTCTTCGGATACGGGCCGATCGCCAATGACCAGATTCCCGCCGCTGTAGCAATCTCTTCGGCCATCGTCACCTATTACAGCGCGCTAGGCTGCCCGTTCTGCCCAATCGTTCTGCAGCGGCTGCATGCACTGCAAGGGCAAATGGGATTCACGCTCCAAACCATCAATCTTTCCCTCAACCCACAACTCGCAGTCACGCGCGGAATCCGATCTGTCCCAGTCGTCGAAGTCGACGGCCATCGCCTGACCGGAAACGTCACCTCCGAGCAATTAGCAAATTTGATCGCGCCCAGTCCTGTGCTGATCGAGCAACCCGCACTGGCGGGAGATCTGAGCCCCGTAAGCTAGCCGATGAAGAATCGCCTTCGAGTCCTGCGCGCCGAGCGGGAGTGGTCGCAAGCCGACCTGGCCTCCCGCCTGCGGGTTTCCCGCCAGACCGTGAACGCCATCGAAACCGGCCGTTACGATCCCAGCCTGCCGCTCGCCTTCACCATCGCCCAACTCTTCAGTCAGCCGATCGAATCCATCTTCCAGCCGGACGCCCTGGCCGGCACCACCGATTCTAAGGAATAGCTCGCCCCGCAGAGACCATTCGTTCATAGGTTCCGTTGGTGCGTGCGTGCTACGATGAACCCGAACCTTCGCGGGGTGCCGAGTTCTGCAATTAAGCGAATCCTCTATTTCGCTGGCCCGCCGCCCGTTTACACTCTTAACTTCTGCAATCTGACTTCTGCAATCTGCAATGCACTCCGCTATACTCAATAATTTGTCGAGAATGCTATGACCACGCTAACCGCTGTGAAAAGAGTTCCGATCGAAACACTGGTGTCGAAGCTACGCGCGCTGCCGCCCTCAGCCTTCGACCAGACCGCGCAAATCCAGGCCCTACTCGCCGAGTTCCCTGTCGAGGAAGCCAGTCTCACCCCCTACCTCACATGGAATAAGCAGCACTATACCCGCAACCTCATCGACAAGACCGACACCTACGAACTGCTCGCCATCTGCTGGGAAGTCGGCCAGTTCAGCTCCGTGCACAATCATCAGGATCAGAATTGCTGGATGGCCGCGCCCATCGGCAGCCTGCGCGTGGAAAATTATCATCTCGATTTTCAGGACACCGCCGCCGGAACCTGCCGGCTGACCGCATCTAACACCGTTGAAATGTCACCCGCAAATCCCTGCGCTGTCGATCCGAAGCAGCCGGTGCACAGAGTCGTCAATCCACGCGAGGCGAACCAGCGCGCCGTATCGCTGCACGTCTATTCGCGTCCATTCGTCTCCTGCATGGTGTATTCGCCCGACCAGGGAACCTGCGGAGACGTAAAGCTCCACTACAATACAGTTTTCGGAAAACCAGCAAACCAGTAGTCAGTTATCAGTTATCAGTAAAATCGAACATTCTCAGATCATCGGTTCCGTTGCGGCGAAGCAAGGGTAGCGATTTGCGACGGGGGTTACTGAGAACTGACAACTGAGAACTGAAGACTGCTTCTAGGAGGAATCGTGAGGAAATGTCTGGGAGTTTTGGTTGCGGTTGCGGCGCTCTGCGTGATGTCATGGGCGCAGGCTCCGGACCAGACTCCGCCCTCCACGCCCCCTCCAACTCCGTCGACGCCGGCCCCCGCTCCGGATACGGCCCCTACACCCACGCAAGCACCACCCCCACCTCCGGCAGAAACCCAGCCTAAGGAGAGCACATCTGCCCCCGTCAGCAAGTCTGTCCCCCAGTTCGCGCGCCTCGAATTATTCGGCGGTTACTCCTTCGCCCAGGCACAATTTTTCAACTCCGGACACTGGGCGCAACTTAATGGATGGAACGCCTCCTTCACCGTAAATGCGATCGAGCATCTCGGATTCGTCGTCGACGCCAGCGAATTCTTCGGAAACTCCAAAATTAACTCCGCGCCCCCCTTCCCTTTTCAAATATGCGTAACCGACTGTCCCACAACCCCGACGTTCAATGCAGGCACGCGCGAATACAACATCCTCTTCGGCGTTCAACTCCCGTTTCACCGGCGCGAGCGCTGGACCCCATTCGGCGAAGTTCTCATCGGCCACGATGGCGTTCGCGGCCAGGCCTTCCAGAACAACATGGAGGAGAGCGTAGTCAGCTCCGGCCCCTCTCTCGTTGCCGGGTTCGGCGCCGACCGGAAGATCAACGAGCGTTACGCTCTCCGCTTCAAAGCGGATTATCTAGCGACCCGCACCTCGTTCTCGCTGCTTGGTAAGAAAACGCAAGACAATCTACGTCTCTCCGTCGGCGTAGTGATCCGCAGCGTCCGCAAGAAAAGGCGCACACTGGAAGAAGAAACCCCGCCAGAGTAGCGTCCAAGAATGTCTTGGATTGCCCAAAGGGGCATTTGAAAATAGTCCGGCGCTTTTCCAGCGCCGGGAAATGTGGACATCTATGAGTGAGTCCCAGAGGGGCAACCGACGAGTAAGTCCCGGAGGGACAACCGACAATATCCCGGCGTTTCAACGCCGGGATAGCCAAGCGCCGATCGACAAAAGTCCCGGAGGGACGGCTGAACCTAGGCGAGCCCGCTGCGCCTACGACCGCCGCAGCAAATCGCTCAGAGGCTCGGCCTTCGACCGCAGCTCATCGGCGAAATCCGCTCCCTTTTCGACAACGTCTTTAAACCGGTCCCGCGCCTCATCCTTCCAGTCCGAAACCGTTTCCAGCGCATCGTCATAACCGCGCCGCAAATCCTTCCGCAATTGCCGACCCGCCTTCGGAGCCAGCAGCAGTCCTACCGCCGCACCCACGCCCACCCCGATTAGCAGGAATGCAATTGCCGTTCCCGTGCCGACACCAGAACTCTCGTATTTTCCTTCACGCATAAGAACCTCCAATCTTCACTATTTTAGTCCACAACCGCCCTGCTGGCTCGGCCCGACCAGGTCCCGGCCCAATTCCACAAACCTCAGCCCGCTGTGTAGAATAGAAAGTTAACCTTAGCCGCGGCGGATCGAGCTCTCCGCCCCCGCTGCCGAAAATTTCCTACGAGAATGAAGGAGATGTAAACCAGCAATGTCGATACCCGCAACCCAGATGCGCCCCGGCATGATCATCAAGCACAACAATGACTTGCACTCCGTTTTCAGCGTCGAGCACCGCACGCCCGGCAACCTGCGCGCCTTCATCCAGGCCAAGCTCCGCAACCTGCGCACCGGAGCCATGTTCGTGGAACGCTTTCGCTCTCCCGACCCGATCGAGAAGGTCAATGTCGACGAGGTCAACATGGAGTTCCTGTACAACGACGGCGACGACTACTACTTCATGAACACGGAGAACTACGAGCAGACGCATCTCACCCGCGACACCTTGGGCGACGCGGTCGAATACCTGACCCCGAATCTCCAGATCAAGGTAGAGTTCTTCGACGGCAAGGCAGTCGGCATTGAGTTGCCGCAGACAGTAGTGCTAACTGTGCTCGAAGTCGAGCCCGGACTGAAGAGCGCGACCGCCTCGAGCGTGACGAAGCCCGCAAAGACCGAAACCGGACTCGTAGTGCAAGTGCCGCCGTTCATTAACGAAGGCGAAAAAATCAAAGTCGACACCGCCGAAGGAACGTATCTGTCGCGAGCTTGATAGATAGGCCGCTATTTGGCGGTCCACTGATCGGGCGAATCCTGATGCGCCGGATATGGAGAATTTATGCTAAAGCCCCGGCACATAGTCGCGACCTTCTGCTTGATGTGCTTGTCTTCCCTGCGCTTCGCGGTCGCTCAAGAGAAGCCTGTCGAAACGGACCTCAAGCTTGTCACTATCGGCAACGGAAAAACCAAGAGTGGCGTTAACACAGGCTTTAGAATTTATGAAGCGCCTGACGGCAATAAGGGACAAGTGAGCTACGTAAAATTCGACTCACTTGAGGCTGCCCAGAAGCAAATTGAGGAATGGGTTAAGGCGACACCAAGCATCATAAGGCGAGAACAAAATCAGATCAAAGATCGCAACATGATCAACGATCGCATATTGGGAGTTGCGGACTTACCAAAATCCGACAAAAAGGAACTCGTTATCATCAGGCGCGACGATCTGAGATGCTACCTTATCGAGTCGGCATCTTTGCAGGTTGCGACGCATATCGAAGACCTGATTGAGCACAAGTGACTCCGCACTTCAAATCGCCCGATGACCCGATCACCCAATCACCCGATCGTTGAAGCCCGCCGTTTTATAGTTCGCGGCCGCGTCCAGGGCGTCGGCTTCCGCTGGTTCGTCGAACGCGAAGCCCACATTCTCAAGATCGCCGGCTGGGTCCGCAATAATCCCAACAGCACGGTCGAGGTTCTGGCCCAGGGCACGCGCGAACAACTCGCCGGACTGCATTGGCGTCTGCGCGAAGGCCCGCGCGCCGCGCGCGTTGATGAAGTGGAAGTCAAAGAAGCCGACCCGATTCCCGGCATAACTTCGTTTCAAATTCAAGGAGCGTAGCGTACGGACGTCTTGACTACGAATTGTCCGGTGGTGTCCTAATTTGCTTTTCTTCACAAGGAGTCATGGAGAAGCCTTTAAACCGCAAAAAAGGTAGAAGAGGGGTCTTGCCAAGCACTGGTTTTCTCTGTGTCTCCGTGCTTCCGTGGCAAAAGTTAAATCAGGACGCTATCAATTGTCCTAACGTTGCTTGTGGCGCTCACTGCTGTGTAGTCTGGATAGCGCTTTCTCAAGGCAGAACGGAGAGAATGTCGGTTTTCTTGAAATCCTCGCCCTTGAAGAGGAGCGGTTCCCCGGTGCTTTTGGCGAGCGCATAGGCAAAGCAGTCGCCATAGTTCAGGGCCGCCGGATGGCGCCCTTTGCCGAAATCATGAAAAGCCTGGCGTGCCGTATGCGCTTGTTCGACGGTAACGGGCTCGATCACAATCCCGGCTCGCCGAAACAACGCGTCGCATTGCCGCAAGACCTCGGCGCCGAATTGGGCTTCGATGACAATGGAGAGTTCGAGAAAATTCCCCGCAGATATCCGGCAGCGCGGGTCTCGACTGATTGCGTTGATGTAGAGTTCGCTATCCGGTTCCCCGGCCAGGATCGCGATCACCGACGAGGTATCGAGAATCATTTGGGAAGGCCGCGCTCATCGTAAAGGTATGCGGCGTGATCGAGATAGGGACGCTTAATATGAGCGGCGGCACGCTTGGCAATCGTCCGGAGGTCGGCCGCAAGCACTTCGTGGTCTTGCCTCCGCAAGCGTTCGTATCGCTCACGCAGAGCCTGCGTAACCGCGCGCGTCAGAGTTTCGCCCGTCTCCTGAGCAATGGCCTGGGCAAGCCGGTGAGCCTCCGGATCTTTCACATTCAGGCTTAGGTTTCTTGCCTTCTGTACCATAGTTCTACCTTTCTTTATAATAGACAGGTCTCACGTTTTTCGGCAAGAGGTATCACTCAAACTCGAGTTACACAGGACTCAGACCCAATGCCAATCACCCCCGCCCCAATCACCAGCACCGATTGCGATGCCCTCAAGAAGCTAATCCGCGAAGTCCCCGACTTTCCCAAAAAGGGAATTCTCTTCTACGACATCACCACTCTCCTCAAAGACAAGCTAGGCTTCGCCCGTCTCATCGACGCTCTCTCGGCCAACTACATCGGCAAAGAAATCGACCTAATCCTCGGCATGGAAGCCCGCGGCTTCATCTTCGGCCCTGCCCTCGCCTATCGCCTCAACGCCGGCTTCGTCCCAGTCCGCAAGCCCGGCAAACTTCCCGCCGAAACTGCCAAAGTCAGCTACGAACTCGAATATGGCAGCAATGCGCTAGAGATCCACAAAGACGCCATCGAAAAGGGCCAGCGCGTTCTGATCGTCGACGATCTGTTGGCTACCGGCGGTACCGCCGTAGCAACCGCCCAGCTAGCCGAAGGCTTGGGCGGACAAATCGCGGGCCTCGCCTTCGTAGTTGAACTCGATTTTCTGAAAGGCAGAGAAAAGCTCGCAAACTACGACGTCTTCTCTTTATTGCACTACGATGTTTAGTTTCTGCGACGCGTGATTTCTTACAATAGGAGATTACCGGAGAGGAAGCTCTCCTCAAGCGCGACCTGGACGGTCTAGCGAGGCAGCGGTCCGGCTGGCTCTGGCAACCGCGAATATCTAGCGCACTATACGTGAGACCGCTGAAACCAACGCGGCCCAAATAACCAGGCTCAGAGCAAGCGATCCGGCATAAGACCAAATCGCCACCCAGTTCAAGGTCTTCAACGACGTACCCGACTTGTCGAACGGCATAAAGGGGGAGGACTCCATTCGGTGTTCAAAACAGCAATTATCCGGCCATCTGCTCACTCTACATAAGTAACTGAAAACATTCCTCCGGCTCGCTTCACTCCCTGGCAGGCTCAGTGAAATCACGGCCAGCGCAGGGAATTTTATCCTCCGCAGCCCATCTCCAGCCGGCGCAATGGGAGCCTCCTCGGCCCTGTGCCTAAGAGATATCCGCTTTGAATCGGGCTGCGCTGACCGCGCGCGGTCTGGTAGTACAATCGCGCCATGCCCGGCCTGCTCCAGCCGAATTCGAATCCAGCGATGGAATCTCCCGATTCCAACTTTCGCCCGGTTCTGATCGGCGTCGTGATCGTAGCGGTAGTCGTCGGAATCCTACTACTGTTTTTCCGCTCTGAACCAAAAAAACAAGCCGAGTCCTCGCCCTACGCTCCCAATTTGAAATTTTCCGATCTCAAAGCCAGCGCGGCACAAAACTTCGCGGGTGCCACGGTCAGCTATTTAGATGGTCAAATCACCAATACGGGTGGCCAGACGGTTATTCACGCGGTAGTCCAAGTGACATTCAAAGACGACATGGGCCAAACCGCTCAAAAAGAGGAACTGCCAATCCACGTCCTTCGAATCGGCGGTCCTTATGACGAAGCCGTCGATCTAAACATGTCGCCGCTGCAAGCCGGCCAAACCAAACCCTTCCGCCTGACCTTCGAGGACATCTCCGCGCAATGGAACCATGCGTACCCAGATATGCAGGTGACACAGGTAGTGGTGAAGTGAAGTCAAAAGTCAGAAGTCAGATTGAAGAAGTTTAAAACCCTTTCATTCATCGCCAGTTCGGCGAGCCCTTTAGC
>JBAWBE010000529.1:0-4123 GCA_049589635.1 Terriglobales bacterium
GGCTAGGGGATTCACACATCTTTTTGGCCATTTGCTAGCAACCAGCCGTCTTTCATGGCGTCGAACCGTTGTAGGCCGATGTGCATGACCTTTGTGCCCGGGGGCTGGTAGTAGCAATGCCAGCCGCCAAGGCGACCGATAATCCACGCCGCCCATGCCAGACTGCCTTTGCGGTGTGGATTTTGTTGTTTTTCGGTTTTGCCTTCCATCTTTTTGTTCGCCATCTCCAGGATGGGCTGATCTTCCTTGTCAAAACCGTCGGTCAGTTTTTGATGTGTGCCGCCATCACGTGCGCGCACCAATTGAATAGCGCGAGAAGCAGCAATCAAAGCCATCACACATAATTTCTTCATGACCGTGGCTCTTGTGATCTGGCTTTCTTCCATATCCATACCTTGGCTTTTCATTGCCCGATTTAACTCTTCTATGGTCCAGCGCAAACGATATAGTCTGACGATATGTTGTGCCGCGTCGAGGCTCCTAACCTCGCGCGTTGTTAACAACATCCACTGCACCGCGTCCCCTCCTCTGGGCGGATCTATTTCTTCGATAAATACAGCGGTCAAATTTATCGTTGCTTTATCGCATGTCTTGCGGCTCGTGCTGGGGCGACACAGTTCGACCGTGCCATAACGTAAGGCCACTGTGGCTTGCCGGGCTTTGCGGTTAGCCTTGTGCGGGACGTTGATCTCATAGCGCGTAGCTACCGGCTTTTTTCTCAGCTCTTCGAAGAGATAGCCCCCATTTGCCAAACTACGATTTTGGGCGGCGCGCGTCAGAAGATGAACATTCTCAGGACACTTGGCAAAAGTCTCATATATGTCGCTTTCACGGTCGGCGACCACAGTGATGGATGCCGCATCGTTCAGGACACGTCCCGCAAGTTCCATACCTTCAAGCCAGCGTCGGGATTCTCTTTTGTTGGGCGGCCTTTTGTCTGATGAAGTTTTGACATGCTGTCTTCGGTTCATGATCGTGCACCCAGCCATGCCGAGTACGCCACCGCTGGTCGCGTCCAGGACAAACTGTGGATGTAAAAACAGGCCAATATCTTCGCCGTTGCCAACCGTACCAAAGCCTCTTTTGCTTCCTGTATGATCAGCAAAGTTGATCTCGGTTGTGTCTTGAATCACAAGAACATCACGTCCCTGTGCGCACGCACCAACACGAGCTCCTTCCACGGCCAGCATTTCCTCATGGGTAACATTCTCATTGTTTAAGAAGCGGCCAAACCTAATTTCTTCAGCGCGGGTTTTGCCCAGCCGTCGCACGACCACGGTCCGCTTCTCTTCCAGCGCGCGTAAAAGATCCGCCCCAACATCAGCTAATCGTTTGTCGCCAAATTCTCCCAGACTATGGGTTGCGCTTTCGTCAGCCGCGTTCGTCGCCATTTGCCCACCTGATTCGCATCCATCAACCAAGGGAATCAGGCACCGCCCTTGAAATCAAAGCGAAATTCAAAAAAGATGTGTAGATGGGGTAGCCGCGATCAGGCAGGCGCCCAACCCTTTTTGAGCAAGAACATGCCAGGACAGGTTCTCCCGACCCAGTTTGGGGAAGAGAACCGTCAACAAAATTCCAAATGCGAACACAAACAGAGTCGTGGTTGACGAAATGGCGGAAACAAGTGCGACAGGTGCCAACAACGATGCAAACCGGACTGCCAGTCCTCCGCCAAGATTGACGAGTTCATTGGCCCCATTGATCGCAAGAATCGCTCCCGGGTTCCGCCGGAACAGCGCCACGAACTGTCTGCGATAATGCGCAACTGCGATGATCCCGAGACCGAAAAGCGCCTCGCCCGCATATATCCAGAACGTCGTGATCCAGAATTGATCACGCACGGCGAAGAATTTGAAAATGACAGACGATAACGCCAATACGAGCGTCGAGACCAGCATCAATAGAATCAACCGTAGCTTGAACCTTCTGAAGCGGAAGGACATATCGAGCGACAGAATCAGCGCACCGCAAACGATGAGCGCGCCGCCTCCGATTTGAGCCCAGGAGAGCACTTCTCCCAAGAAAACGTAGGCGAACATGAACGTGAACAATGTCGATGTCTGAAACAGAGGTGCGACAACAGACGCTTCTTCCGATTGAATTGCTCGTAGATAGAAAAGCATAGCGCCCATATATTAATCAGTTCATAAATAAGCAGACATTATGCAGCATATTGGAGTGAAGGTTTCTGGAAGAATGACGAAATTTTCTTCGGTTTTTTTTGCAGACTGCGCATTGACGAAACCACTTTACTTTTGAAGTCTGCCTTATCCGTTGTCACCATGCGGCCGACGGTATCGGCTTTCAGATGCTTCCACACCAGCTCATCCGGATTGGTGTCAGGCGAATAAGGCGGTAGATAAAATAGTTTGAGTTTGCCGCCCAAGGTTTCGACAAACGCTCTCGTCTTCTTAGAACGGTGCGCAGGGCCTCGATCGACTATCAGAAAGATGGTCTGCCGGGCTCCAACCAACAGGCGCTGCAAGAACTCGATAAACACTGCGGAGTTCACACCACCCTTCTCCTTGATCATAAACCGCATATGTCCTTTGGACGTGATCGCCGATATCAGGCTAATGCCATGCCGCGCGCCCGTGGCCTCAACAACGGGCGTTTCACCTTTTTTGCCCCAGGTGCGCCCGGCGTGGTGGTCGGATCTTATGTGTGCCGCATCACCAAAATAGATGTCCGCGCCCTGTGTCTGCGCCAGTTTCTTGATTTTCGGATATTCCGTCTTCAGCCATTTTTGCACCAGGGCCTCATCGCGCTCGATGGCTTGATGCAAGGGCTTCTGCGGCGTAATTCCGAGCTGGGCCAGCAAGCGTCCGACCGAAACGACGCTGAGCTTAATCTTGAATTTGTCCTGGATGACAGATGCTACCATCTCCCGCGTCCATAGCGCATACTCGAATTTGAGCTGGAGTGGGTTCTTTTGTGTTACCGTATCGAAGATCCACTTCAGTTGCTTGCCACCCAGCTTTGGCGGCCGACCGGGTACTGGTTTTGCTTTTAAAGCGCCCCAGCCGCCACGGCGGTACAGCGCCAGCCAGACGTAAATCGTTGTCCGATTAAGACCCAATGCCTTGCCAACAACTTCTGGGCTTTCTCCCTTTTGAACCATGCCCACCGCTCGAACGCGCAACGCTTCCAATGTCGCGTGATCAAGTTTGCGGGCATCGTCTTCTCTCATGCCCCCATAGAATCAATCTCGATTCCTCATGTCAACAAATATGTTGGCTTAGTTATGTACTGATTAATACAATGCGACCGAACTCGCCAATGCGCTCGCCGCCGCCCGTCGCGTGCCGAAATTGGTGGCGGGACTTTCGCTCGGCAACGAAATGATCCTCGCAAAGCGCGCTGCTTGGGGTGATCTCGAACACGCGCTGTTGCAGGTCCGCGCGCAACTACCCGGCATGCCGCTGACGGTGACCGAGGCCTTCGCCGAATTCCTCAACCAAGTCGATGCGAAATCCACGCTGGAGAAAATGGATTTCTTGCTCGTCAACATCCACCCCATATTCGAGCCGTGGTTTCGCAATACCCAAGCGCCCAACTGGGCCGATTTCGTCGCGCGGGTGAGCGATCTTCTGACCCACGCCTTCCCCGGCCCGATTATCGTGAAGGAAACGGGCATCCCCACCGGACCCGTCTCGCTTGGTTACACCCCTGCCATGCAGCACGATTTCTACCGCGCGCTCGAAAAGCGTTTCCCACAAACCGCCTTGCGCGCCTTTTCTTATTTCTCCGCCTTTGACGCGCCCTGGCGGGCGAACGATGTCATCGTGGGCGGCGGCAGCCATCCCGAGGAAGCTTATTGGGGCCTCTTCGACGCAAGTCGTGCGCCCAAAGATGTCATGCGCGATTTCCCCGCGCTGCCCAAGGCGCGATAGCCCTTTTGGTCCGGCGCGCAGCACTTTATTCTGTGCCCGTGATTCAGGCACAAAGGAGTAGTGAAATGGCCAACCGCGAACAGAGGAGCAACAAGGAAAAGAAGAAGCCCAAGGCCGACGCCAACGCGAAGTCCAAGGTGCCGACGCCTCCCTTCGTTGCCCCCGAACTGAGCCGCAAGCCTCCCAAAGGCAAGCGCGACTGAGGGCTGCTGTGACCGGCATTGTGG
>JBAWBE010000530.1:0-22971 GCA_049589635.1 Terriglobales bacterium
CATCTCGGCGAGCTCTACGGCGCAATCAACGGCTACTCGGGACGACCCACGGAATCGCAGACCGAGCGCGCGGTCGTAATCGAAAAGCAGCTTGACGACGCAGGAGCAAAATTGAAGTCCATCGGCACGACGTCGTTGCCACCGGTAAACACCGCGCTGCAAGGCAAGAACCAACAGCCGATCAACGCCGTGTCGCGCGAGGACTGGGACAAAAAACAAAAATAGATTCGTTTGAGGCCGTGCCTTCAGAGGTTGCGGGCAAAAATTGTGGTGCGGGAAGAAGGCGTACCTCGGGCGCTAAAGCGAGGCATTTTTCAGCGCCTTAACGACACGAATGGAATTCGTGCCCTTCCCATCCGTGCTCAACTCCAGAGTGTTTCCGCGGCCTCCTCAGGCATGCCAGAAACGGAACTTCACGTGTCGCCGGTTTGCATCTAAAATGCGCCATGTCTACTTCGATCCCTGCCTCTTCGTCAACTGCAACTCTTCGCCGCCCAACCCTCGGCCTCTGCTGGATCGTCTATGGAATCCTGCGGCTGGCCGCCGGCATCTGGCTGATCGTATTCACGCCCACTGCAACCGTAATGTTCGGCGCGCTTCTCAATCGCGTGCCGAATCCGTTCCCGCTGATGGGCGCCTTTCATTTCTTCTACGCCTGCGCGATTGGCCTTTCGGCGATTGCCGGCGTGTTCGGGCTGATAGCCGGCTTGATGCTGGTCAGCGGAAATAAATCGGGACGCCTGCTCGCGATCATCGCCTCCGTCCTCTCTGTCTCGAATCTCCCCGTCGGCACGACGCTCGGCATTTACACACTGGTGGTGTTCCTTCCCTGACTCGGCGCTGGTCGTGATTTTCGTTGATCTGGCTATGCCATTGGATCGATAATTTCTTCGTGACAACCAGCAAAACATCCCAAAGATTGCGATACGCGTTTTGGGTGCTCGTCGTGATGACTGTTGTTTGGTTTTGGCCCGCGTGGCCTAGGTTTCTGACTCCCTCGCCATCTACTCAACACGCAACGCCTGCGAAATAATTGCAGATGCTGCCGTGCGGCTCGCTCACGTGAGAGATGCACCCTCAACGGCCGTTACTCGTTAGACATTCCCGCCCCGATCATTCAAAATAACTAATTCACTTTCATCAGCTCTTCATACCAGGAGACCTCATTGACCCAGCTACAGCGCGTCAAGATCAGCGCTCTCGGCACCTATGTTCCACCCCGCCTTCTCACCAACGCCGATCTCGAAAAAATGGTCGATACGAACAACGAGTGGATCATGTCCCGCGTCGGCATCAAGGAGCGCCACATCGCCGAGAAAGGCGTGGGCACAAGCGATCTGGCCGCTGAAGCCGCGCGCCGCGCCCTAGCCCAGCGCGGCATCGACGCCAGCGAACTGGACGCCATCATCGTCGCCACCGTCACGCCCGACATGATGTTCCCCGCGACCGCCTGCCTCGTGCAGGATAAGATCGGCGCGAAGAACGTTTGGGGCTTCGATCTCCAGGCCGGATGCTCGCAATTCGTCTACGCCCTGCAAGTCGGAGCGCAATTTGTGCAGACCGGAGCGCACAAAAAGGTTATGGTCATTGGCGCCGACGTCATGTCGTCGATCATTGATTACACCGACCGCGCTACTTGCGTCCTCTTCGGCGACGGCGCAGGCGCAGTTATCGTCGAGCCGGTCACGGAAGACGACGGCGATGTCGGCCTCCTCGACTTCATGCACGAGGTCGACGGCTCCGGCGGTTGTTCGCTCTACATGCCCGGGGGCGGAAGCCTCAATCCCTCCTCGCACGAAACCGTCGACAAGAAGATGCACTACGTTCATCAGGACGGCGCCGCCGTCTTCAAATTCGCCGTTCGCAAAATGTCCGAGGCCTGCGTAGACATTCTGAAGCGCAACCACCTCACCGGAGACGACATCGATCTGATGATTCCGCACCAGGCCAACCTCCGCATCATCAATGCGACAGCTGAGCGCCTAAAGCTGCCGCCCGAAAAAGTAGTCATCAACATCGAGCGCTACGGCAACACCACAGGAGCAACGATTCCGCTGGCGATGCACACGGCCATCGAAGAGGGCAGATTAAAAAAGGGTGATTTGGTGCTGCTGGCCGCCGTGGGCGCGGGATTCACGGTCGGGACGACTCTCCTTCGCTGGGCGTTTTGATTTCCATGCCATCGTCGATGGTCTTGTCGCATCGAATCATTGCATCGCAACGGGCCCGCGATCATCCTTTATGGTGAAGGCGTATGGCGAAGGCGGTGCGTCCCCAGTCGCCGATACTTTTTAGCGGCAGGTCGAATCTCGTAGGTGAAAATTTCAAAAAGAAAAAGGAGCTCATTCCATGAGACCGGCTCGAAACCTACTCGGAATTCTTTCCCTCCTTTGCCTGGTTTTGTTGGTCCTGATGTGCCCGCTCAGCGCGCAGAACGAAGCTCATCGCATTCGCAATGTCGTACTCGTCCACGGCGCATGGGCTGACGGCTCCGGCTGGAAAGGCGTATACGACATCCTTACCAAAGACGGCTACAACGTCAGCATCGTGCAGGAACCCGAGACGTCGTTCAAGGAAGACGTGGCCGCGACCAAGCGCATTCTTGCCCTACAGGATGGCCCATGCATTCTGGTCGCGCACAGCTACGGCGGCGCCGTGATCACCGAAGCGGGCACGGACCCGTCTGTTGCCGCGCTGGTCTATGTTGCCGCGCACATGCCGGACGCCGGTGAAAATGAAGCTGACGACGGCAAGCGCTTCCCGAGCGATCTCAGCAAGTCTGGTGCCATCAAGAAAACGGCCGACGGTTTCACTTACCTCGACCCGAAACAGTTTCACGAATACTTTGCCGCCGATCTCCCCGAGAGCGAGACCTCCTTCATGGCGCGAACACAGGTGTTCAACTTAGCCGAAAATTTCAAAGGCGTCATCACGACGCCGGCCTGGAGAAGCAAGCCGAGCTGGATGCTGGTCGCGGGCGCCGACCGAACCATCAATCCCGATCTCGAACGTTGGTATGCCACGCGCGCCAACAGCCACAAGATCGAAGTCGCGGGCGCCAGCCACTCCATCTACGTCTCCCGACCAAAGGAAGTTGCCGCGGCCATCGAAGACGCAGCGGCGAAAGCCCGGTAGGGCAGGATCGGTAGGGCAGGATGACCACCAAGGTAAGGCGGCGTTGAATCTGGACTGCTCGGCGAGCCTGTCTGTTAAATTTGTGTAAGGTGATCCAACATGAAATTCGGCGTCATCATCTTCCCCGGTTCCAACTGTGATCACGATGCCTTCTGGACCGTCGAGCACGTGGCGAGGCAAAAAGCCACGTTCCTCTGGCACGACTCCCAGGATCTCCAGAACTGCGACGCCATCATCGTCCCCGGAGGCTTTGCTTTCGGCGACTACCTCCGCACCGGCGCGATCGCTAAGTTCTCGCCGGTCATGCAGTCGGTGCGCAAGTTCGCCGATGGCGGGGGCCTCGTGATCGGCATCTGTAATGGCTTCCAGATTCTGTGCGAAGCCGGCCTGCTCCCGGGAGCCCTCATGCGCAATGTCGGCCTGAAATATGTCTGCAAGCCGGTGCACGTCCGCGTCGAAAATAATCAGACGCCGTTCACCAACGCCTGCGAAAAAGGCGAAGTGCTGACCATTCCTATCGGCCACATGGAGGGAAATTATTTTTGCGACGACGCCACGCTGGCAGAATTGCAACGCGAGGACCGCATCATCTTCCGCTATGTGAATGCGCAGGGCGAGGTCACGGTGGAAGCGAATCCGAATGGCTCGTTAGATAACATCGCCGGCATTTGCAGCCCGGGGCGCAATGTCCTCGGCATGATGCCGCATCCCGAACGCTCCGCCGAACCCGAGCTCGGCTGCACCGACGGCTTCAAGATTTTCGAGTCGCTAGTCGGGGCAATGGCGCCGAAATAGACGCGGGCCGGCACATCACTGACCGCCGATCGAGACGTATCACACTGTCATTGAGAAAAATCGTTAAGATTTGCTTTTCTCTGTGGCTCCCTGCCTCCGTGGTGAAGACATCCTTAATACTTCACAATCGCTGCGAACGATTTCGGATCCAGCGATGCCCCACCCACCAGCGCCCCATCGATTCCTTCCGCGCTCATCAGAGCGTGCGCGTTGTCGGGCTTGACCGAGCCTCCATACAGAATGCGTAAGTGATTGGCAAAGTCCTCGCCAAATGACTGCTCAACCTCGCTGCGAATGATGGCATGAGCGTCGGCGGCGATTTCTGGCGTGGCAGTTTTGCCGGTTCCGATCGCCCACACTGGCTCGTAGGCAACCACCATGGTTGCCGCCTTCTTGGCGGAAACCTTGTTGAAGGCCCGCAAACACTGCCGCCGGAGAACGTCGCCGGTCAGTCCAGCTTCGCGCTCTTCAAGCACTTCGCCGACGCACACGATCGGAATGAGTCCCGCCTCAAGCGCGGACTTGAGCTTCAGATTGACGGTATCGTCGGTCTCGCCGAAATATTGCCGGCGCTCGGAGTGTCCGATGATGACGTGAGTGACGCCGACCGCGATTAGCATGCTTGCGCAAATTTCGCCCGTGTAAGCGCCTTCCGATTGCCAGTTCATGTTTTGTGCGCCCACCGCGACATTGCTGCCTTTCGTCGCGTGGACCGCGACATCGAGCGCAAGGTAAGTTGGGCAGACCACGATTTCATCGCGGGCATGAACGTTGACCAGCGGCAAAAAGTCGCGGAAGTAGTCGCGGGCTTCGTCGGGAGTCTTGTACATCTTCCAGTTGGCGGCGATGAGTTTCTTTCGCATAAATGACCTTTCTCAGGACGCTTTTTCAGGAACCTTCCTCGAAGATAGCGGAACTTGCGGAGAGTTCGAGGGAAAGTTTTTCGGCGCACGCACGTAAGTCTTGCAGTCCGCGATATCGAAGAGCACGAAGCGAACGAGTTGCACGTGAGTCGTGCCCGGCAGTGAATCGGCAATCGTTTTGATGGCAACCGCAGCAGCCTCATGCACCGGATATCCGTAAGCCCCAGTCGAAATCGAAGGGAATGCCAGAGAGCAAATGCCATGGTCGTCGGCCAGGCGAATCGACTCGCGATAGCAACTGGCGAGGGTCTCAGCCTCACGCTGCTTGCCACCCCGATAAATCGGGCCCACGGTGTGCACCACATATTTTGCGGCCAGACGGCCTCCCGTGGTGATGACCGCTTTGCCTGCAGGGAGCTTGCCGATCTTCGCTACGATGCGCCTGCACTCGTCAAGGATGGACGGGCCGCCCGAGTGATGAATCGCGCCATCGACGCCGCCTCCGCCCAGCAGCGTTGAGTTGGCCGCGTTCACCACGGCTTCGGTAGTTTCTTTCGTGATGTCGGCTGGGCCAGCGAGTTCGAGCGTCTTTCCGTTGGCAAAAGTTAGTCGGGCTACGTAGTCGGACATTGCCGTTAGAGACGCCAATTCATTTGCAGAGTTCTGGAGTGACGGGCCAGACGCCCGCTACGACAACCGGCGAGACGCCAGCGCTACTTGTCAGTTCTACTTCTTATCCGTCAGCGCTTCCACCCCGGGCAACTTTTTCCCTTCCAAAAATTCCAGGGACGCTCCACCACCGGTGGAAATGTGCGTAATCTTGTCGGCCACGCCGGCCGCTTTCACCGCCGCCACCGAATCTCCTCCCCCAACGATGGTCGTCGCTCCGGCATTTTCGGCGACCGCGTTTGCAATCATATTCGTACCCTTCGCGAACGGCGGCAGTTCAAACACGCCCATTGGTCCATTCCAAACAATGGTGCTCGCGCGTCCGATCTCTTCGGAAAAAGTTTCAATCGTTTCCGGTCCGATGTCGAGCGCCATCATGTTGTCGGGAATCGGCTGGCCGGCGCCGACTATTTTGGTCAGCGCATTGGCTTCGATGCGGTCGGCGATCACGTGATCCGTCGGCAGAAGGAATTTGACTTTGTGAGCCTTGGCCTGCTGGAGAAGTTCTTTGGCCAGCTGGATTTTGTCTTCCTCGACCAGACTCTTGCCGACCGCGTGGCCCTGCGCTTTCAGAAATGTGTAGGCCATCCCGCCGCCGACGATGAGCACGTCGACCTTACCGAGTAGATGTTGAATGACTCCAATCTTGTCGCTGACCTTCGCGCCGCCGAGAATCGCGACGAATGGGCGCTCCGGATCATGCAAGGCGCGGCCAAGATACTCTAACTCTTTCTCCATGAGCAGGCCGCAGGCCGATTTCTGCACGAACTTCGTGATGCCCACGGTCGATGCGTGCGCGCGGTGGGCTGTGCCGAACGCGTCGTTAACGTAGAACTCGGTGAGCTTGGCGAGCTGCTTGGAAAAATTAACGTCATTGGCCTCCTCTTCAGCATGGAAGCGCAAATTCTCCAGGAGCAGCGCTTGGCCTTTTTCGAGTTTCAGCGCAACCTCTTCGGCCTCAGGGCCAACGCACTCCGGACAGAACCCAACATTTTCTCCGCGCGAAAGTTCGCGGTCGAGCAGCATGCGCAGCCGCTCGGCGACTGGCTTGAGGCTTAGTTTCGGATTTGGTTTGCCTTTCGGACGCCCCAAGTGCGAAGCCAGAATCAGCCGCGCCCCGTGGCGCAGCGCGTACTCGATCGAGGGCAGCGTCTCGCGGATGCGCGTGTCATCCATGACGCGCCCGTCATCGAGCGGCACGTTAAAGTCGACCCGCATGAAGACGCGTCGATCGTTGATCGGAAGATCGCGGATGGAAAGTTTGGGCATGAATTTCCTTAATTCGCTGTTCGCTATTCGTCGTTCGCTGTTCGAAGACCGAACTCCCGAAGTGTGTCTCGCGAACAGCGAGAAGCGAACAGCGAACCACGGTTCCCGAGCTTACAACCCTTTGGCCGCCATGTAATTGATCAGATCGCGCACGCGGCAGGAGTATCCCCATTCATTGTCGTACCAGGAGATCACCTTGACACAATTACCGCCGACTACCAGCGTCATCTGTGAGTCGACGATCGACGAGCGCGAATCGCCTTTGAAATCGGAGGAGACCAGTTCATTTTCCTCATATCCCAGATAGCCCTTGAGCGGGCCAGCCTCCGAAGCCTTCTTCAGCGCGGCATTCACTTCATCTTTATTGGTAGCCTTCTCGACCCACACCACTAGATCGACCACCGAAACATTCGGCGTAGGCACGCGCATCGAAAAGCCGTCGAGCTTGCCGGCGAGTTCGGGCAGGACCAGCTTGAGCGCCTTCGCGGCTCCAGTCGTGGTCGGAATCATGTTGAGAGCAGCAGCGCGGGCGCGCCGCAGATCCTTGTGCGGGAAATCGAGAATGACCTGATCGTTGGTATAGGAGTGAATGGTCGTCATCGTCCCGGCGGTGATCTTGAAAGTCTCGTGAATCACCTTGGCGACGGGGGCAAGGCAGTTCGTGGTGCAGGACGCATTCGAAATCACATGATGCTTGGCGGCATCATATTTGCCTTCGTTTACGCCGAGCACGACGGTGATGTCTTCATTCTTCGCGGGCGCGGAGATGATGACTTTTTTCACCGATCCGCGCAGATGCTTTTTGGCGTCGTTCGCGTCTGTGAAGCGGCCGGTTGACTCGATCACAACCTGCGCGCCCACACTCTCCCAGGGCAGCGCGGCCGGGTCTTTTTCTTTGAAGACCTTGATCTGCCTGCCGTCGATCGAAATGCTGTCGGCGCCGGCTGTGATGGCATTCGGCAGATTGCCGAGAATGGAATCGTACTTAAGAAGATGTGCGAGCGTTTTTGGATCGGTGAGATCGTTGACGGCGACGAACTCAAGGTTCTTGTCGGCAAGCGCGGTGCGCAGAACGTTGCGCCCAATGCGTCCGAAACCATTAATGCCAACTTTCACAGGCATGGAGCCTCCGGTAAGAAATTCTGAATGCTCAACAACAACGAAAAGGGCTCAAAAGACAACCTTTGATGGTAACAAAGCGGGCGGAGGGCGTAAATGAGAAGGAAGCTGATCGCTGTTCGTCGTTCGCGTTTCGCAAAATCTCACGTTGCGGGTGTTCGGATGATTGGCCTCTCTCGCGATGCGCCTTTGCGAAGAGCGAAGAACGAACAGCGAACAGTGCTACGCAGCCGGCGTGATCTCAACGTACGTATCCGTATTCCGCCAGAGGAACGGAACCCGTGCCAGCCAGTATTTAGCTTCAATCGCCCGCCGCACGCGCGCCGCATTATCGTTCGGTAGAATGCGCGCCGTCGCAGCAAATTCCGGCCCAGTAATCTTCCCGCGAATCGTACAAGGCGCGATTTTGACCTGCGCATTGTTTCGAATCCGCTTCACCTTGCCCAACTTGCTGTTCGTCATGAAGACAAGTTTGTCGCCCTCTTCAGCGAACCAGATGGGCGTCGGCACGGCGACTCCGGTCTTGCGGAAGGTCGCCAGCGAGATGTACTTCTGTCCGTGGATCGCGGCGGGGATGGCCATGGGCATATTGTAATCAATGTAGCCAGCAGAACGGTCTGAAACTCGTTCGAGAATAATTCGGGCCGCGAATGTGAAAGATTGTTTCGTGTGGCGCGCGCAGTCATACAATAACGCTACTTGTTGATCGCGCGACACGAAGTAGCAGGAGCCCATGACCAACAGTTGGAAAGAATGGCAAGGCCGCACTGTCGACGGAAAATTTGTCCTCGGGACGTATTTGGGCGGTTCCGAGGGAAGTGCCGTATTTCGGACACGCATTAGCGCCTCCTCGGACAGCACATCGGCCAGCGGCCCGGCAGGCGGTAGTCCCGGTAAAGGCGCGGAATCGGAATCTGGGGTATCAGAATCAAAGACCGATGCCGCCATCAAGTTAGTCGTCGCCGACGGCGCCGAATCCGAGAGCCCGCTGCAGCGCTGGAAAGTGGCGATGGCCCTGAATCATCCCAATCTTCTGCGCATTCTGACCGTAGGTCGCTGCATCGTGGACGGCCGCGAGTTGGTCTACGCGGTCGAGGAGTTTTCGGAAGAGAATCTTGGCCAGGTCGTTCCCACCCGCGCGCTTGACGCAGACGAAACCCGGAGCACGCTGCTTCCGGTGCTGGCGGCCCTCGAGTACGTGCATAAACAGGGCCTCGTCCACGGCGCAATTCGCCCGTCGAATTTTTTGGGTGTCGAGAATCAAGTCAAGTTGTCGAGCGACAGTTTGCGTCCCGCGGGCGAGGTCCCGCGATCGATAAGTCTGTATGACGCGCCCGAGGTGCTGACTGCCGGTATTTCGCCCGCCAGCGATGTCTGGAGTTTCGGGATGACGATGGTGGAGATGTTGTCGCAGCACGTTCCGGTATGGGATCCGGCGCGCATGAGTCCGCCGGAAATTGAGGGCGAAATTGAAAGCAACGTCCCCGAACCTTTTCGCGGGATCGCGCAGCGCTGCCTGACGCTCGATCCTGCCCAGCGTTGTGGAGTGCGAGAGATTGCCGATCGATTGCGCGACGAGCCTGGTGGTCAGCCAGAAAGGAATACGAAATTTACGGTTGCGGACGCCGGAAAACCCACGCGGGTGGCGGCAATTGCGGCGTCTCACGAGAAGACGGCGAAATGGCCGTACATGCTCCTGCTAGTGGCCGCAATTGCAGTGGCGATTTTTTTGATTGTGCGCCCGCGGCCTTCGAGTGGGCCGAGCGGTGTTCAGAGTAGTGCACCGAATACCCAGACTTCATCAGCTCCGCCGCCTTCATCCCCGCAAACACCATCGCCGCAAGCCTCATCGCCGCCGGCATCTCCGACTCAAGCAGGCCAGCCCGCGCCCGGCGAGCAGCAGTTGGGGCAATCGTCCCCGAGTGCGGCCCAGAAAAGTGCCGCATCAAATCCGTCAGATACCGAGGAGATTGTTGAACGGGCGACGCCGCAAGTCGCCCCGAGCGCCCGCCGAACCATCTCCGGCAAGATCAAGGTGCGCGTGCGAGTAACGGTAAATCCTGCGGGTGACGTCACAGAGGCGAAACTAAAGGAGGGTGGTTCGAGTAAGTACTTCGCGCGGGTTGCCGTCGAGGCAGCCCGGCGATGGAAGTTCGCTCCCGCGCCCGACGCAAACCGCCGCGACTGGATATTATTATTCGCTTTCACGCGAGCCCGGACCGAAATGTCCGCCACGCGCGCCCGCTGATTCTATGAAATCGATGCTATGAAATTGACGCTATGCAAGGGACGCTGCAACTGATGCGACGTGCGACGCAATCGACGCGTGGCCGACGCCGGGTGATCTCACAGCAGTCCCGTGGCTTGCACCAGCAGCAGAGCCCCGATGCCGCCCAATCCCACGTATAGGTATTTTACAAACGCGTCGCCGTGCAGACGATGATTGATCGCCCGCCCGAGAAACACTCCAAGCAGCGTCACCGGGAGTGACAGCAAGTAATAATGAGTGACGGCGTGAGTCCACAGCCCAGCCAGCCAATATCCCACCATGCCAATGATGCTGGCTGGCAGGAAATATCCTTGCAACGTCGCGCGGAAGTGCGGCGCAGACCATCGTCGCATCGCTCCGTAAACCACCAGCGGAGGCCCGTTCATTCCGTAAGCTCCGCCCAGCACGCCGGCTAAAAATCCACACACAAGCAGCCAACCCCGGTGGTCTTCTTTCAGTTCCAGCGGAGCGCGGGCGCCCGCTTCTTTGCCAAATACGTTCTGATCAAACAAGGCATACGCCGCAAACGCCATAATGATGACCGCCAGCGTGCCCTTCACCAACCGCTGATGACTGTTCATCAAAAGCAGCAGCCCAAGCGGAATCCCAAAAAGAGTGGAGAACACGAGCCAGCCCGTACTCTGAAGGTGAATCTTGTTCCAGTCCTGCACCACAACGATCGCCGCCACCGTGATCGAAACCAGCACAGCCAGCGGGGCAGCCACTTCAAGTGGAATGAAGAATGCCAACAGCGGCACCGCAACCAGCGCCTCGCCAAATCCAAACGCCGACCTAATCAGCGTAGCGACGAACAGGATGAACAGCACGCACGCAGAGGTGACAATCATTCGGTGGTTCATTCTCCCGAGGGTTGCTCTAATCTAAACGGGCGTTTCCACAATTTACTCCACGACGCCTCCACGGCCGCCATCCCGACCATATCCAGCGGCGCATCTCCAACGATCCATCTCCAACGACCCATCTCCAACGACCCATATCCAGCTCAAATATAAATACCTTAGCCTACAGCTCGACAATCTCTTCCCGCTTGCGTCTTTTTCACCCTCTCGCCCGTATATCCGGGTAGCATGAACGCCACTGCTTATTGCTTCCTGAATGCGATGGAATCCGAGCCCAGCATAATTGCTCGCGGTCTCCGGCGGCGCGATCCGGATCTTCTGGACCGCCTCATCGAGCAGTATCAGCATCGGCTGCTTCGTTATCTGATCTCCTTGTCGGGAAATCGTGAACTGGCGGAAGACCTCTTCCAGGAAACCTGGATTCGCGTGCTCGAACGCGGCCATCAGTACGACGGCAAACACGAATTCAACACCTGGCTCTACGCCGTTGCCAGAAATCTGACGATCGATTATTTGCGGAAAAAAAGTCCGCTCAGCCTGGACGCGCTGATGGAGGACGAAGACCACGCACCCCTCGAACCGCCCGACCCTCAGCCCATGGCCTGGGAGGTAGTGCAACAGCACGAGCAAGCGGAGCGCATCAGCGCCGCCATGATCGGTCTTCCAGCGGAGTATCGCGAAGCGATCATGTTGCGCTTTCAGGATGGGTTGGCTTTGGAAGAAATCGCCACAGTCATAGGAGCCCCACTAGGCACGGTGAAGTCGAGACTGTATCGCGGACTAAACCTGCTGATGGGGCGGCTAGAAGGGATGCAAGCATGACGCGGAGCACACATGAACAGGCGCAAGAGCTAATTGCACTGGCCGGGGCCAACGACAGGGCCGAAGTTTGGGCCGGCGGTCGGGCCGGCGACAGGGCCGGCGGTAACGGCATCTCCGTCGCGCAGCAGAACTGGCTGCGGGCCCATCTCGAGGAGTGCGCAGCCTGCCGTGATTATGCGGATGCGGCCGGCGGAGTAGTGCGCGCGTTGCGTTCTCAGCCCGTGGCCGCTGACTTCTCTCTGGTCCGCGCCACCCAGATGCGAGTGCGCTCGCGGGCCCTCGAACTGCGGCGCCAGCAAGAGCGGCTCTGGGTGATTTGCGTTTGCTGTGTCGCGGTGACGCTAGTGACTGCCTCCACGACCGCGGTGCTCTGGCGCGGGTTTGCGTGGCTAGGCCAGGAGGCGCGCCTTCCCGGTCCAGTTTGGCAGTTCGGTCTGTTGGCGGTCGGTTTGATGCCGGCGATTGTGACGGGAATCCTGATGCTGGCACGCGGCACGTATTGGGCCGATCACAACGGGTCAACTCGGGGTTGATTGATGGTTTTAGAGGACGCAATAAGTAATAACTAAGCTGGTCTCATAAATGGGTTTGAGAAAGCCACGGCATCAGGTTTTGGGAAGGGCACGGTAATGGGTTTGAGAAGGGCACGGCAATGGGTTTGGGAAGGGCACGGCTTTAAGCCGTGCCATCGGGAGGCAACAAAAATGAGGGCTTTAGCCCCTGAGGGCGAAGACTCTTTTCACTACGGACATTTGTAACTTGGACTAATAAGTAACGAGTGAGACAAAGGAATCGGGGGGGTGCTATGCCAGTCAAAACTGAAAATTCAACGCGCTTCATGGATGAAGTCCACATTATTTCGCCGGTGGTTTTCGTTCTCGCAATTATTCCCTACGTAGTGGTCCTTGCGGCGATCGTGTTCGCGACTCTTTCCGGGAAGAAACCGCCCATGCCGCTGCCGGCCATGATAGCGGTGGGAACTCTGGGAGGAGCTGTCATGGCCTGTTACGTCCTGCTGATCGGATATGTGAGCAGCGACGCCGGCCGCCGCGGAATGAGCCGCCTCGGCTGGACGCTGCTCGCAATCTTCATCCCCAACGCGCTCGGCATCGTGTTGTACTTCGTACTGCGGAAGCCGCTCATCGCGACCTGCCCGCAATGCGGCGGGCCCCTCGAGCCCGGCTTCGGCTTTTGCCCGCAATGCCGGCATCACCTCAATCCCACCTGTCCCAAGTGCCAGCGCTCCGTGCATGCGGGAGACAAGTTCTGCCCCTATTGTGGCAGCGATCTCGGAGCCGGTGCGAGCGAAGTGGTCGCGTGATCGCATTGTCCCCGCGTGCTCACGCCTGCGCAAAGCTATTAATCGATTTGGGCGGAATACCCGAGGCCTACGAAACCTGCTTGGCGGGATGCAACCGGGAGCGATGTTTCTCCTTCATCTCTTCAATGGAACGAACCTTCCGGCCGAGGCCGGCAAGTTGAGTAAGTTCCTGCTGGATAGCCAGTAGCCGCTCTTGCCTCTGTCCGTGCGCAGCCTGAGCATCCGACTCATTTCTGTCTTGCTGCCGATACCGCTTGTTCAACTCCTGAATCTCAGCAATCTCCACCCGGAGACGCCCGATCTTTTCCCGTAGAACTTCGAGGTGATTCATCCAGCCAGCATAGCCTATCTGCAGAATCCGAGAGTAGCAGGTGCAAGTGGCAGGTGCCCCAGATTCGCGCGCTTTCTTTGCGCATCCGTCAGTTCTTAGCCGTCAGCTGGATCTTCTTTAATCGATCGTCCAACTGATCGGCTTCGTCCTTACGCGCCAGTCGACGCAGCGCGCTGGATTCATTTGACAGCGAAGTCGTCAGCATAGGGCTGTTTGCGCCATACTGCGTTTCCAGGATCCCGGTTGCCCGATGCCAGCAGGGCTGCGATTTTTCCGGCTGACCTGCGCGGTCGTACAGGTCACAGAGACCCCATAATGGCACCAGCACCATGTTGTCGCTTGGCCCAACCGCCGCTTCCGATCCCTTTACCGCGCGCAACAAATAGGGCTCAGCCTTCGCCCATTCATGCTGCGCCATATACACCCCGGCCATGGCTCTAAGACTCTCCGAAGTCCGCGTACTGTTTTCGCCAAACGCTTTCAGATTGATATCGAGCGCCCGCGAAAAATAACTCTCTGCCGCGGTATAGTTCTTCATTCCGCCCGCCATACTGGCCAAATAGGTGAGCGGATCAGTAAGGCGCGGCGATCCCGGCCCAAACGTCTTCTCGATAATGCTGATCTCCCGGTGGAACGCCGCGTCCGCATCCGAATAATCCTGACGCATTCCGTATGTATTCCCCAGCCGCCCCAGCGCCACGATCAGGTTCTCGTCGCCCGGAGGCAGTTTTTCCGCCCAGGCCACAGCCTGTTTATACAATTTCTCGGCGTCGTCGAATCGCCTCTCCCGGAAGGCCTGTTCGCCGCCCTGCATCGATGCTTGCACTTTTTCCAGAGTGCCAGCCGACGTGTCCAACATGACCACTCGCTTTTCGAGTTCGGCCGCCTCGTCGGCCTTCCCAGCCGCCTTCAGCGACGCAACATAATCGCGGAAGCGCAAATCTGCGGCATGGTACTCTTTCTGAGCGTCCGGTCCCAACCTGTACGACTCGCCCGGCTGAACCTTGCTCTGGCGGTTGAACTCGTTCAACACCGCTTTCTTGTCCTGCTCCAGCGCTCCAACCCAGTCACCTTTCTTTTCGAGAGCCGCACCCAGTTCCAGAATCACCCGGGACTGTTTGGGATCCAGGGAGACTCCTTCCTTAAACTCCGCGATCGCCAGGTCATTCTGCCCCGATGCTTCCAGAGCCTGTCCGTACTGCTCATGGATTTCCCACGAACTCGGGGAAAAAGCCTCCGCCTGTTTCAGCTCCGCCAACGCCCCGGCCACATCTTTTTGAATTATGAGAATTCTTGCCACATCCGCATGTGTCTTGCCGTCGTTTGGTCCGAGCTTCTCTGCCGTCCGGAATTCTTCTAACGCAGCGTCGTAACATTTCTCTGCCTCCCTCATGTTGCCGAGACCCGTATGGGGCTCTGGGTCGGAAGGTTCCAGCTCCTCCGCTTTTCGATACTCCGCCTCCGCGCCCGCCCTATCGTTCGCCCAGACCAGCCCTCTCGCCAGGCAGACGTGGCACATTTCGAAATCGGGGAACATTTTTTCCAGTTCCTTAAGCTCCCTAATTGCGTCGGCCGGAGCAGTCCCCATTAACAATGCCGCCAGGTTTTGCCGAGCCTGGGGATCATTTGGCTCGAGCCGCTTGGCCTCGCGAAACTCACGAATCGCCGCAGGCGCATCTCCGATAAGCTGGTAAACGTTCCCCAGGTTGTTGTGCGACGGCTCGAAACTCGGATCCAGCGTGCTCGCCTTCTTGTATTCCCTGATGGCGTCATCGTAGGCGCGCATGTGATGGAATACGAGACCCAGATCATAGTGCCCAATCGCGTAGGCCGGGTTGATGCGTAAGGCCTCCTTGTACTCCGCGATCGCGCCGTCAAACTTTTGATCGCTGTCCAATGCCAGCCCGGCATTCTTGTGGGCCTCGGCGTCGTCCGGATTCACTGCGAGTGCCGCTTTGGCTTCGCTAAGCGCACGCTCGGAATCGCTCAATCGATACATTACATAGCTAATTTTGGTATGTACCTCTGGAAAATTCTGGTCTTCCCGCAACACTTCCGCATACACCGATGCTGCCTTCGGGAATTCTTCCTGCAAGTACAACACCTCGCCCATTACAAATCCGGTCTCCGGGCCCGCGAAACTCGCTTTCAACGCCTTAGTCAGTTCTGTCGCCGCCTCCCGATAACGTTTGTCTTTCATCAGGACGCCGGCACTGGTAAGTTGCCCCAACAATTCCTTCTCAGGCTTCACCGCGTCCGCCGATACTTTGGCATTCTTCACCGCCGTCAACACGGTCGCGTCGGCTCCAGCCTTTTTCAGCAGAGACAGGAAGTCCTCATCGGGCTGAAAGTTCAATCCGCGCGCTGCAACGTGGTGCACAACGTTCGCCTGCATCGCGCCTCCGACGTCGAGCGCAAGCACTTCGCCGGCCCGCAACGGCTTGGGGGCCTGAGCGGCAACGTTCAGGGAAAATCCAGAGAGAAGAACAAGAAGAAGAGCGAAAAAAGAACGGCGCACAGCGAATTTAGACATGGATGCCCTCCGGCGGCACCCCTTCATCATAGATTCCGTACAGCGGAGGTTACTCGTTACGTTCGTTCACTAAGCGGAGTAACTCGCGTCAAAAATTCTAATTTTATCCGTTGGCGGGTGGGCCACATCAGCGCGGAAAGTATAACGCGGGCCTTGCCTTTGAACGCCGACAGAAAGGAACTCGGGGTGCGCCACTTCTCGCGTTTTTCGAGAAGTGGCCCATCCGCGCCGCCCGCAGAACCAGGCCTCGCTGTCACGCGCCAGCGCTCAATTCTCATCTTGAGGACGTCCCACTTGTTCACCGTAATTGGAAAGCAGCGAACAGGGCTTGTTTGCCCATGCAATTCGGCTCGACACGAATCACCGAAAGATTCGCGGCCGCTCGGTGCGGTTCCCCGTTACCAAACCGTTTTCAGGTTAGCAGAGCGGATGCGCCGGTCTCGGCTGATAACCGGCACATCAAAATAGACACCTGTTGCGGCCACCATACGGTCTGGCATGTCCGGCACTTCGGCGCGTGACACTTGCCGCATGGCTTGGACAACGGCGGCACTGATAACAGCTTCGGTAAAAACGTGTTCGGGGTCGGCCAGCGCCTGCGTTAGTTCATCGTAAGCCGACGATGGCAGGCGGTTCTTCTCCACCAGATAAACCACCTCAGCCAAACTTATGGTCGAAATGGCAATCTTGCGTCGTGCGCTCGCCGCTTCGTTAATAAAGGCTTCGGCGGCAGTGGACAGTCTCTTGTCGTCGAATAAAATGCCAAAGCGCGGTGTGCGTATCGGCAACCCCGGCGATCATCAAAAATGATCACCGAAGTTCCGGAACATATCGGCCCGGTTGGCGTCGATCTCCTCTGCCGATGGAGCCTCTCCGTATTTGGCGAACATACCGCGTCCAGTCTTGAACGGAGCTCCCGATGATTGGCCTTCGAGCGCGGACGCGAGTTCACGTTGAAGAACCTCGCAAACATAACCAGCGGGGGAAACACCATGCGCGTTCGCCTGGACCTTCAGGGCCGCTTCAAGCGTCTTTGGAAGTTCAATCGTCATGGCTGATTTCCTTCATCACTAATTGTAGCGATTTCCGTGGCGCGGTCAAACACCGACTTCAGGAGGCCCTTGATGCTTCCCGCGCACGCAAAACATGCCAAATTCCGCGTGACCTGCATACCCTGTCAACTTGACAAAAATCACCCCGCGCCCACCCCATAAAACGGACAGCGCACGAGTAACTCCTTATTCCGCAATAACTCGATCTAAGTCCTTCCCCCTTCAAACCGCGAACCAAAACTTCCCGCTAACCCCATGATTCCCCTAACTCAGAAAAAAGCGCCACCAGTACCAGAGAGTGAACATCGCGCCCACGAAAAGTCCCCGATCCGGCACTTTTCAGGAGACCCGAAAAGCAACTTTATTTTTCGCCCTTCAGATTCGTATTTCCTTCGCCAACTCTAACGAAAATGTACGTACAATAATGTCAATGAATGTTCCACGTGGAACACTTTCCAAAAATGTTCCACGAAGAGGATGACGCGGACGACCTGGTCGAGTCGGGGAGGGTGGCGAGCGGGGAGGTGGCGAGGTGGCAAGATGTCGAGGAGGGAAAACGGGAGACAAAGAACCAACGGCGATCAGCGCTTGGCGTCCATCTCCCGCTGCGCCTGTTCGCAAGCCTGCACCGGATCGCGTCCCGTAACCTGTTTATACCAGGCAGGATGGAAGGTCCAAGCCCAAGCCTCGCTAACGGCCCCGCGAATCATGCCATGGAAAGTTCCGGGCTCCCCAATCGTGCTCAGGTAGATGTGGATGATGATTGTCCCGACTATTAGCATCGCGGAAAGGTCGTGCAGAACATAGCTGACAGCGACTGTGACTCCTCCAAAGGTTTGCGCTCCCGCCCACATGACAATACCGGTGATAACAAAGAGGATGCCGGTGAGGACGATCACCCAGAACTCCACTTTCTGCCCAGCATTGAAAAAGCCAGTATCCGGCGGGTCAACTTTTTCCTCGCCGCTAAATAGCTTTCCTATGTTGCGCATCCAGCGCGAATCGGCCGGCGTCCAGAGCATCAGGTGCAGCCAGTTAAGCACCTGTAGGCTGAAGACCACCACAAACCCAACGCCGAAATAGGGATGAAGAGTTCGAGTAAGCGGTCCGCCCCCAAACATGGGGGTGAGCCAATGGAACAACGCCGGTAAGTAAAGAGCGAACCCACTAAGAAGCGCCAGAAAAAAGAAGAGAGCAACCGTCCAGTGGAGGACGCGCGTGTAGACGGGATGGCGGAAAAGTTCTCCGCGATAGACGGTGGTGCGGCCTATCGACTCGAATTTCTGGCGCGCTTCGTCATCGAAGCGATCGATCGCTCCGCTAGCCATGGGTCGGACCTCCTGCAGTCGGACCGCTAATGTTCGGGCCTCCAACGCTCGGGCCGCCAGCGCTCGGACCGCCGAGGGTATCCTTCGTCGGCGGACCAGCCTTTGGCGGTTCTGGCTGCGCGGCGCGGGGGCCGACGGTTACATAATGGGCGAGCACGCCCAGGAAGCCGAAGACTGCGAACGTGCCGAGAACCGGCTTAAAGAGCCACTTCCAGACCGTGTAGCTCCACGGGATTGTGGGATTCTTTGGCAAGCCGCCGTAGCGCTCGGGATCGGTGGCATCGTGCAGTACGTAGATGACGTGAGTGCCGCCGACGGAAGAGGGATCATAGACACCGGCGTTCTGGAAGCCGAAATTTTCTTTGAGCTGAGTGGCGCGCTCATTGGCGATGAACTTCATGTCCTCTTTGCTGCCGAACTTCAGGCAGCCGGTAGGACAGGCTTTGATGCACGCCGGTTCCAGACCTTGACCCACGCGGTCGGAGCAGAGCGTGCACTTATAAACTTTCTTCGTCATCGGATTGAAACGCGGAATATCAAACGGACAACCCGAGACGCAATACTCGCAGCCGATGCAGTTTTCCTGGTTGAAGTCGACAATGCCGTTGGCGTATTTGACGATTGCGCCGTCGGCGGGACACGCCGCCAGGCAGCCGGGATCGGAGCAGTGCATGCACTGGTCTTTGCGCATCAGCCACTGGATGGTGCCGTCGGGATTCTGGTGCTCATTGAACTTGATGAGGTTCCAGAAATTCCAGTTGGTCTTCGGCATCGTCTGGTAGGTGTTGTCGAAGGTCGTGGGCTGGAACGGCATGTCGTTCCATTCGACGCAGGCGACCTCGCAGGCCTTGCAGCCGATGCAGGTGGTGGTGTCGATGAGCTTGCAGACTTCGTAATCGCGCTGCACGCCATAGCCGGGCCCTTCGCCGGTGTGGCCGGAGATTTCGTTGGCTTGCAGCGTTTTGCGGTCGGCCATAAAGAAGTTCTCAGTTCTCGGTTCTCAGTTTTCAGTAAGCTCGTTCGCCGCCGTGTGTTTAACAATTCCGATTCGAATTGGCACTAAAGCTTTTACCGAAAACTGACAACTCTTCTCACACCTTCTCGATCTTCACCAAAAAGCCTTTGAATTCTGGGGTGAATGCGTTTGGATCGATCACGGTCGGCGTCAGCTGATTGGCTAGCGTCTTTGCCGTTTTGCCTTCGTCTTCTGCTATGCCTCGGAAACCCCAATGAATGGGGATGCCGATCTGGAAGGTTTCTTTGCCATCGATTTTCATCGGCTTGATGCGGCGCGTGACCATGGCTTTTGCTATGTAGGTGGCGCGAATGCTTGAGACTTTTATTTTTTCGCCGCCGTGAATGCCCATGCGGTCGGCTAATTCGGCGGGGACTTCGACGAATGGTTCAGGCACGAGCTGGACGTTCATGGGATTATTTTTTGTCCAGTAGTGATAGTGCTCGGTTAGACGATAGGTGGTGCAGATCACGTTGAAGTCGCCGCCGACGGGCGCGTACTTATCCATGTCGGTCTTGTACTTTTTCACGATCGGATTGTTGGACTGCTTCGGGTGCAAGAGATTTGCCAGCGGGCTTTCGATGGGCTCGTAGAATTCAGGGAAGGGACCGTCAGCCATTCCGGCGAGCGGGACGAACAGGCGTCCAATGCCGTCGGGGTTCATGATGAACGGGCCCATGTGATCTTTGGGGGCGGAGTCGGGTTTGAAGTCGGGAACGTCGACACCGGCCCAGGTTTGTTTGGCTTCGTCCCACCAAACCTGGCGACGAGAAGGATCCCAGGGCTTGCCCTCGAGATCGCAAGAGGCACGATTGTAGAGCACGCGGCGATTGGCGGGCCACGACCATCCCCAGTTGGGATAGATGCCGAGGCCGGAGGGATCTTCGGTGCCGCGGCGCTGCATCATGGCACCGGCTTCGGTCCATGATCCGGAGTAGATCCAGTTTCCGCACATCGTGGTGCCGTCATCTTTGAGCCAGGCAAAGCCTGGGAGTTGCTGGCCGGCCTTGATGGTGATGTTCGTTTTCGGGTCCGTGATGTCGGCTAGCGCTTTGCCGTTGAGTTCTTTCGCGACCTCAGAAAGCGACGGGTTGTACGGGGTAGTGTAGGCGAACGACGCGTTCAGAACGGGATCGGGGAATTTGCCGCCTTCTTTTTTATAGAGCTCGCGAACTTTCAGGTAGATGGTGGCGAGGATTTCCTGATCGAGTCTGCATTGCCCCGGCGTCGGTACGGCTACATTCTTCCAAATCAGCCAGCGGGCAGAGTTTACGAAGGTGCCGTCTTTCTCCGCAAAGCCCGCGCCCGGCAGCCGGTAGACGGTCGTGTTGATCTTCTTCTGGTCGTCGGCGGTGATGCCGGGGGCGCGCCAGAATTCGCTGGTCTCATCGGGATAGATTTCGCAAACTACAAGCCAGTCGGCCTTTTTCAGGGCGTCGATATTTTTGTTGGAGTCGGGGCCGATCATCACTCCGTTCATGCCGAAGGCAAAGATGCCTTTGATCTTGCCCTCGTACATGTCGTTCCAGATATTGACCCAGGAATAGTTGCGGTCGATTTTGGGAAGGTAGTTGAAGGCGAAGTCGTTTTCTTTGCTGGCTGCCGCTCCGTAAAACGCTTTGAGGAGAGAGACGGTGAATTTTGAAGTGTTGGAATAGTAATTAAACGATTGCCACGGATCGGGCTTGGACTCGGTTGGGGTGACGCGCTTGATGTAGGTGGCTAGATCGACATCGGCGGGATTCGGCATTTTCAAATAGCCGGGGAGGATGTCGAAGATTCCGGCCATATCGGTGGCGCCTTGAATGTTGGAGTGGCCGCGGAGAGCGTTGACTCCGCCGCCGGCGCGGCCGACGTTGCCCATCAGCAACTGGAGCATGGCAGCGGTGCGGATGATTTGAGTGCCGAAGCTGTGCTGGGTCCAGCCGACGGCGTAGATGATGGTGGCGACTTTTTTCATGTCGCCATCTTTGCGGATGGAGGTAAAGAGGTCGGCGGCTTTGAGGAATTGATCCCGCGGAATGCCGGTGATGCGCTCGACCATTTCGGGCGTGTAGCGCTCGTATTGTTTCTTTAGTAATTGATAGACGCAGCGGGGATGCTGCAGCGTTAGATCGAATGCGACTTTGCCGGGAAGCGATGGCGCGGCGCCCGCGCCTCCGGCAGCGCCGACTGGACCGCCAGCTTGATGTCCCTGGCCGCCACCGGTGTCGCTGGTTTTTTGCGCACCAGCGGCGGGATTCACATTTTGCGCGGCCGGAGTCGGGACTACGGGCTTGCCGGCGAGGTCTCCACCTTCTTCATAGTTCCAGGTGAATTTGTCGTAGACCTTTTTCTCGGGATCGAATCCGGAGAAGAGGCCGTCTTCAGGGAGATTGAATCCGTCTTTGATGATGAAGGCGGCGTTGGTGTAGTTGGCGAGATATTCTTTCGCGATGCGGTTGTTGGCGATCGCGTAGTTGATCACGCCGCCGAGGAAGGCGATGTCGGAGCCGGCGCGAATTTGTACGTACAGGTCGGCGTTGGCGGCGGTGCGGGTGAGGCGCGGATCGACGACGATGGTCTTGGCGTTGCGGTGAATTTTGGCTTCGACCGCCCATTTGAAACCGCAGGGGTGATTCTCGGCGGGATTGCCGCCCATGATCAACATCATGTCGGTGTTCTTGATGTCGATCCAACCGTTGGTCATTGCGCCGCGTCCGAAGGTGGGCCCCAAACTGGAGACCGTTGGGCCGTGTCAAACGCGGGCCTGGTTTTCCAGGTAGCAGACCCCCAGGCTGCGCATACTTTTGACGACGAGATAATTAAATTCGTTAGTATCGGTGCAGCCGCCGGTGAAGGCTATGCCTTCGCAGCGGTTGACGGTTTTGCCATTGGCGTCTTGCTCGATGAATGTGTCGTCGCGCGTCTTCTTCACCTTTTGCGCGATTTCTTCGTAGGCCTGATCCCAGGTGATGTCCTCCCAGTCGGTGCCTCCGGGACGGCGGACCTGGGGCTTGAGCAGGCGGCGGTCGTTGAGAATGTCCTGCTCGAGCGAGGAGCCTTTGGGGCAAAGTGTGCCGCGATTGACAGGATGGTCAGGATCGCCCTCGACGTGGAGAACCTGCGGGATGGCGTTCTTGGCCTTGTCGCCGATGGTGTAGATGATTGCGCCACAACCGACCGCGCAATAAGGGCAAGTAGTGCGGGTTTCACTGGCGCGGGAAATTTTGAGGCCCTGCGTCTGCGCGTGGAGCGGCGTGAGATCGAATCCGAGAGCCGATAAACCCGCGCCGCCAAGGACGGTGCCCTTGAGGAAGGTTCGGCGAGAGAATTCCATTTTGTTGTCTCCGGTACTGCGCTTGCCAGAAGTACGGAGGTGAACTTTTGCAGGCGCCCACGCGCCCAGCTTCAACTGATGCCGGAACTATAACTCCGTCTGGGCGGGATCGTCAATCAGGCCGAGGTTGTAGCGTCAAACGTCATGGTGTCAGATAACGATGCAAATATTCTCGCAAACTTGCTGAGACCCGTTTTCAGGTTACCAATCGATGCGGCGGAGTCCGCGAACAGAATCGAAGTGACGGTCCCGGCTTAGGAGTGGGTAGGAA
>JBAWBE010000531.1:0-3702 GCA_049589635.1 Terriglobales bacterium
GCGCAGCAGCGTGCCGATAATGGCGAGCAGCATGCCCGCCTCGCCCGCCCAAATGCCGTGCCGCGCCGTGGTCGGCGAACTCATCCACTTCAGTGACAGGATGAACAGCACGCTGGCGATGAGATACAGCAGCTCGATGACAACCTGACCGCCTGCAAATTCTGGGTTCATGATTTGGTCGCGGGACGGCTCGATTTGAACATCTTCAACATGCGATCGGTGATAAGGAAACCGCCGACGATATTACTGGTGGCGGCGACCACGGCGATGAATCCAAAAATGAACGACAGCGTGCTCTTATGTTCGCCGACCAGCACGATTGCGCCGACGACTGCGATCGCATCCAGTGCGTTCGTAAGCGACATCAGCGGCGTATGCAAAAGCGGCGAAACGCGCCGAATCACCTCGAAGCCGATGAATCCGGCGAGCACAAAGATAAAAAGCGCGTTGATTAGAGTTGAACTACTGTTCATGGTTCCTCCGTTCGAAATCGTCCGTCTGGTCGGGAGTGGGCTTTCGCATCATCCTAATTTCAATCAGCTTGTTTATTCATCCTGTTTAACCGGCTTGTTTAGTCAGCGCAGGCAGCTTGAGAAACTCACGCACGCGCGCCTGGGCAATCTCGCCGCCGCTGGTCAAAAGAGTTTCTCGAACAATTTCGTCAGCGAGATTCAAATTCAATTTCTGTTCCTTGATCAAGTGCGTAAGAAACGCCGTGATGTTGCGTGCGTACATCATGCTCGCGTGATACGGCACGGTTGAGGCTAAGTTGATCGGCCCGATGATCGTCACACCGTGCTTGACCACCGTCTTGCCGGCTTCCGTGATATCGCAATTGCCGCCGCGTTCCGCAGCCAAATCGAGAACCACGGAACCTGGGGCCATTCCCTTCACCATATCTTCGGTGACGAGGATTGGGGCTTTCTTTCCAGGGATGACCGCCGTCGCGATGACCACGTCGCTTTCCTGCACGACTTTTCCCAGCAGCTCGCGCTGACGCCGGTAGAAATCCTCATCCTGCGCGGTCGCATATCCGCGAGCATCCTGAGCGTCTTTCGCTTCAATTGGGAGTTCGACAAAACGACCGCCCAGGCTCTGCACCTGTTCCTTGGCGGCAGGCCGAAGATCATAAGCGGAAACGACCACTCCTAACCGGCGGGCAGTCGCAATCGCCTGTAGTCCGGCAACTCCGCAGCCGATCACGAACGCCCGTGCCGGCGTTACGGTACCAGCGGCTGTAGTAAGCATGGGAAAGATGCGCGGATGAATGTCGGCCGTCACCAACACCGCTTTGTATCCTGCAACGGTGGCCATCGATGAGAGCGCATCCATGCTCTGCGCACGGGTCGTACGCGGCATCAATTCGACGGAAAAAGAGGTGACGCCAGCTTGAGCAATCTGTTGCAGGACTTCAAGCGAACCAAACGGCCGGAGAAATCCGACGAGAATCTGGTTCTGCCGATAGAGCGGAACGTCGAGCTGACCATTGACGTCGTTAGGTCCGTAACAAAGCACCTGGGCAACGATGTCGGCTGCGGCGAATATGGCTGCGCGATCGGCGACAATCTTGCCGCCTTTTTCGGCGTAAAGCACGTCGAGATAACCTGCGTCAATTCCAGCGCCCGACTGGATGTGAACCTCGAAACCCGCTTTGGTCAGCGTGGGCAGAACTGCCGGCACCAGCGCAACCCGCCGTTCTCCTGGATAAGTCTCTTTCGGAACACCGATGATCACGAGATCCTGCCTGTCTGGCGATTTTGTCTTTGACTATATTTCGTCTGACCGTCTGCTTTATTTAGTGCGGCGCAATCTATTGGACGAAGCGACGATTTTAGTTGAGTGAATGCGGGGGCGCAAATGCAGGTGCCACGGGTCGACCGAATCAACGCTTGAAAATCAAGCACGAGCTAGGCTCAAAAACAATTCGTCGCCATCAATGCGCGCGCCAATATCTTCACAGCTATTCAAGATCCAGTTTGCTCCGGCATCTTCCAGTTCGCGCTGTGGCATAGTCGTCGTGAGTGCAATTACCCGGGCGCCGGCTGCTTTCCCCGCACGAACCCCGGCGGGCGCGTCTTCTAAGACAACACAATCCGAAGCTGCAAAATTGAGCATTGCTGCCGCCTTTAAATAAGGCTCGGGATCGGGCTTACCGATTTTCACGTCGTTCGAGGTAATCATCGTCTTTGGAATTGGCAGGCCTGCCGCGCATAAACGAACCTCGGCGAGCGGGCGTGTACAGGATGTCGCGATCGTCCAGCGATCCGGCGGCAAGCTACCCAGCAACTGACTCGCCCCGGGCAATGGGGCAACGCCTTCAAGGTCCTCGATTTCGCGGCGCTCTACTTCACGGTCCTCGGCTGCGACGTCCACGTTGGGCAAAAGATCATGAATCGTCCTGCGGCTTGGGCGGCCATGCGCCATCTTTACAACCTTCTCAGGATCGAAGCCATGCTCGAGCGCCCACCGATGCCAGACGCGCGCGACCGCTGGTGTGGAGTCAATCAGCACACCATCCAAGTCGAACAGCAGAGCGCGGCAGCGGATCGTGATCATTTGGGTCGGTGGGATTTGCTTGCAAAAATATCAGGCCCTCTTGCCGAGGGCCATCGGAAGCCACAGAACAAATATGGTGAGCGCGGCAGGAATCGAACCTGCGACCCACGCCTTAAAAGGGCGTTGCTCTACCAACTGAGCTACGCGCCCCACCGATTTCCAATCTAACACATTTTGCGCGGCGATCTCGCGGCCACTGGCGGCGCGCCCGGCATGCTGCGCAGGGCGAATCGCCGAACCTTACCCAAACTTTAGCGCATGAACTTCAACAGCAAAACGCGGTACACTCGGCTGCCATGAGGCGTTACGCATTGTCGCAGGCGGGAATTGCATGGGTTGTATGCGCGCTGTCGCTCGTAACCGTCGCTCATGCGAAAAAGAAGCCCGCGGTTTCCACCGTGCGCTGGACGACCGGCGGGCCCGGGTGCACATTCGAGCGCGGCGCGGACGGTCGCGAGCGCTGGATGATGAGCGATAAAGATTTCGACATGACGCTGCTGGTGGACTCACAGGAGCTCGCCAAAAGCCTGCACCACGGTTTTTATCGCGTGTTAGCGGTGTATCTCGCGGTGACCTATAAAGGCGCCGGTAGCCTGGAATTCCCGGCAGACTTGCGTCTGGATTATGTTCGCCATCACGACGTAATCGAACACCTGATGGATCCGGCCATGCTTCAGAATAAACTGCAAAACGATTTGGATTCGAAAGTTTTTGAAACTGAACGCGAGATCAAGAAGCATCCAGAGTTGAAGGACGAAAAAACCGCTCGCCTGCGTATTGACGAAAAGGAAGGCGCGGAGTTCATTGAGTTTTTGACGACGCAATATCTCTCATCCGCCATCCTCAACAGTGGCAATCCCGAAACTCATGGATGGGTCTTGTTCCCGACGAGGAACAAATGGGTCGGCCCGTGGAAAGAGCGCGAGGACTTCATTCTTGCGGTGTATATGAAGGACCGCGTATGGCAATTTCCCTTCTCGCTGCCGCCTCCACCAGGTGATTTGATGCTGCGCAAACCAGAGAATTAGAGCGCGCGGCGTTGCGGTGCGCTTGGCGAACACTTTTTTCCGAAATCTCCGCCCGAGGGATTGTGTTACAGTCCCTGCTCATGGAAGGGGCTCCAAAACCCGCATCCGGAACGAAGAA
>JBAWBE010000532.1:0-2285 GCA_049589635.1 Terriglobales bacterium
CCTGATTGCCAATCAGATTGGCAATATATTCGAGTCCCTTGGAGTCTCTCAGTCGGAACTTTCCGCCCTGATATTCGAGCGTCCAGTACTCGCCCTCCCGACGGAAGGTCGCATCACTGGACGTCGCCGAAAGCGATTCTTTTGATGTATCCGCGCTGCCCGATTTGCGTGCGGCTTCGATGCGATCGATCCAACGCTGGCCGGCTTCATGACGCCGATAGATCTCGATTGCCGCATCGAACTTCTCATTCGCTCGCGGCTCGTCGGTCGGGCCGACTGCACGTCCCCAAAGGAGCAGGCTCTCGGCCTCCTCCCACGGCAACGTGTGGCGTTGAAAGATGCCCATCGCGCGTTCGAAGCAGGGCTGCGCGTCCTTCAATCGACCTTCGGCTGCGGCAACTACGGCTTCTGCTCGAACGACTGCGCCCTCAAGTCCGCGCCAATCCTCGCCGCCTGCCAATATCTGGCGCAATCGCGCCAGATGAGGTTGGACGCTAGCGAAGTCAGCGTCACGCGCCTGACTCAGTATGAGTTCAGGCCGAAGCCACATTTCGACGAGTGGCAGCGAGCCGTCACCGAAAGTTCCAAGAAGTTCTTCGAGTAAGGCGCTCGCGCGCTCGGACTCCCCGCTGACACGCAGCAAACGTGCGTACCAGAAGGATTGATCGACTTGCCTTTGCCGCGATCCGGACGCAACCGCATTCGAAAGACCTGCTTCAAGAACAGATCTCGCTTCCGGCCAGTCGCCAGAGCAAAGCGCCACCATGCCGCGAACTAACCTGCTACTGGATCCTCGAATAAGCAACGCGCGGGCCTCGTCGAGATTTCCCGACATCACGCAGGCAACGCCAAGGTTTTGGAGTAAGGACTGAAGGACGATCGTTCCACTGAGCGGCTGCTCGGCGATTCCTTTCAGCAACCATGGCTTAGCCTCCGCCGGATCCCATAGTCGCCACCGAATCGCCCCAACCCTCTCCACCTGCCTCACCCGCGCGACCACATCACTCTGCGCGATATTCTGCGCGATACTCATCGCGACTTCCGGCACCTGTTGCAGATTTTCTTCAGGGTTGGAGATTGGCGTCGCGAGGGCCTCGCTGATCCGTCCTGTATAGGCCATAAGATACGCACGAACATTCCAAAAATGTGTCTGGGAATTCAGTGCGCGCAGACGCTGGCTCATCTGCAATCCCGGCAAAAAAACTTCCAGGCCTCGCTTTACGTCGAGAGTCTTCCACGCAGCGATCATCATTCCGATGTACAGCCACAATACCGATTCGTTCTCGGGGCCATGCGCGAGTTCGCGCTCCGCCTGGTTGAAGTGCTTCATTGCGCGGTTCATATCAGTCAGGCTTTCGTCGTCATCTTTGCAGAGCTGGAGTGCCAGAAACGCGCGAAGCCCACCGGCGTGCGCGAGAAGACCAAGTTTCTCATATAGCTGTATCGCGCTTTCGAATTCCGCGAAGGACTTCCGTGACTCCGAGGCCGACCATGTTCTGGCCCATGCAATACTCCCCAGAAAATCAGCCCGCATCTTTTGATTTTTCTCATCTCCCCCGACTTGCCCCAGCCCGGCCGTAAAATGAAGGATCGCATCTTCCCAGGCCGCGACCTCTAACGCTGCCCAGCCCGCTCGAAGTGAGTAGTCGACGGCCTTTTTGATTTGATCCGGCTCAGACGCAGCGGCCGCCTGACCAAAATGATGCGCCAGTGCCGCAAGTTGAGGGGTGAGATTGCCCGCATGCAGCTGCTCCAGCGCCTCGCCAATCGCGCGATGTAGCCGCGTGCGTTCTGCCTCGGTCGAGCCTTTGTAAAGCGACTCGCGGATGAGCGGGTGGGTGAAGCGATAGCTGTCATGCGACGAGAGCGTGACGACACCCACTTCGTAAGCCTCGTCCATCAACTTACCCGATTCTCCAGCGCTTAAGTCGCTGATTCGCCTGACCAAGGCAATGTCGAATTCCTGTCCCACCAGAGCCGCGATGGCCAGAACGGACTGCGCTTGCGGCGATAACAACCCGAGACGTTTACGGATCGCGCCCCGCACATCTTCCGGCAGCTTGAACCCACGCAGCTCGATGCGATCCGAGGTCCCGAGGTTTCGCTCAGCCAGCAGCACCCGGACTACTCCATCGACGAAGAGCGGATTGCCCGCCGTGACGCGATATACCTCCGACGCGAATGCGGCGCTCGGCGAGCGCTGCGCGCGGTCCTCGACCATCTGCGTTACCTCGTTCTGGTCGAGACCGCCAAGCGGTATCGCATGACCTTGGCGCAGGATCTCG
>JBAWBE010000533.1:0-11749 GCA_049589635.1 Terriglobales bacterium
CAATTAGATAGCACTTCGTAGTCGGCTTCGGGACCAGGGGGTCGGAGGTTCAAATCCTCTCTCCCCGACCAATACGTTCAAGCAGATAAGCGGCGTTTCGGGTTTTTCATCACAGCGCTGTAGGCAATTTTGAGGCTGAAGAATCCTCAGAGTTCAACCACCATTACTTGTAGTGAGTTCCCTTCGACCCTACACCAAGCATTCGAGAGCTCCGAACACTGACGGCCGATCGTCCATCCCTTTGACGGACACACCGATAAATACGTGCTTTCTGAGCCGCACAGGTGTGCGGCTAGTATGCCTCGTTTGCAGCCCTTGAAGGGAAATCATTGCCCGCGCAGTTACGGAAAATTGCAGCAACCCAACTGAACCGCGGGAATTGTATTTCAAAAGCGTTTTCCTTAACATTGCCCGAAACTCGTGTTCAAGCAACTTTTTAGCCGTTGGTTCCGCTGCAGATTAAGAGTCTTTGTCATGCATGTTGCACCTCACGGTCGAGCTTCGTACACCAAATTGAAAGGCGTTTCAGTTGCGCGGCGGAAGCGAGTGAACCCTGCCGAGTTTACAACCTCGCGCATCCGCTTCTCGCCGGCCTGAGCCCCAAGACATAGGCCGACTTCTTGCGAGCGGGAACAGGGTGTACACAACAATGTCGAAAAGGAATAGTAGACCCGGCCAACCGGATTCAAGTTGTCCTGAAGGTCGTCATTCGCAAACGGCTCAACAATCATCCACGATCCGTCCTTCTTAATCGCGCGCCGGACATGAGAGGCAGCGCCCACCGGATCGCCCATGTCATGCAGGCAATCGAAAACCGAAACGAAGTCGTAATCACTCCCAGGGAATTCCTTCGCTGCCGCAATGTTAAAACTGACCCGATCAGCCACACCTTGATCCTTAGCCGAAGCTCGCGCCAGCTCAATGGATTTATCGTGGTAGTCGAAGCCATGGAACTCTGATTTAGGGAAGGCTTTCGCCATCAGAATGGTGGAGGCTCCTTTGCCGCATCCCACGTCGGCAACCTTTGCTCCTCGAGCGAGCTTCTCTTTGACACCATCGAGAGATGGAATCCACGAGGTGATCAAATTCGCCGCGTAGCCGGGACGGAAGAATTTCTCACATCCGTGGAAGACGCTTTCTTCATGTTCGGACCACCCCATTCCGGCTCCCGAGCGAAACGCTTCGGTGATTCGTGGGACAGCCGCGAGCGATCCAAGCGCGAGTTCGAATGCTCCTGGCAGGAACGCCGGACCATCCTCCCTCGCCAACGTGAGGATTTGTTCTTCCGTCATACCGAATCGTTGTGTTTTGGGCTCGTATGTGAGGTATCCACCAGCGGCCTGCGAAGCGGCCCATTCACGGACATATCTTTCGTCAGTCTTCGTTTGCTTTGCTAGTTCAGCCGCTGTCATCGGGTTTTGGGCGAGTGCTTTGTAGAGTCCGAGGCGGTCGCCGATCACCACCATCCCAGCGTGTACCGAAGCGCCCAAGTCATTAATAAAGCGCCCCAGGAATTCGTTCAGTTTATTGGTATCTACCGACATTCATGCCTCCTTTTGGATTCTGAGTTCTGTGTGTGCAATTTTCGTGACTCGTGGATAACGCGAACTTTTCTATCTGTTACTCCTCACTGATGGAGTAACAGCAGGGCCCTGCTTGACAAGCACCATGGTCTGGACGAATGAGTGCAATGGCGCAGGCCGTTCGCATAAACGTCGTCTCAATTTCTGTTCCAAGCCGTCAGCGAAGGCGAGACGTCGGCCGGGATCGCTGATCGACGCGGCGAGGGACGGAATAAAAATTGCGCGGAAGAAGGCGGCGTGACGGCTCCCGAGAGATTCCACATCGCGATCCTGCTGGTAGTCAGTCCACGCCGCGTCAGGCAATTCAAACAACTCGCAACGTTCGACTGTCAGCGTTTGGAATTGGCCTTCCCGTCCGAAGGGCTCGAGAAGCTGTGCGCGCCGTCGCGGGTAGGCGCCCAGAACCATCCGTTTGCGCTCATCGGCGCCGACGACTCCCTCATCGACCATTTCCCCGAGAATCTCATTCGCAGAATTAAACAGGGGTTCAAATCCTGTGACACCTTCATCACTTAATCCTGGAAGCACGACAACCAGACGGCCGCCAGCCCTCAGTTCCCGGGCACGCAGCGAAAGAAAAAGTCTCCAGTCATCATCTGCCTGAAGGTCGAACGCTGCACGCACTTCGCCAGTGCAAGCGATCGAAATGAAATGTCCTGGAATCAATACTGGAACACGGCGGAGCCAGACGGCAGCGTAAGAACACCATTCGAGGTCAACCTGTTCTCGCGGAAAGACGTTCTCATAGAATGATCTTCCAATGGCGAACGGGAAAACGTTCGGGTCATCCACCGAATATCGTTCCGGATCATTGTGGAGTACCTCGAAAAGGGTATTGAAGTCATTCGCGTGTTGATCGACGTGAACAACGATTACGGCCCGCTCGTTCCCCACACGGCTGCGCAAGCATCGGATGGCGGCTCGCATCGGAGCCAGAGAGTTTTTCCCCTCCGAAGAGCCATAGTCGGCGATGACGAGTGGATCAGTTCCTTGCCGAACTGTTAACGATCGAGCCGCGTCCTCCAGGTAAGGCAACGCCAGATTACCGCCGCCCGCCGGAACTCTCGCGTGCAGATTGTAGGAGCCGCCTCCCTCCATCACGCCGTGGGCTGATTTCGTTGCAGCTAACATTTGCTCTCCTTGTTTCTGCACTGTTTCTGCACTCTCGAAGTTCAAAGTTAATCGAGCCTGCGAGGTCAGTGGCGACAGTGCCCGCTTTCCGCGCGGCCCCGCGGAAATGTGGAGAGACCCTCCCCGGCACGTTCTGCTCCGGGGATGATCAATGTGGTCACGGGCGCCCGCGCATTGCCCGACGACTTAAGAGCAATCTCCTTAACTGGTGCTCCTTTGTTTCTCGCGCGTGCTCACATCGACCGCGCGACAGCCAGTGAGCGGTCGCATATCTCTCGCCGGCTCCTCCGAATTCGATACGCTGGCAAAGCGGTGCTGTTTCGCGGTGCGATTGTCGGGATCTATTCCTTGCAGACATAGGTCCCATCCTGCAGGACTTGGTTGGTGCACAGCGGGCCAAGATCTGTAGTTTTGTCCGGCAGGCTGATCATGGCGTTGGGTCCGGCATCTTGTTCTCCGTTGAACGGCGTGGGTTTGGTCGCATCGAAGCCGCACGCAACTGCGTCATCGGGATTGTTGAACCAGAAACCGACATGAAATGTATGAGTCGGAAGCAGGCTCGAGGCCGGATCAAACCCGAAGATCTGGTCGAGCAGGATCGTGTTGATCGTGACTTGAGCCTCGCCATTCTTGTTCGCCTCGACATCTGTCTGATACCACGCGAGCCCGAAATTCTGGAAATTCGGGTCCGTCTGACCGTCAGACAGCAGGTTCGTGTTCTGAATCGTGAACAGGTCAAAACCGAGCTTGGGTTTGATGTTCGCAGCCTTCAGCGTAAGCGTGTCATGCAAATTGCCTCTGGTGACCGTCACCGTTGCGGTAGGTGTCGGGCCGCCTTCGACCCCAAGACAGTTCAAGAACTTGGCTTGAGGCGTGAGGCTGAAGGTGATCTTCTTGACCTGTGCCGTCGCGGGCTGAAAACCCAACACTAGGCCGACGGCAAATATGGCGGCCATTATGAAACGGTTCTTACCTGTTCCTTTTCGCACAATGCATTGCATGAGATTTGTCTCCTCTAGGTCTGAATTGCCCGCTTCGCCGGTTTGAGTGGCCGGAAATTGGGCGCGCCGTCGAGCAATTAATCGCGTCGACGGAGCCCATCCTCGGCCGGGTTATTCGAATTTGTCCTAGGGCGGATCTAAAAGAACTCTAAAAATTTCAGGAAAGCCGCATGTTGCTGTAGGGGAAGGGCTTGAATAGGCATTTCACGGAATTCCAATTGCAACCTACAAGGAAATACGCAACGTCCAGTCCGATTTTCACATTCCAAGTCGTTGTGCGGTTGTCGTAGAATACAGCCTTATCGGCTGATCGTCGGCTGCTCATCGCTTGACAGTCTTGTGAGGGCAAGGCGATTGCGGATATTACTTCCGCGCGGCAAACTCAACGTGCCACACCATCTTGTCCAGGCGAGGATGTCGACCTCCTCGCGCTGCGGCAACCACTCTATGGGCGCTGCTAACCAGTTTCGTCAAGCGTTGGAAGGCCGGTGCAGTCCCTTAGCCTACGAGTTCGGCCCCTTTGTGCTGGACACGTTCCAGCACACCCTGCTTAAAGACGGCAAGCCGGTATCTCTCACTCCGAAGACCTATGACACTCTGCTGCTTCTTGTGCGGAACAGCGGACGGATGGTTCCGAAAGAGGAGCTGATGAAGTTCCTGTGGCCGGACAGCTTCGTGGAAGAATCGAACCTGACACAGCAGGTTTCCATGATCCGGCGGGCGCTCGGTGAATCTCCCAGCGATCCGCGGTACATCGTGACCGTCCCGAGCCGGGGTTATCGCTTTATCGCTGAGGTCCACAGGGTAGAAGGACAGGCGGTCCCGCCCGCCTCCGTCCGCCTCACGACTGACACTGTCAACGAGTCCAGTGGAACTGACGACCGCATCGAGGGCTGGCAAAATGCAACGACCCAGAAGTCTCCGGCAGTCGCGCCTGGGCGTCTTCGACAAAGTCAGAAGACCATGGGAATTGTGGTTTTGCTGGTCGCGATGATCGCATCGCTAGGTGCCGCCGTGTTCTTTATTGTCAGGGTAAAGCATCCCGGGTTTTCTCAAACTCTGACGCCGACCGTTTCGCCACGAAGTCTGGCGATACTTCCCCTGCGGAATCTTCGACGAACTCCGGAAGACGATTTCCTTGGGTTCTCGATCGCAGACGCCATCATCACAAAGCTCGACTATGTGAGCGCTCTGACCATCCGCCCATCCAGCGCGGTAGAAAAGTTTCGAAACCAGGACATCGACATTCAAAAGGCGGCTGCCGAACTGAACGTCGATACCCTTCTCACGGGAAGTTTCATTCGGGATCGCGACAAGCTGCGAATCACCTATCAATTGATCGACGTCAAGAGCGACAGGCTCCTAGGCAAGGGGAGCATCGACCTAAAGTATGACGATCTATTGAGCGTCCAGGACAACGTGGCGCAGCGGGTCATCCAGCAACTGCAGGTGAGCCTCTCACCTTTGGAGGCCGAGAGCATAAAACCGGACGGCCCTGTCAATCCCCTAGCCTATGAGTTCTATCTCCGAGGTGTCGACCTCCATGGTCAGCACAACTTTCCCATGGCGATCAAGATGCTTGAAAAATCGACAGAAATTGATCCCAACTACGCTCCGGCCTGGGCCTACTTAGGAGCCTCGTACACCTCAGACGCAGCATTCGAGCTAGGCGGCCGTGAGCAGTATCGCCGCGCCGAAGCCGCATACGAGCGGGCTTTGTCGATACGACCGAACTTGCTTGATGCGCAAATGTTCTTCGCCAACCTCCTGGTAGACACGGGGAAAGTTGAGCAGGCTGTGCCGCTGTTGCAGGACGCCTTGAAGACGAATGGCAACTATGCCGCTGCTCACTGGGAATTGGGATATGCCTACCGATTCGCCGGGATGTTGGACGAATCCGCCGCGGAGTGCGAGCGGGCGCGCCAACTCGATCCCTTCGTCAAGGCCAACGGTTCGGTGTTAAACACCTACCTTTATTTGGGACAATACCAGAAGTTTCTGGAGAGCTTGCCAGTCGACGATTCCTCGTTCATTCTCTTTTACCGTGGCTTTGGAGAATTTCACGAAAAGGAGTTCGACCAGGCTTCACGAGATTTCGATCGTGCATACCAGCTCGAGCCCACTTTGTATGCCGGAATCGGCAAGGCCCTCAGTGACTCGATTCATCAGCGCAAGGCCGAAGGCTTGGATCTCTTGAACGGATTGGAGAGGAAGATTAGGGACCAGGGAGTCGGCGACGCGGAAGGCACATACAAGATCGCGCAAGCGTACGCCGTATTGGGGGATAAGATCTCCGCTCTGCGCGCCCTGCGCATGAGCGTTGAATCTGGTTTCTTCAGCTATCCGTACCTTTCCAGGGACCCGCTGTTGAATGATCTGCGCGGCGAACCAGAGTTCGATCAGATCTTAAATACAGCGCGCCAACGACACGAGGCATTCAAAAGAGCGTTCTTCCAATAGATGTGTCGGTTGCAATTAACTTTAATTCGTAAACTCAAAGCGCCCGTTAAGCAGGCATGAGCTTTTCTGGTGGATGGATTGCCTGGCTTCAACTACCGCGCCGGCCTGTTGAAAGCAACCACGCTGCGTGCGGTATTGGTGACCGCCCGCTCAGCTTGGCGGGCGAGCAGTTCCAGACCGCGACTGCGGGTTTCCGTGGCTAGAGTCGCGAGTTGAGCGCGTGCCGCCTCCGGACTGAGTCTTATCTCCAATTCACCGAGGGCCAGCCTGGCATCGCACTCAATCTGGTAATAACCCAACTTTCGGGCAGTCGCGATCACAGAATGCAGTTGCTGACGCGCACTAACAAACGCGGCACGTCCCGTCCTGGCCAGCAGCCGCCATTTCGATCCGTGCAGTCTGAATCGTGATTGGCAATGTCAACGCAGGATCGGAACTGTGATGGCCAAGTTCGGCGGCATGCTGAATGGCCTTACGAGACTCCTCAACCTTGCCTTGCCGCAGCAGAGTCCGGCTAAGCAGCGTATATGCGCTGGTTGCGTCGGGATCCGCATTCTCCTTTTCAAACTCTACGATGGCCGCGCGCACCAATGGTTCGGCTTGGTCGGCATGGCCGGTGGGAACGCAGGTTGGCATCGTGGGCGGCGGCTTTGCGGGAGCAACTGAGGTTACATTCGGTGGAGTCAAGGCGAAAACTTTCACCGTGGTCACGCCCTCGCTGATCCAGGCCATCGTGCCCAAGCGAGCGAAGACGGGCGTGGTTACAGTTACTACTCCCAACGGCACAGCGATCAGCACGCAAACTTTCACCGTCAACTAAGACTGGTCCCCAACTTAGGCCCGGTCGTAACTAACTGTAGTGTTGCTGCCGCAAACAACGGATCCGCTCAGTTCAGGCCGGTCTACGTCCCACTACCCGTTAGTGTGATTTTTTGCACGCTGGTGAGGGCTGAGTCTTTTATCGACAAACTCCCCGCTCGCGCGCCCGTTTGCGTGGGCGAGAAGGTTACGTTGATGGTGCAACTCTTCCCGGCCGTGAGTTTGGCCGGGCAGTCATTGGTTTCAGAGTAGTCGCCACTGATGGTGATGCTGGTGACTTTCAGCGGCGTTGCCCCCGGATTATCCAACGTCACAACTTGCGCGGCGCTGCTGGTTCCGACTTTTTGCGCTGCGAACGTACGGCTGCTGGGCGTTAATCCGATGACCGGTTCGTTCAGCAATACGGTGACGGAACCTGAATCGCCTCCCGTCGTTCCGTTGGTCGTCGCCAGATCCAGTCCCCCATCGCCGTTGAAATCGGCGGCTACGATTCCAGACGGCAATGCGCCGGATGCGAGGGTCACCCCGCTCCCGAACGTTCCATCGCCGTTTCCAGGCAGAATGGTGACGAACCCAAAGATGCTTCCTGCATTCGCAATGCTCACCGCCAGATCCAGTTTGCCGTCGAACTCGATGCACGTCTCGCGCTCGCCGAAATCGAAATGAAGTCGGGGCAGATGGCGGAAGGATGCACTCACTTGGCCACAATCGAGGCCGATGCGAAGGCCAAAGGCTACAACCTGATCGCACGCAAAGCGGCCAGCGCTCGCGGCTGAGGCGCTCTGTCTCGGGTCGCCCACAAGCAGTTGGCGCGCGGCTTGCAGAGCAGATGGTATTGGCCCAAGCAACCTGCTTCAACAAGCGGCGAATCGGACACAGTCAGAGCGAAATCTCCTTCTGGCGAAGTGGCATAAGAAAGAAGTGGCATAAAGAAGTGGCGTGAACAGGAAATGAAATCTTTGCAGGTTTCTAATCTGCTGGTTCTGCAAACACAGGGCTTGTTTCTGTCGTTCGCGGCGGAAGTGATTCGTCGAATGCTGCGATGATTTGATTCACGAGGCACGTTAATTTCGCAGCATCCTGCTCATCAGCCGCAGCGGCGCAGAGTTCGCGCCAGTCACTACTCCTGCCTTCAGCCATCGTCAACCTCCTCAGACGTTTGCCAAAACTAAAAGCAAGTCTTGGGCCAGACGCTAAGTGATTCACAGTAAATAGAAAACCCGATTTCCCCTGCGTGTAATTCTTTCCCCTTTAGGCTCGCGACTGCTAGAGCATTGCAAGACTTATGATCTCTAGGGCGCACCCTTTTTCTTTCTAGAGAGCCGACCCGATGGCCTGCTGATGGCGCGTGCATTTAGAGTCGAAATCAACGGGGTTCACAATTTTTACGGAACTAGGGAGGATTTCCAAATGAATAAGGATCGCGTAGAGGGCAAGATGAAAGATGTTGCCGGGCGAGTGGAACGGCAAGCAGGCGAGTGGACGGACAACGAAGAGATGCAAGTGCGCGGCACTGCGAAGCAAGTGGAAGGCAAGGTTCAGAACGCAGTTGGCAAATTGAAGGACGCAGGCAAAGCCGCAGTGAAACAATCGGAGACTGACGAAAAGATGAGTGAAGAGGAGACCGCTGCCGCCGACAATTCGCGAGCGTCCCGACGCAGGGTAGCTTGATTCACGATCGCAGCACGGAACAGCGACGAAGCCGATGTGAAATACAGAGCCGTGGCTTCTTTTGTTCTTCGGCGGCGATGGCATTCAGCGACGGAGGATCCCCATGCCTGGGAAAAAACACGTGCGTGGTGTGAGCACCAAAGAACAGCGGCAATATGAACACATCAAGGAAAGCGCAGAAAAATCCGGCCGCTATGGGGGCCGCACAAAAGAGGTCGCTGCACGCACCGTCCCCTAAAGCAGCACAAAGAGAAAGGCCACAGTGCCGGACATTAATGCGGGACATTGATAATGCGGGACATTGATTTGGCGCATCCGAGTACAGGCATCTCGAAGGTAATCGGGCGGCCACTGTATTGCGGGGTGGTCTTCATTAAGGCTAGGCTTGAGCGTGATTCGAATCTTATTAGCGGATGATAACCCAGCTGTTCGTCGCTATTTGCGCGGCGTGCTTGAGCAGCAGGATGGCTGGCGGGTTTGCGACGAAGCGAGCGATGGGGCCGAAGCAGTGCAGAGGTTCGAACACGGCCATCATGATTTAATCGTGCTCGACTTCCAGATGCCCGAGATGAATGGTTTGGAAGTAGCGAAGAAGATTATTCGAGAGTCCCCCAAAACCCCCATCCTCATGGTGACGCTGTACCTCTCCAAGCAACTGTCGATCGAGGCGCAGAAGGCTGGAATCAAGGGCACCTGCCCAAAAACCCAGATTAGTTGCGTGGTCGACGCGGTGTCAGCCCTGCTTCGAAAAGAAACCTATTTCCCGAACTGACCAGGGAATTCTACCGTTTCGGTTGAAATTTTTAATCCCACGGTCTACAGGGTTCGCTGTATTCGGCAAAGAACGACTCTTTGGTACCTTACTACAGCATTCAGGGTGAGTATCGTATGAGCGCTGCCAATTTTCTCGGACACGAACTGCTTGAACCCATCGCCCACGGTGGCGGCGCGCCGGAGGAGAATGCGATTCACGCACGGCATGTCGTTCAGTTCTACGCGGATGACACATTTCTTGTCGATGAGCTGAGCCGATATATTGGGAGCGCGCTCGCGGCCGGCGATGGCGCAATCGTGATTGCCACTAAGGCCCACCGGGATGGAATTTCGCAGCGCCTGAAGGCACGCGGAATGGATCCAGCCCATGCCATCGCACTAGGGCGATACATCTCTCTCGATGCGGCCGAAACATTGTCGAAATTCATGCTGAACGACTTTCCTGACGCGGCGCGCTTCAGTGATGTGCTGGGAAGCATTGTCGTGCAAGCCACCGCGTGTGCTGAGGGGCAGATCCCTCACGTCGCCGCCTTCGGGGAAATGGTGGCACTTTTGTGGGCGCAAGGGAAAATTGAGGCCGCACTCCATCTTGAAGAATTGTGGAACGGGCTGGCCCAAAAACATAGCTTCTCACTACGGTGCGCCTATCCGATGCAATCATTCGACCGGGAAGAACACGGCGACTCTTTCTTGCGGATTTGCGCCGTGCACGGTGGCGTCATTCCCGGCGAAAATTACACCGCGCTCTCGAGCGACGACGACCGTTCCCGAATTATCGCCAGCATGCAGCAAAAAGCTCAGGTACTCGCCAACGAGATCGCCCAACGCAAGAGCGTGGAAGAGGAACTGCGCAGAAGTAAGGCGGAACTCGAGTCGTTAATCGAGCAGCGCACCGTGGCGTTGCGACGCCTTTCAGCACGCCTGCTTACCTTGCAAGATACGGAACGGCGGCGGATTGCGCGTGAACTCCACGACTGCCTCGGGCAATGCCTGATCGGCCTTAAGTTGAACATCGACATGCTGAAGCATTCGCCTGACCGCCAACCCTTATGGGCCGAGGTGGAAGACTTGATGCAACAGTCGATCGCGGAAGTCAGGACTCTGTCCTACGTTCTTCACCCGCCCACTATGGATGCGGCTGGACTCGCCTCTGCCGCGCAATGGTTCGTCGAAGGCTTTGGCCAGCGCAGCGGAATCGCAGTGAAACTCGAGGTGGACCGGAGCTTGCCGCGGTTAGCGGACACGGTCGAACTTACACTGTTCCGCGTAATGCAGGAAGCTCTCACAAATGTTCATCGCCACTCAGGGAGCGTGACGGCCGAAATTCTGATCCGGCAAACTGGCGAGCAAATTATTTTGGAAATCAAAGATTATGGCTCGGGAATCAAACCAAGTGTACTCGCACGCGCTCGGGAGGCTGGAGCGGGACCAGGGATTGGTCTAACCGGCATGTATGAACGCGTCCGCGATCTGGGCGGAGTTTTGCAGATTGATTCGGATTCGAGCGGCACCTGCGTTAGGGCAACGATTCCTGTTATATCGGGTGGGACGAACGAAACGCGGGCAGAGCGAGAAAGCGTCGTGTAGTACGGGCAGATTGACCAGTACGGGCAGATTGACACGAACGGAATGCGGAGTTCGAAGGGAAAGCCACAGTTTTTGGACAGTTAGCGTTCGCGCGCCCCTGGCTAACTGGGAAACCTTATGAAACCTCGTATCCTGGTAGTGGACGATCATCCAGTCGTAAGGCGGGGCTTAAAGAATCTGCTCGGCGCACATCCTGGATGGGAAGTCATCGATGAAGCGTCTGATGGAGTGGAAGCGGTGGATAAGTCGGGCCAACTGACTCCCGATATTGTTGTGCTCGATCTCAGTATGCCGAAGATGAGCGGACTTGAGGCCTGCCGGTTGATCCGGAGGAACACTCCGCAGAGTGAAGTGCTGATCGTGACGCAACACGACTCTCCGCAGATGATGAGGGAAGCAGGCGATGCTGGAGCGCGGGGTTATGTGGTTAAATCGAACATCGCTCGCGATTTGGTTAGGGCCGTGGAGGCGACCAGCCAGCACTTGCCATTTGGCTGGAAGATCAATCCGTTAGAGCATTCCAACTGAGGCCAGGTATCGATTTCGTCGAACTATAGCAAGAGAGTCATAGCAAGAAATTAGGCAAGGTTCTTAATCTCTCGGAGGGTAGCTATGAAACTGCGGATTTTGGTAGCGGACGATCATGAAGTTGTACGTCGCGGATTGTGCTCCCTTCTCCAGGCGCATGAAGGCTGGGAAATCTGCGGGGAGGCGGTTGACGGA
>JBAWBE010000534.1:0-11057 GCA_049589635.1 Terriglobales bacterium
CGGCGGTTTGCTAAACCGTTATACGGGCTAACACCTGTATCGAGGGTTCGAATCCCTCCCTCTCCGCCACGCAGTGCTGCTGAAAATCCACAGACTGCAACGTGACCACCGGGGATGCCGGGGTTAACTGGAGAAAAATCCGCCCGTGCCGATCCAGAACTTCGCAAGGAATTTTAGATTCTTCTTGTACGTACGAGTAACCGTATATTCCTTTCCGCCTTTTATCTGTAGACCATATTCTCCCGTCGAATACGGTCTGATCCCTTCCACGAACGCCGCATTCACCAGAACCGAGCGACCGATGCGAATAAGTCCGTAAGGCCCGAGTTTCTCAGCCACCACCGAGATTGAGTCACGAAGCAGATATGAACTCGTGCTCCGTTGCAGCAACACGTAGTTTCCCTGAGCCTGAACGGACACCACGTCGCCCAGATGGATAAACAGAATCTTTCCCCTCGCTTTAATGGCTACCCTGAGAGACTGTAGCTTCGCAAGCGCCTGCAACCCGGGGAAGTTTTCCGTTAATCTCGCTGCTGTCTCTCCGACGTCGCGTACCATGCCCAAGGCTGCATGCGAATGCTGTGCCACGCGGTCAACGAGAGAATCGCCGGTGCCTTCTGGACTCGAGACTGCATGTCCGGCTGGCCCCTTCTTTAGCGTGTTAATCGTCGAAGTGTTCATCGTGGTGTCCTACAGAACTGCACAAACATGTGCTTGACGGTGGCATGAGCGGCGTGGCGCGACCAGCAACTGTCCTTGGGCATGGCCTCGGCGGTTTTCCGTCGACGTTGAATTGCTAATCCGGCTTGACTGGGTCCGGCGTTCCATCCGACCACCAGCCCGCGGAAACCATGAATTCGTCGATCGGTTCCGGATTGCCCCTGAAGTGCGGATTCAGCATGGTCGGAGAAAGGGGCACATCTACACCCCAAATGGAACCGTCCATCACTGGAGTGTAAAACATCAGGTGAGACATCCAGTTCGGGTGGGCGCCATCGTTTAGGTGCTGTTCTTTCGACATCATGAAGGACATGGCGCCAGGCTCCAGAGATGGCAGCCCTTGCTTTACGAATGCCTTCATGCCTTCGAAGATCTGAGCTTTGGATTGACCGGCCAATACCATCTCCGTTCTTTTAATCGTAATTGGCAGGATCGAGCGGGCAGCCGGCGGATTGAAGCAGACCGGCCCTCGACCGTTAGGGTTCCAAAACTTGTCAGAACCCATGCCCTCGAATTGGCCCATCCACGCTCGCTCTACGACGCATACGAAACCATTCTTGCCTTTGACTGCGGTTTCATAGCCATGCCGTCCAAGGACAAGGACATCGGCATCGCGTGAGATAGCCTCCGGCGCCGCGCTCCGCGCCATGGCAATCTCGGCGTCGCGATCCATTAAGTATTGATCAAGCGGAGCCATGCTCGGATAAGGTCCCTTGGCGTCCTGTGCTCGCGCTGGCCAGCTCGCGTCCAGGATGAGAATCAGCGCGAAGCCTAGATAAGCAACTGCCTGGAATCTCTTTTGGTTCATTACTTCCTCCAGTGGTAGTTGAGTCTCACCGCAGTTGTTAGTTTAAGGGAGAGATCTGATCGTTTTTCTTCTTCCATCAGTCCCTCGTTCTCTCTCGCTTCGACATGCCTATGTCGGTGTGAACGTGTCTTAGCATACAAACCGGTTGGTATGTAAAACACACATTGCTACTGCTCTGGACTGATGCGATTAGACCCGATTGCGGTTGCCCGGCGGACGCAGGGACCGTAGCCAGTCCACGATGTTTCTGATCCCCGCTTTCATCACTTTCGGATCCTGAGCATTCTTTGCCAGTGAGCCATAGCCTTCGACCATCGCAATCAGTAAGCCGGCGGCGTCAGTGGGTTCCACGTCGCGGCGAACACTTCCGTGAGTCTGGCCCTCTCGTAAAACCGAGGCAATGGACTCCCGCCATGCATGGAAGATTATCGCCAGCCGCTTTCGGAATCCTGCGTGAAGAGGAGACATTTCCTGCGCCAGATTGTTCTGGGAACAGCCACCGCACACGTCCTTGGGCCGAACCGATAGACCTTGAACAATGCCGATCAAAGCATCGACAGGGTCCTTGACATTTTGCAGAGGCCGCACCCACTTGCTGCGGACGTCGTCGAAGATGACCTCGTCGACGACGGCATATCCCAAGGCTTCCTTGCTTTTGAAGTGGTAGTACAGCGCTCCCTTGGTGACGCCGGCTGAGGCCAGAATTGCGTCCAGACTGGCACTCTGGAAACCCGACCTGTAGATCTCGCGGAATGCCGCTTGCAGCAAGCGCTCCCGCGTGCGCTCAGGGTCGCGTAGTCTGGCCGCCCCACGTTTCGGATTTTTGCGTGCTGCCAACATACCATCCAGTATTGTAACGATCGTAGCGTTAAAAGAGATCTATCGCGCGTTCAATCAGGCTCCGGATTTTTGAAGGCATTCATCGTCGCACTCCACGTTTTGGTAGATTCCCTCCTTAACTCAGACGCTCCATCAGGGTATTAGAGGTATGAGATTTCATCGCAGATTCCATAGTATTTATTGAATTTCGCAGAAAATCCTGGGTTGTAGTGATCGGGGGTATTGCTTCGCCATTTAGCCGACTTGGGTATCCGTCAAACTCAGCCTCGATTTGCATTTTCGCACCATCCCTTTGTACGTCCGTCACAATCATGCGTTTTCGTTCGCTTTTTGGATTGCGGACTGCCACGACCATCTATGGCTGTCGAGCCCCTAGGTTCAAACGAGAAGTTGCTTATGAAGTGTGAGCCTGGGTTGAAAGTGGTGGCGCGTTCACTGTCAGAGCGCCCAATGGTACCTGACGTAAACCGCCAGTCATCTCGGCACCACGACTTTACCGGAGGAATGGAGGACATATGATCACGCATAAACAGTTGCGGAATTTCTGGATACTCGGGGTTGCGACGATGGTTCTGGCTTGCTTCAGCAATGCGGTCGCGCAAACCCACTACAAAGTTCAGGATCTGGGCGTCCAGCATCCTGACAACCTAGGCATGCCCATGGGCCTCAATAATCACGGCTGGACGCTCAACATGGAGCAGTTCCTCGATCCCTTCAGCCTTTCCACTGAGTTCCCGGCCGTGTCCGGCACCGACTCAATCACCATCGGCCACATCAACCTCGAACTCGGCACCCTGGGCGGCGCCAACAGTTCCATCAATTGGAACGGCATCAACGACCCCGGCGAAGCCGTCGGTATGTCGGAGACAGCTGCTTTAGACCCGAATGGCGAAGACATTTGCTTCTTCGGCACTCACCACGTTTGCCTTCCGTTCCTCTGGAAAGACGGCGTCATGACCGCTCTGCCAACCCTGGGCGGCGTTAACGGGCAGGCCAGTGCCATCAATAACAAAGGACAAGTCGCAGGCTATGCGGAAAATGGTACCACGGACTCCACATGCTACCCCGGCACAGAGAATTTTATGATCGACCTGCCGGTGGTGTGGGAGAAAGTCCATGGCCAAATCCAAGCCCAAGCTCTTCCGACTATCGGTACCGATAAAGACGGCGTCGCATACGGCATCAACAATAAAGGCCAAGCCGTAGGGTACTCGGGAACGTGCGTCGCAGTGAATTCCGGCGTATTGTGGGAAAACAACATGGCCACCCAGCTTCCCGGCCTCGGACAAACCCCCGCCATCGCCTACGAGATTAACGACCGCGGCCAAATTGTTGGGCAAGGCGTTACCTCTGACGGAGTACCCCTGGCCGCTCTTTGGGAGAACAATACTGTCACAGCCCTCGGCGGCGGCGAACTTCCGCCAGGAGATGTTGCCTCCTTTGCGACCAGCATCAATAACCGGGGCCAGGCGGTGGGAAGCTCCTTTAACTCCGACAACGCCAGTTGGTCCCACGGCCTCCTCTGGCAGAACGGCGTGATGTACGACCTCAACACTCTATTTCCGGAAAGTTCCCACCTCTTCGTAGTTAACGCCAGCAACATCAATGACAGCGGACAAATCGCCGGTATGGCGTTGGAGACGGTCGGGCCACACGCCTACCAGATCGTCCACGGCTTCCTGGCAACCCCGGTAAAAGAAGACATGGGCAAGTCGGTTGCGGACGTCATACGTACGCATCCGCAAATCACTTTGCCCGCGGCCCACGTTGGCAATCGGCTTTCGCCGAGGTCCGCACACCGCTCAATCCACGATCAAGGCATTTTCTGAGCTTCCGCACCACGCATTCCAGCCATGTGCTGCGCGAAGGCGCGAGGCCGAAGATTGCGCGGGACAACAACGACGAGCGGCGTTTCGGTCAGTTCTCGTTGCGGCTGGGTTTCTAAGTCGGGACAATTGGAGCAATGATGGGGAGCCGAAAGGCTCCCCGTTTTCTCGGAAATCCCGTCATCGGCTGGCTGCGTCCTTCCGTTCGCTTTGCGTCGAGACGCGCTGCACCAGTTGCTGAAAGCGCTGGTCGGCAGCAAGCGCCGCAAAGTCTGGGTCGTATTTCATAATCGTGATGTCCGGATCGCGTTCCTGATACGCCCGCTGCAGCAACGCGATAGCTGCGTCTGTTTCTCCCAGGGCGACATGAACCCTGGCTAAACTCATTGGGTCGACACTACCGTCGGGTTTGCGCTCAACTCGTTCGAGGACAGCCCGAGCTTCCGTGCGATGCCCTCCCATCGCCTGCACCTGAGCCAATCGAAGAAAGTACAGGTCAATCCGATAGCGGTCTGCCAATTGACGGTAGATCGCCTCTGCCTCCGGATACATGCCTTTGGCCAGGTATGCGTTTGCGAACGCCCACGAAAATGGAGCGTTTTCGAATTCGATTGGGTCGCGTGCCTGGAGGGCGCGCATGGTCTGAATGGCATCGTCAAAATGGTGCCAGTAATAGTAGTTTTCGAAGAGCCCTTCGAAGATCATCCGGGAGAGGGGATCGAGTTCTTGTGCTTTGCGCAACTCGGCATTGGCGGCTTCGAACTCGCCCATGGCTGTCAGGTTCTGTCCGGCCCAGTGATGCGCTGTGGCATAGCCAGGATTGAGCGCGAAAGATCGTCTAAATTCTTCCTGCGCGCCGGAGAAGTCCCAGTCGAATTTCGATTTGAGCAAGCCGAGTGTGGCATGCGGTTCAGCCAATGTCGGATCGAGCCGCAACGCCTTCACCGCCGCATCGCGGGCCAGGGGAACGGCGATGGCTACGGGCATTTGCTGACTATTGGTCGCCATCACGAGGTATGAATCCGCCAGTCCAGCATAAGCTCGCGCGTAGGAAGGGTCCTTGGCGATAGCTTGCTGTAATAACACGACGCTGCGATTCAAGGCGTCGCTCTTGCGTGTGCTCCACAAGTAGCGTGCCTGCAGGTAAAGATCGTGCGCGTCGGAATTTTCGACGTGACGACGGGCCCACTGCTCGTCCAGACTGGCCGACCAGGGGATGCGCAGCGCATCCGCGGTGTGGCGGACAATCTGCTCTTCAACGCTCGGAATGTCGGAGACATCGGCGGTGTAGACGCCGGACCAGATTTCGCGGGCGTCCCGCACGTTAATCAGCTGTACAGCGATACGATATTGCTCGCCAGAGAGGCGTACGCTGCCTCTCAGCAAACTTTCAACATTGAGACTACGGCCCACGGACCTGGGATCCATAGCGGCAGGCGTTGACGCGGGTCCAGGCGAAGGCTGGGACGCGAGTCGTCCGACGATTACCTTCAGCTCGCGGAGTCGCGATAGCTCGGCAGTCAGTTCCTGCGTCAGACCGTCCGCGATGTATTGCTTTTCGGGCTCGCCAGCAGAGACACCCAAATCCTCGAAAGGCAAGACGGACACGGAACGCGGCAGGGCGGGAGAAAATATCGACCGCACAGATACGATCGTTGGCCGTATTCGGAAGCCCAGGGACGAAGCCATGGTGAGCGCCGCTACTAACACAACAGTTGCCGCCCCCGCAGCGGCATACTTCCATCGCCTTCGAGTTCTCCCCGGATTGATCGCCGGAAGTGGCGCAACACTTTCGACCGCTGACCGAATTGGGTCACTCGATGCTTCGGGCTCAGGTTCAACTTGGAGTCCGTCCGCGTCAGCGCTGCCGTTCACGGGAATTTGCGATGACCGGTTGCCGCTGCCGGCGCGATGGACCTCAGTGTGGTTAACCTCGGCAATGAATGAATAGCCGCGTCCAGGAAGGGTGGCGATGTAGTTCGGCTGGCGTGGGTCATCGTTAAGAACCTTGCGGAGGACGGCGACGGACTGATTCAGGTTGTGCTCCTCGACGGAAGTTTCGGGCCAAATCCGCGCAATCAGCTCTGAGCGGCTGAGACTCTGGCCGTGATGTTCGACCAGTACGAGAAGCGTCTCAAAGGCCTTGGGAGTAAGGCTAACTGGGGCGCCCCCGCGCAAAAGACGGCGTCCGGCCTGGTCGAGGCGAAACGGGCCAAACTCGTAGAAATCCCGTGCCATGTTGTAGATACAGCCTCTTACGAGAATTTACTTTTTTTGACTTGGCGCTGGAGGAGGAATCGGCTAACTACTATACCCGAGTGTCGCGAATTTCTAGGGAGTTTAGCACGATTCTGGCGCGAAATCCCGGGCGAGACAATAATCGCGCTGCCGAAAAGGAGACATATGAAGCTAAAGACTGTCATAACTGCTTTTTCCTGTATCCGCTGGAATCGCACGAAAAATGTGTTGTGTAACCTACAACCGCGATCGTCCCGAGGCTGGGCGATTCCTGCTTTCCTTCTTTCCGCCATCACCTTCGCGTTATGCCCTCTGCCATGCCCTGCGCAGGACGTCTCGCAGGCAGGGTCACCCACAATAAAATCAGTCAGTCTGATTACGGCCGAGCAATATCAGACCATCACCATCAAGGGCAGCGGCTTTGGCACGCACGCCCCCTACACGGGCGATTCCGACTTCATTAGCTTTTTTGACCTGAAGACCGGCGAGCCGGGCTGGCAGGCTGGATATACCGGATACAACGACACCATCACTCTCATAGTGAATTCATGGACAAACTCGAAGATCGTTCTGGGAGGTTTTTCCGGGGCATGGGGCGAAGTCGGCTACGACTATACGCTGGGCGTGGGTGATTCGGTGGAAGTGCAAGTATGGAATCCTCAAACAGGTGAGGGACCGTCGAACATATACAGTACGGTCAGTGCCGAGCCCACCACGACCACAATAACGTCGTCGCCAAATCCGTCTAACCTTGACCAAGCGGTGACCTTTACAGCAATGGTCACTTCCAGCGCTGGTTCACCGCCGGATGGAGAGACTGTATCGTTTATGCAAGGCAAAACCGTCCTGGGAACCGGAACGCTGAGCGGCGGTTCGGCTAGCTTTACGACCTCCACGCTGAAGAAGGGAAACCACTCGGTCACCGCAGACTACAACGGCGATTCGAACTTCGCTGGCAGCAAATCAAAGCCCGTGAAACAGGTGGTGAACTAACCACTTCAGAAGTGACTTTGCGATCACGCATCGACCATCTGTGAGATCGGTTTCTCCTGCAGGAGAAGCTCGGTCGCCTGCACGCGCCGGTCGGCATGGAACCAGTGCTGTACCACGTCGTCACAAAGAAGATTGGCGAGCGAGAGCAGGCTCATTCCCTGATGGTGAACCATCCAGGACCGCACCAGTTCATAGCTTTGACCGAACCAGCGCTGGCCGCCGAAACGCCGCTGCCGGGCCGTGTAGTCCGCGGCCTCATAAAACCCGTAAGAACCGAACCATCCGAGAGCCTTCATGCGCTGGAGATTGGCAAGCGCGCCCTGGCGGTCCACGCTCAGGGCCAGAAATGACGAATAAGGCGATACGATCAGCGGTTCGGACTCGTTTTTCTGCAAGGCCAGGCTCGGGACACCGAATGCTTCGTAGTGATAATCCCCTGCCTCGTTTCGTCTCGCGCAGGCGGATTCGGAGATCCCCCAGAGAATTCCTTTTTCCGCCGCATATTCCTGTTGCGATCGCACAGCCGCCGTGGCGGCACGATTGAGCAATGTGTTCGGATAGCTGCGCATCCAGATTGACGGCATCAGGTACTCGAACATGGTTCCCGTCCAGGAGAGTAGCGCTGGGCGGCCATGATCGCGAGTGAAAGGACGGTCAAGCCGGAACCAGCAATCCTGGGGAATATCTTCTTTCGCGATGGCCACGAAGACAGCGGTGCGTGGCTCGGTGGCCAGCAGGTCATAACAATAAGGTTGCAGTTCCTTCGACTGAGCGTCGAAGCCCACCGACAGGAGCAGACGTTGCTTGTCCAGCAGGAATGAAAAGTCCATCTCATCGGCTAGATCGCGCGCCTGTCGACTAACGTGTGAAAGAGAGTGGATGAGACGCAGCGCATTCTGCCGCGCGTCGGGAAGCATGGCTTTTAACTGTTGCCCGAGTGAGCGGCTTCCGTTTTGCGAAGTTCGAATTGTCTCGTCGACGCGTGTTTCGAGTTCGGCAATCAGGTCCGGCAGTTCCTGAAGCGGCAAAGTGTCGTCAATGTGAGCGGCACTGCCCATGAGCTTTTCTCGCAAGTCCGCAAACTCGGGAAGACGCCACGGCATGTAGCCCTGTACCGCGTCGCGCAGGTTCCGCAACCGCGTATGAGCTTGCACACGAAACCAGGTTATGTCCGAGGCGGCGCTGCCTCGGGCGCGCGGCTTCTTTTCGTCGAGAATTTCGCCAGGAAAACTGAAGATGCACGTCAGCCAGTCCTCGCCTTGAATTTCCGGCTCGTAGCGCCGCAACGCGCGACTGCTAAAAGCTCGCAGCTGAACGAGCGCGCGAAGATAGTCCAGAAATCCATTGGCCAGGGCCTTCGAAAAGAGAGGCTGATGCAGATGCTCGACGCAACCCTGCTGCAGCGTCCAGAGCGAGGCGACCAAGTTGCCGCTGTCGACTGAAGAAATAAAAAACGGCGCCTTCGGTTCGAGCGTGTGCGTGTCATACCAATTCATCAAGTGGCCGCGATACCGGGTCAGGCGCATTACCGTATCTAGAGTCTTTTCGGTAAGATCCAGCATCTCTGGCACAGTGATATAGCCAAGCTCGCTCGCGACCTGTCGCGCGTTCAGCAACAGTCCAACGTTCGTCGGCGACACGCTGGCGGCTATTTTCCGCGGATCGTCCTGAACGTTATCGGGAATCAGCCAGTTGTGTTCTTCGTTGGAAAACTCCGCAAAGTATCGCCAGATGTACAGAGCCGATCTGCGCAGCAGCCGCGCATCGCCTCGCGCGATTTCAGGCGGGGGCTCGCTCGGCGAGGCGTTCAGCCAAAGCGCAATTCCCTTGCTGCACACCCACAAAGCAAGAATTGGAACCGCCGCGAGGAGTGACGAGTGCGGGCGCGTCCGCCAAATGAGCAAACCCAATGCGATTGCCAGAAACGGCACCCAGTTGAGATATCGGTCAATCGGAGTGTCGCGATTTCCGAGTTCCGCTTCGGCCGCCGTTTCCCACTCGAGCAGGCGCTCACGGGTAATCAAATGACGGACCAGCGCGCGTACCACCGCATCCAGCGATAGCAGTGTCTGGTGCGCAAGCAACGTGAGGGTGAGCAGAGCCGTGAAGTGTGAAGCGAAAACGTTGCCGAGAGCTTCACGAGCAGCCCGCGAATTGCCCACCATTACGGCACGCGTTATTGCGAATGCAAGTTCAACCCACGCCGGGATAAACAAAATACAAATCGTCGCCAGAGTCCACAAAACGGGATGACCCATGACGAACCAGCCAAACAACAACAGCGTAAAAGTTGCCGGCTCGACCAGACTGCGACGCAAGTTGTCAAGAATCTTCCAGCGGGAAACGAGCGAAATGGGATTCGTGACACGCGCACCGGACTCATCCGGCACGCGATCCGTCAGCCACTCCACGATTTGCCAGTCGCCCCGAAGCCAACGATGTTTCCGGCGGTTGTAAGCGCTGTAGTGCGACGGATAGTCCTCGATCACGATGATGTCGGTGGCCAGTCCGACCCGTGCATATGCGCCCTCAATCAGATCATGGCTAAGCAGAGAATTGCGCGGAAAGCGGCGGTCGAGGGTGCGGAACATCGTATCGACTTCATAAATGCCTTTGCCCGCAAAGGTCGCTTCCCCATATAAATCCTGATATACATCGGAAATCGCGCGCGTATATGGATCAAGCCCGGTCTCTCCGGCAAAGAGCGCAGCCAGTCGCGAGCGCGCGGTACTCTGCACGCTGATGCCGACGCGCGGCTGAAGAATGCCATATCCGGCAGCCACGATATTGCTGACGGGATCGATGATCGCCTGATTCAGAGGATGAGCGATCGCTCCAACCATGCGGTGCGCCGAACCGCGGGGCAATTCAGTATCGGAATCAAGAGTAATGATGTAGCGAACCGAGGGAAGAATCGAAAGATCGCCGATCTTCACTGGAAAACTGTCATATTGCCCGCGCAGCAGTTGATTCAAATCGAGCAGCTTTCCGCGCTTCCGCTCCCAGCCCATCCATCGGCGTTCGCGCGGGTTGTAGACCCGGTGACGATGAAAGTGAAAAAACGATCCGGTTTTCTTTGCGGCATACCGTTCATTCAATTCCGTAATAAGCTTCGAACACAGCGCCACCAGCGCGTTCTCTTCCGAGGCAGGCTGATGCGCGTCCGCCAGATCGGAGACAATTGCGAAGTGAATGTTGCGGTCGTGGTTGCCGAGGTAACGCACCTCCAGATCTTCAATTAATGTGTGAACCTGTTCCTCGCTCAGCAGCAGTGTTGGAATCGCGACCATCGTCAGGCAGTCGTCGGGAATGCCTTTGGAGAAGTCGAGTTTTGGAAGAGTAGTCGCGGGCAGCAGATTGGTGGCCACGTAGTTCATCAACTGAACCGCGGCCTGCGACGCCGGCAACAACAAAATCAGCATGGAAAGAAAAACGAGCGCGGCCGGGGTTGTCACCGGCGTCAGCAGCCAAACGGCGATAGTAATAATGGCGAGCGTTAAAACGGCGATGCCGCCGAGAAGGAATTCGTCGGGATGGTGGCGCAAAAACGTGCGGAAGCGTTCGCCAAACGTTGGATGATACCCGACCCTCTGCGAGAGAATCGTGGCGCCCTCACCCACGAGGTAATAACC